>JBKOYV010000321.1:0-5674 GCA_046725585.1 Gemmatimonadota bacterium | reverse complement strand
CCAGATTTGGCAACTAGGGCGCTCGGCGGTGCCCCGGCCCTCTCCGCGCGTGTTGCCAAATCTGGCAACGAGGCCTAGGACGCCTGCTATCAACATCTCAAGCACGCTCTACTAGTCTACTCTCAGCCGGCTGCCATGGACGTTTCTCGCCGCACATTTCTGCGCTCCGCCGCCGCTGCGGCGTCGCTCGGGCCGGCGACGCGGCTGCTTGCCGAAACGCCGTACGAACCGCGCGGGCCAAGGGGGGCCGAGCCCGGACCGGCCCGGGATCGTTTCGATCCGTGGGTCGAGGTCATCCCGGCGAACCTCGCGCATAACGCGACGGCGCTCCACCAGCTCGGCGGCCGGCCGATCCTGGCCGTGATCAAGAATCACGGCTACGGGCTCGACTTTCGGCTCGTCGCTCGGGTGCTCGAGCCACGACCGGAGATCGAGGGCTTCGCCCTCGTTCGTGCCGATGAGGCGCTCGTGCTGCGCGAGCAGGGCGTGCGGAAACCCATTCTGCTCATGGCGCGCGTCTCCGATGCCATGATGAAGGATCTCGTCGCCCACGACATCACGCTCGCGGTGTATGCGGATGATGATCCGTTACGTCTCGCGCGCCTGCGTACTAGCAAACCGGCACCGGTGCAGGCGTACATCGACACCGGCATGAGCCGGATGGGCATTCGGTATGATCGGGCGATGCCGTTTCTCCGTGCACTCGCCGGCGTGCAGCAGTGCAAGCTCACGGGCACGTTCATGACGTTCACCGAGGACGCCGAGTTCGATCGCGAGCAGCTGGCGCGATTCCAGGGCCTAACGCGCGATGCCGCGGCGGCTGGCATTACGCTCGGGAAGCTCCATGCGGCGTCGTCGCACTCGATCTTCCATCACCGCGACGGGGGCTTCGATCTGCTGCGCCCGGGCATGTCGCTCTATGGCGGCTACCCCGACAAGTTCGACGAGGAGCGTTCGATGGCCGACCTCAAGCCTGCGTTTCGGCTGCGTGCGCGCGTGGTACGGACGGACCGGCTGCGACCCGGCGACAGCGTGAGCTATGGACGCCAGTACATCGCGACGAAACCCACGTGGATCGCGACGATCCCGTTAGGCCATGGCGACGGTTACGCCCGAACGGCCGTCAAAGGCGCGAAAGTGCTCGTTGGTGACCGCCTGTACCCGGTGATTGGCGCGGTGAGCGCCAGTCATTCGATCATCGAGATCGGCGACGAGGAGTCCGTGCGCATCGGCGATGTCGCGACGTTCCTCGGACCCGATCGACCGGAGATTCACCCAAATGAGGTCGCGCGGGTCACCGGGTCGGTGTATGACCTGTTGATGCACTTGAATCCGGCGCTTCCCCGATTCGTCGTGTAGCCGTGGCGTTTCGGTCGACCGCCGCTGCCACGTCTACCCAGGCCTCGAATTACTTCACGCGTTCGAGCGGGATGAACCGCCCCGAATCGATCTCGCCGTTCTTCACGCGATACAGCGTCACACCGGAGATCGACTCGAGCCCCGCCCCCTGTGAGTTGCCGACGACCGCCGAGACCTGATTGAACCGCGTCCGTACTCCGGCCATCTCGTACTCGATGCGCTCCGTCGCGTGCATGTGGCCGCCGAGCGCGAGCACGTGACGGTGCTTACGCAAGATCGCGAGCACGTCGCCCGCGTTGGAGACGCTGTGGCGATACACCGTCCTGCCCTTCACCGTGATCAGTGATGGCGCCGGCGGGCGATCGTTGTAGCCGTTGAGCCCTTCGATAGTGGTGAAGAACGGGATGTGGTCGAAGGTCACGATGGGCATCGTTGCCGGCACCAGCGCGACGTCGCGCTCGAGCCACGCGAGCTGCAGGCTGTCCACGTGACCGTAGTACCGCTGGTCGTCGATGTCGACCGTGTTCAACCCGACGAAGTGCACGCCCCCGCGTGTGAACGAGTAGTAGTCCGGCCCGAAGTAGTGGCGGTACATCGCGCGGCCGTAGAGCGGATGCGTGGCCGGCACGTGCGAGGTGTCGCGCTCGATGCCGAAGTTCTCGTGATTGCCCGGAACGGTGAACACCGGCGTGCGAAACGCGGTGCGCTCCTTCGCGAACAGCTCGTAGTAGCCGGTCGCCTCGGCCTCTCCAACGCGGAGCGCGTCACGCACGAGGTCACCGGTAATGAGCAGCAGCCCCGGGGCAATCGAATCGACGAGAGCCCGGAGCCGCTGCGTGCGCGGCAAGGACGCTGGCGAGATGTGGGTGTCGGACGCGTGGACGAACGTCAGCTCGGCGCTCGGCTGATCTGTCGTCAGGGCGAACGAAAGCGGTGACACGGAATCCGCCTGACGCCACCACGGGCCGACGGCGCGATACCCGTTCGGGGCAGAGACGAAGACCACTCCGGTGCCGGTTCCCGGCAAGCGGAAGCTGCCCGAGGCATCGGTCGTCACGACGGCGTCCTGGTTCGAGACGGCGACGCCGGCGACGCCTCGTTCCCCGGCATCTCTCGTTCCGTTCCGATTCGTGTCGTCGAAAACGACTCCAGAGACCTCGGCCGTTGGAGCGTGTGCGACGCCTAACGCGCCGACGAGCGCGACGATCAGGAAACACATGCGGCTCATCGGCGCAGGTACTGGTCGAAGAAGCCGCTCACGGTTTTCCACGTCGGTCGATAGGGCACCGGGTTCGTGACCGTGCAGGCGTCGGCGGACGTCGATCGCATGGTTGCCGCTTCGCGCAGCGCATCATCGGTCAGAAAGCCGGCCACGGGTCCGTGTCCGGCCTTGGGAAGACTGATGAAAACCGCGTTGGCGCACGCCTTGTTCAGCGCCATGTACAACCGCTCGCCCTGGTTGTGCGGCACGAGCGGGTCGGAATCGCCGTGTAGAATCATGATCGGAGGATCGCCGGCGGTGATGTACCGTGTCGGGTCTGCCGCGTGAACTTTCTCCGGGCACGTCTGAATGGCGCAGCCAACGAGCCGCGATTCCGGCGACCCTTCATCGTCGTGGCAGAACCCGCCGCCGAAGTTGGGCGGTCCGGCGGAGGATGGTCCACACTTTCGTACGGCCCACGCGTCCATCGACAGGAAATCGGTCGGCGGGTAGAAGGCAACCGCGGCCTGGATTCGACTCGAGCCCTCCTTCACCCCCACCGAGCCTTCCATGTCGGGCGCATCGCCGGTGAGAGCCGCCATCACCGCCGTCCAACCGCCGGAGCTGTCGCCGATGAGGCCGATGTGATCGGGATCGAGGTGGTATTTCGCGGCGTTGGCGCGCAGCCAGCGAATCGCCGCCTTGATGTCGTGAAGCTGGCCGGGAAACTTGACCTGTGCGCTCGACCGGATCGACACGCCGGCCACCGCGTACCCAAGCGGCAGGAGCTGCGCGGCGATGACGTCCGCCCTGCCCTTCCCCATGTCACTCATCCAGGCGGAGCCTGCGGTCCAGATCACCACGGGCATCGGCGTTCGCGCGCCGGCGGGGATGTAGAGATCCAGCTTGTGCCCCTTGCTCGTCGCCGGCTCGGGCGGAGCGTAGTCGATGTTGGCGATGGTGGGCGACGGCCCGTTAGGCTGAGCGGCCTGACGTCCGGTGCCCGGGGCGCCGGTGCCCTGGAAGCTTGCTGGAGCCGGCGGGACTGCCGTCACGGCAAAGAGTGCTGCTGCGCAGCCGAGCGTGCGAAGCATCCTGTTCTTCCTCAATTGTGGACGTTCGTCATGCCTAACGCCGACCACGTGACGGTGCGTCATCGACTGGCAGCCTTCCAGGGCATCCCCTCCCCTGCTTGCACTCCCAGGCGGTCCGCCACGGCGTCGACCCAGGAGACGACGTCTGCCGGCTCGGACGGCACCTGAGCAAAGAGACCCTGGACGCCGCCGAGCCCCGCGGCGTCGATCAGCCGCTTTTCGTTGCATACCCACCGGCTCTGCTCGCACATGACCGCATGGGCTTCCTCCATGACCGCCTTGGCCGCCTGCGCGACGGCCCCGACCAGGTTGCCTCGCGCGGCGTGCACGCGCGCGTACTCGAGGCTGAACGTTCGACAGAACCGCCATCGCGGCGGTGCTGCGGCGGCGAGCTGCGGCGGAAACGGTGCGGCCGGTAAGGTACCGATGAGTGTATGACACGACGCGAGCTCCGCGCTGAGCAGGTACGTCGGGACCCCAGCAACGTACCCCAGCAGCGCGTCCACCTCGAACTCACCGCACTCGGCGCGCCGGGCCGAGTGTTCGACGACGTCGAGGTCTCGAAGGAGCACGTCGACGCGTTCGCCGCCGATCTTGAGCCACGCGCCACCGTTCATCAACCGCCCCCACGCGCCCGGCGGGTAGACGGTCCCCCGCGCCTCGAGTGCACGCAGGTCGATCGTACCGCGGTAGTAGAGACCGAGATCCCAGTCAGTGCCTGCCTCGCCGGCGCCGCGCGCTCGCGAGCCGCCTAACGCCACGGCGATGGCACCCGGCATGGCGGCCAGTTCGTTCACGAAATCGGCGATGGGCTGTGGCAGGTCTTCCATGCGTCCGACAGTGTCAGACTTCAATTCCGGACTTTAGTCCGCTTTGACGCTGGAGATCCTCGTAGGCGCCGGGCCTTCTCTCCTTGAGGAACGCCCACCCCCCGGAGGTTGCTCGAACCATCACGCGGTTGTCCGCGACGGCCCGTTCCACGAACCCGCGCTCGCACGCGTCTTCCCAAACAGGCAGCCTCGGACACGATGTGCGCCAGGCGTCCATCGTCTCCTGGTAGGTGCGGTCGCTCCGCTCGACCCATTCGACGAGATCGAGGATGAGGTTGTCGACAGTGTCGGTCATGGACACGGTCACCTAACGCGTGCGGCAATCCACAGGGTCAGCGCGGTCGATGGAGATAGCGTTCCGTCGTCCAGAGCTCGGAATCCCAGAACTCCTCGACCGTGGGTCTCCCAACCCGGCCGCGAGATACCGCCCAGTGGTAGAAACGCACGGGTGGCGGGGTCCTGGCGATACAAGCGCAACGGCCAACGATCTCATCCTCGTCGGCTGCCGAGAAGAACAGATCCGCGTTGTCCTCGACGGGCTCGGGCAGGTCGTCATCGAAGAGCTCGTTGAACGTGGCCACGAAGCGCGCGGCTCCGCGTGCCAACTCTTCGTCCACTTGCCAGATGTAGACGTGAACGGGTGGGTCACGAGGCTCGAGGCTCATCGTGACGCTTTCCGCATACAAGATTACTGACTCGCGCAACGCCGCCAGGACCACTGTATCCCGGGCAATGGCTGCGAGGCCGACGAGAGAGAAGTCCTGCGTGTCGAGGGCAACGCGGTGTGCACGCTCCGCGATGTTTTCGATAGTCCATTGGCTGGGATCCGCACGGAGCTCCACGAGCGCCTGCGCAAGAGGGTCGCGCCCTACCGGAAGTAGCTTACCCACTTCGCCGGGCCGACCGTACAGGGGCGCCGACATCACGGACAATAGTCGCTGGAATTCGGACATCTGCGCAACGCGACCGGATGCCTCGCTGCCTACCTCCTGCAAGCCCCGAATGAGGCGGAAATATTCCGTGAGCCGTCTCGTCTCTGTGTAATAACCTTCGATCGGGACGTCAGCGGGTGTCAGATCCAGCTCCGCGGCGACCGCACGCGCGGACGCGAGTAACTCGGTGCTTTCGTGGCGCTTCATCCTCGCGCGGTACAGTTGATCGAGCCCGAGGAGGAACACCCGGTTGTCGAC
>JBKOYV010000181.1:0-7858 GCA_046725585.1 Gemmatimonadota bacterium | reverse complement strand
TTAAACACCTCGGGGGGGTCGACACGGCTGGGGTTTTTACACTTTTAAGGGGGGGGCGCGGGCCACGGGGCCGCCGCCCCTCTGCATGTAGGGAGGCCCTCTCTCGTAGCACTCAGAACATCACAATCTCCTCGTACGCCGTCCGGAAGTCTTCCACCTGCGGCAGAATCGCGTCCTCGAGTTGCGGCGCATACCCGACGAACGTGTCCGTCGACCCGATCCGCCTAACGGGCGCGTCGAGCCAGGCAAAGCAGTCGTCGGCGATGCGCGACGCGATCTCCGAGCCATAGCCCCACGAAAGAGCATCCTCGTACGCCACGATGACCCGGCTGGTCTTCCGCACCGATGCGTACACCGCCTCCTGGTCCCACGGCGACAGCGAGCGCAGATCGATCACTTCGACAGAGATCCCCTGTTCTGCAACCTGATTCGCCGCCGCGAACGCACGCTGGACCGTCGCACCATACGTCACGACCGTTACGTCCGTGCCCTCGCGCACGATCTTGGCTTTGCCGAACGGGATCATGAAGTTCGGGCCCGGATAGGCGGCCTTGTTGTACGTCTGGCGATAGAGGTGCTTGTGCTCGAGGAAGATCACCGGGTCGTCGCACCGGATCGCCGTGCGTAACAGCCCGTTCGCGTCGAGCGCTGTGGCAGGGCACACGACCCGGAGACCCGGGCAGTGCGTGAACAGGGAGGCACCCGTCTGCGAATGATAGATCGCGCCGCGGATGTAGCCGCCGTACGTGACCCTAACGACGACCGGCGACGAGAAGTTGTTGTTCGATCGCCACCGCATCGTCGCCAGCTCGTTCCGCAGCTGCATGTACGCGGGCCAGATGTAGTCGAAGAACTGGATCTCGACGACTGGCTTGAACCCGCGCACCGCAAGGCCGATGGCGCGGCCTATGATGTTCGCTTCCGCGAGTGGCGAGTTGTACACGCGGGCGCCCCCGAACTCCTTCTGCAGGCCCCACGTGACCTTGAACACGCCACCCTTGCCCTTCACCTTGCCGAGGTACTCCTCGCGCGACACGTCGGCGACGTCCTCGCCAAAGACGATGATGCGCTCGTCACGTCGCATCTCGTCCTTCATGCACGCGTTGAGCAGATCGACCATCGTGGTCTCGTTGCCGGAGAACTGCGGATCGTCCTCCGTGTCGAACTGCTCGCTCGTCGGATCGACGTCCGGCGAGTAGACGCCGTAGTAGACCGAATCGACGCCCGGCTGCGGCTGGCCTAACGCGTCATCGGTGGCGGCCAGCACGACCTCGTCGACCTCCTGCTGAATCGACGCGATGTCGTCTTCGGTCGCGTGACCGTGTTCCAAGAGCCAGCGCGGGAATACGGTCACGGGGTCCCTTGCCGCGTCGGCATCACGCTCGGTCGGCGGGCGGTACATGACCTCGTCATCCGACAGGGAGTGCGAGTAGGGACGGATCACGTGCGCGTGCACGAGGGCAGGGCCCTTTCTCGCCCGCGCATAATCGACCGCCTTGGACATCACGGCGTAGCTCGCGAGGAAATCGCACCCGTCGACTTCCTGAACGAACAGCCCTGGGAACGAGCTCACGAGCTTCGAGATCGATCCACCCGCCGTGTTCACCTCGACAGGGACGGAGATGGCGTAGCCATTGTCTTCGACGAGGTACACGACTGGCAGCTTCAGATTCGCCGCCGTGTTCAACGACTCCCAGAACTCGCCCTCGCTCGTCGTGCCGTCACCGGTGGAGACGTACACGATTTCATCGTCGTGAAAGCCATTCGTGATGTCGAGCAGCTTCGCGCGAAGCGTCGCTTCCGCCGCACCCACGGACTGCAGGAATTGCGTTCCGGTGGGCGATGAGGAGGACACGATGTTCAGCGCCTTGTGTCCCCAGTGGCTCGGCATCTGACGGCCGCCGGAGTTCGGGTCGACCGCGGCGCCGACGGCCTCGTACAGCATTTCCGCCGGCGTCATGCCGAGCGTCAGGCAGAGCGCGCGGTCCCGATAGTATGGAAAGAACCAGTCGTACGACGGGCGGAGCACATGCCCGGCCGCCGTCAGCACCGCTTCGTGACCGGCGCCTGAGATCTGGAAGAAGATCTTGTTCTGCCGCTTGAGCTGGATCTCTTTGTCGTCGAGCTTGCGCGACAGGAGCATTGTCCGGTAGGCGGCGACGAGCTGGTCTCGGCTCAGGCCGGCTAGCCCCTTCTTCTCGCCGCGCGTCTGAGTGGCCAAGGCGATCTCCCGATAAGGTATGCGGTGCGCGATCCGTGAAACGCCGAAGGCAGGACGCGAACGAAACACCGCCTTCGGCGCGCGAAAGATACTCGCTCGGTCGAGGCGCCGCTCACCCGACCGTCGCGCGACTAGGGTGGCACCCCGCCCATCTCGGCCGTGGCAACCGACGGAGCCGGAGCGGCCACACCGGCAACGCTTTCATCCGTGAAACCGGGGGAGGGAGCGTGGCTCAACTACGACTTCATTCCGGGCTCGCGCGCTCTATACGTCGACGATTTCACGAAAGACAACGTCGGGGACTTCCCGCGTCGTCTCGAGTTCGTCGAGGGTAACATGGAAGTTGCTCAGCGGATGACGTGCGATTTCGCCTGTACGGCGGAAAGGGTATGGGAGGCGTCTTCGGGGCGAATCACCAATCACAGGGCCCACACCCGGTGCACTGCAGGAAAATGCGCCGTTGCGCGCTCGCGTGATGGCGGACGGGAAGTACGTGAAGGTCTACATCAACGACACGCGGGTTGCCAACATACCTAACGCCGACCTCGGCCGGAGCAACAAGATCTCGATGGAGATCCCAGGAAAAGAGGACATGCCAACCATGCTCTCCAACCTGAGCGTCATGGCAGGAGGGAAGAAGCTCTACGATGCCATCGCGGAGAGCGGGCGCGTGGCCACGCAGGGCATCTACTTCGACTCGGGCAGTGAGCGCATCCGCCCCGGGAGCACTCCGACGCTCAAGGAGATCGGCGCATGCTGAACGAGCACGCCGACCTCAAGCTGGCCATCGAAGGTCACACCGACAACGTGGGCGCCGCTGTGACAAACCAGACGCTGTCCGAAAAGCGCGCGGCGGCGGTGAGGCAATTCCTCATCGACACCTACTCGGTCGACGGGGCGCGGCTCACTGCCAGGGGCCTGGCGGCGACCAAACCGGTGAGTCCCAACGACACACCGGAGGGACGTCAAAACAACCGGCGGGTCGAGCTCGTGAGGGCGCAATGACGCGGTCGCTGTAGCATCGGCGCTACTGCGCATGAGAGGTAAGGCCCGCGGATGAGCGATCCGCGGGCCGCTTCGTTTGGCACCAGTGGTGCATATTGGTATTGGGTCCCTCTCTTCGAGACGCACATGTCCAGGACTGCCGCTCATTGCATCTTCTGCGACCTGGTTCAAGGCGCCGCCGAGGTGTCGGTCTGCTACGAGGATTCCGACGCCATCGCGTTCATGGATGTCCAGCCGGTGAACGGCGGCCACGTCCTCGTCGTCCCGCGCGACCACTACGAGTCGCTATGCGACGTGCCGCCGGCGATTGCCATGCACCTGTTCGACGTCAGCATGCGCCTCGCGCCCATCATTCGAGACGTGTCGGGCTGCGGAGACATGAACCTGGTCGTGAACAGCGGGGAAGCCGCGGGGCAGAACGTCTTCCACTATCACGTTCACCTGATCCCGCGACGGAAGGACGACGGGTTCGACGTCCCGCTGCCGTTCCCGGGCTCGGAGATGCCTGACCGCACATTTCTCGACGCCATGGCCGCGAGAATCATCGCTGCGCTCCGCGATCCGGCGCGGCGGCTTGGAACGCTCGCGGCGGCGAGCTGACCCTCCCGAGCGTAACTTCTGACAAGGCTGGTGCGTCGAATTTACAAGAGACGATGAAGTCGGGGCTTGCGAAGTTGGCACATTGGCTGCACTCATGTGCTCGCGTGAAGCTCACAGACTTCAGGGCCGCGGAGGCCGATGAGCGATCGACGCCGACAACCATTGCATAGGCCTGCGCTGCCGAACAGGATGAAGCGACACGCGCGCCGGAGTCTCCGCTCCCGCCACCACCCCGCACGGGCAATCGCCCCGTCGCGGGGTCTTTTCTTTTACAGCGAGGTGCAATGTCTCGACGTGGTCTCCACCGAGTCACGCTCCCCCGCACTCCGCGCGGACTCTCTCGCCGCGCGCGGCACTTCCACGACACCGGTGTCAAGCGTGCGCTCAAGCACGCTGCCATGCGCGATTGCAGCCGACGCTGCGTCTACTGCGCCGTTCCACTGGCGCTCGACGTTGCGACGCTCGATCACGTGTACCCGGTCTCGCACGGAGGGCCACACACTCCCGGCAATCTGGTCACGGCGTGCGCCCCGTGTAACCGTCTCAAGGGCGACATGCTTCCCCACGAGTTCTTCGGACGCTATCCGTGGGCGGGAGCGAACTTCGTACGCTACGCTCGTGCAGTGCACCGGGCCCTGAAACGAAACGCGCGCCGTGCCGTGAGCCTCGCGTTTGCGGCGTGATCACCCGGGCGCGCTGGAAAGCGCCCGGGTGGTAGGTGAAAAGAGACGTTAGGCGCCGCGGGTGGCGGATGCTCGCGTCGCGCGTCGGACGATCAGCCGGCAGCTAGGGCGAACCGCGCGCCGCCGCTCTCCGGAAGCGCAGCGTTCGGTCTTCCGAGCGCGGCAGCTGGGTCGTCGCCGTACTGCGCCGCCGTTTCCCGTAGCAGAAGCGCGACTTTCCGTGAGGCACCCCAATGATAGCCGCCGAAGGCGCCCGTCTTCCGGATCACGCGGTGGCAGGGGATCAGGTACGCGACGGGGTTGCGAGCGATCGCCGATCCGACCGCGCGCGTCGCGCCAGCGCGACCAACCGCCGACGCGACGTCCTCATACGTGGCGACGGCTCCGGGAGGAATGCGGAGCAAAGCCTCCCACACCCGCACCTGGAAGTTCGTCCCGCGAACCAGCACGGATAGAGGCGTTGGAGTGACGTCGCCGCCGGCCGGTGCCGCCGTCGGCTGCCAGCGTCCGCCATCCCACGCCGCGAATACCTGGCGTACGGCGAGTCGCGTCGCTCGCGGATCTTCGGTGAACGTCGCCCCGGGCCAATGACTCTCCAGCTCGGCCATCGCCGCCGCGCGGTCGCCGTCTACGACGAAAGACAGACCGCAGATACCCCGGTCGGTAACGCCAATGAGGCATTCGCCGAACGGCGAATCGTGAAACCCCGTGGTGATCGTTAGGCCTGTGCCACCCGATTTGAATTCGCCCGGGGTGACGGCCTCCAACGTGACGAATAGGTCGTGGAGACGGCCACCGCTCGAGAGTCCCGTTGAGTAGGTCGTGTCGAGCACACTGCGAGAGTCGCGCAACAGGGACTTCGCGCTCTCGATGGTCTGAAACTGCAGGAACCGCTTGGGGCTGATTCCAGCCCAGCGGGTGAACAGCCGTTGCAGGTGATGCTCGCTCAGACCCACGTGCTCGGCCACGTCGGCGAGCGACGGCTGCGTTTGACGGTTTTCCGAGAGAAAGGCAAGGGCCGACTCTACCCGGATGTAGTCCTTTGTATCCATTGAGCCCTCTTTCGACTGGCGATTGAAACGGCCACTTCGCTGAGATGTATCGATTGCCTCGCCGGTCGCCAACCCGATTCTTGCGACCCGTTCGTGGTCGCTCGCCAGATCTACTAGAAAACTAGTTGACGGGCGCCGTTCGGGCGCCTATTATCTACTAAACTTCTAGTAGAAAGCCCATGCGCATCTCCTTTACGGAACGCGAGCTCGACGTCATGGCCGTGCTCTGGGGCCGTGGATCCGCGACGGTCGCCGAGGTCCGCGAGCGACTTCCCGATGACCTGGCGTATACGACGGTGCTCTCGGTGCTCCGCACGCTCGAGGAGAAAGGCCACGTCGAACACCGCGGGGAGGGGAAGGCCCACCGGTATTTCCCACTCGTGGAGCGACGCGTCGCCGGTCGGAGCGCGCTCGCGCGACTGATCGACACCGTGTTCAACGGGTCGCCGGAACTGTTGCTGACCCAGCTCGTGAGCGACCGGGATCTCTCCGACGACCAGATCAGGAAGCTTCGTCGGCTCATGGACGCGCGGCTCCGAGGAGACAAGCGATGATCGCTCTCTGGATGGGCTACGCCCTGATTGTGTCCGTGGCGCTCGCGCTTGCGGCGAGCCTGCTCGATCGAGCTGCGAACGGAGCGCTGCGGCAGCGCCGCTGGATCTGGCTGATAGCCCTCACGCTGTCGGCGGTCACACCGGCCTGGCAGGTGGCGGCCCCACGACTCGGTCTCGCGCGGTCGGCCATCGCGCCGCAGGGCACGAGCGAAGCTCGAGCAAACAACGGCACTGGACTGCTGTGGGTGACTTCGCAGAGCGGCCTGGCAGAGCTGATCGCGCGCGCGGAATCGCGGTCGCTAGGCAGCCTGAACGCGGTGCTCGGGTCCGCATGGGCCGCTGCCGCCCTCCTGGCCTGTGCGGGATACGCGGTAGCTGGCTGGTCGCTTGCGCGCCGACGCCGCACGTGGCGGAAAAGCGTCGTCGACGGCCAGGCCGTGTGGGTCGCCGCCGCGACTGGCCCAGCGGTGGTCGGCGCGTTCAGGCCAGCCATAGTCATACCGGAATGGGCGCTCGCGTTGCCAGCGGATCAGCGCGCGCTCATGCTCGACCACGAGCGTCAACACGTGAGCGCGAGAGACCCGCTCCTCCTGCAGTCGGCGGCGCTGATCGCCGTCCTGATGCCGTGGAACCTGGCAGCCTGGTGGCTCGTGCGTCGGCTGCGGCTCGCGGTCGAACTGGACTGCGACGCACGCGTGCTGGCCGCCGGACGCGATTCGCGCGCGTACGGCAACCTCCTGCTCGACGTGTGCGCCCGTCGCCTGCGGTCTGGCGTCGTGCTCTCGCCGGCGCTGTTCGAGCGTACGTCTTCCCTCACCAGGAGAATCATGGCCATGCATCCTGATCGTCCGCGCTTTGCACGCATCCGGGTCACGTTAGGCGCCGCTGCCGCGCTCGCCATCGTGGTGCTGGCGTGCGACATGCCGTCTCCCGAAGTCGTAGCCCCTGACGGAACCAACCAGGCCACCAAGCGGCTCTACGGCGAGATCCAGTCGGTCGTCGGACCTCAGCCTGACACGAAAGCCCTGGTGTCACGCTACTTCCCGGCCGTCGCCCATGGCGAAAGCGGTCCGACGATCCTGTTCATCGTGAGATCCGCGACCGGAGCGATTCTCCTCACCGAGGCTCAGCCGGCGGGCGAACTGGCGCGAACGCGGGTGCCGCGTAGGGTGCTGAGCGATGAAGACAAGATTGCGCTTCGCGATGCAAAGATCGCGGAAGCATCCCGAGAGCGAGTCGCGCTCGCGTCGAATGGTACGGAGCTCCGCATGGCCCAGGTCGCCCCAGCGCGCTCGAGGCAGAACGACGTCATGCTGCTCAAGGTGCCCTCCGCCGCGCGCGGGTCGCTCCCCGGCGTGTTGGGGGCGCTCGAACCTAACGACATCGCGACGGTGGACGTGTCCAAGCACGCGGAAGGCACGGTCGCGCCGAAAGCGGTCAGCATCGTGACCATCACGCTGAAGCCCAGAGCCAAGGTGCCGAGCGCTCGGACGCAGTGAAGCGCGCGGGTCAGATGAAAGGGGCAGATGAGTTGAACTGCCCCTTTCGCCTTCATCTGTCCCCGGCAGCCTAAGTAGGTGGACAAAAGTTTTGTCTCAGGTGGCCGCTCTGAGATATACTCGGAGTATGCCAAAGTCTCGTTCGTCGCATGAATTCACCGTGGTGGATCGGCGCCGATTGGCCCGCGCGATGGACACGACGACCGCCGCGCGGGTCTTCCGACGCTTGGCCGCTGTGCTGCTC
>JBKOYV010000307.1:0-10076 GCA_046725585.1 Gemmatimonadota bacterium | reverse complement strand
ATAAGCACGGCGTGAAGGTGACGGCGCATCTCTGCTCCGTCGGCTTCCGTGAGGCAGTGACGTTAGGCATCGACGCGCTCGAACATGGCATGCTCACCAACACCGAGTGGTACGCGGGCAAGAAGCCGGACCAGTGCCCGCCGGCGTCCACCGGGGACATGTATGGCTCGCTCGACATCAATGGTCCGGAGGTCCAGCGGACCATTCAGGACATGGTCAAGCACAAGGTCGCGTTGACGTCGACGCTCGACGTCTTCGAGCTCTCGAGCCCGAGTCGCGTTCCGCCCGACCAGCGGGTGCTCGATGCCCTGTACCCGGACATGGCGAAGCAGATCGCCGCGTACTACGAGAAGGGGAAGACGACGAATGACTCGGTGGAGATCGCCGCGTTCAAGAAGTCGATGGCGTTCGAGCGCGCCTTCGTGAAGGCGGGGGGATTGTTAGGCGCCGGGTCCGATCCGTGCTGTCTCAGCTCGATTGCCGGATACGGTGACCAGCGCAATTACGAGCTGCTGATCGAGGCGGGCTTCACCCCGGAGCAGGCCGTGCAGATCATGACGTCCAACGGCGCGAAGATCCTGGGCTTCGACAAGTGGGTCGGCACCATCGCGGCGGGCATGCAGGCGGATCTGGTGGTCATTGCCGGTGATCCGGTTCGAACACCTGCTGACATCCGGAACGTCGAAACGGTGTTCCGCCGCGGGCTCGGCTACGACTCGGCGAAGCTCCGCGACTCCATCAAGGGGTTGGTGGGATTGCGCTGAGGTTGTCATCCTGAGCGAAGCGAAGGATCCTCATCATCCCGTTAGAGGGCTCTCTTGCGGGACCCGGAGGATCCCTCGCCTGGCGGCTCGGGATGACAACCCGTGTCGATCGGCGATAGCCTCGTTCGACGTCTTGATGAAGACCGAAGCCACGACTCAAGACGACTCAGGAGATCAGCGATGCGATTCCTCATGATCATGTACCCCGACCGGGCAGCCGAGTCCATGTCGGCGCCGCCCGCGGACGCCGTGGCCGAGATGATGAAGTACAACGAACAGCTCGCGAAGGCCGGCGTCCTCGTCTCGCTCGAGGGACTGCACCCGAGCTCGAAAGGCGCCCGCGTCTATTTCCCTGGCGGCAAGCCGACGGTGAAGGACGGACCGTTCACCGAGGCGAAGGAGATCGTCGGCGGATTCTGGATGCTCGACGTGAAGTCGAAGGAGGAAGCCGTCGAGTGGGCCAAGCGCGTTCCGGTGACAAACACGAACTTCGTCGAGCTTCGCCAGGTGTTCGAGATGGAAGACTTTCCCGAAGACGTACAGCGCGCCGCCGATAACCCGACCGTCAAGGCCGCCGTCGAGAAGCACGTACGCTAGCACGCCGACCTTCGCCAGTCGCCAGCTCGACTCTAGCGGAGCAGAACGAGAAACGTGACGAGCGCGCCGAGGCTCAGTGCGCTTCGAACCGCGTGCAGCCGATTCCATCGATCGAGCAGGACGCGAGCGCGATCGAGATCACCGGCGACGCCGGGATCGAGCCGTTGCAGCTGCTCGTTCGTCGCGAAGATGACGAGCAGGGTGAACGGGACCACCGCACCGAGCAGCAATCCGCCAACGAGCCATGCGCGGCCGGCGCCAACGGCCCACGCGCCGAGCGCGGCAAGGAGGCCGGCGATCGCGAGCGGCGCCTGCATCACCGTTGCCCGACGATACGACGGTTTCCACTCGGCCAGAGCGACCGCGGCGCCGAGTGACATGCGAGCGGGGTGCTCGACAAGGTTGATGTAGATCGCGGCGCCCGTGAAAATTGCCGCGCACAACGCGGCGATGAGTTGAAACGTCATCGTGCCCTCCTCGTGTACCGCGCGACCCAACACGCGGAGCCCGTACTCACTCGGCGCGGTTGTCTCGCTCCAGATTCTCGATCATGCGTTTGGCCAGCTTCACGAACTGCGCGGACTCGGCGGCGGTGAGACCGGCGAGCGCGATCGCGTTCGTGTCCTTTGCGCCCGAAACGAGCGCGTCTTCGAGCGCGCGACCTTTTCGCGTGAGATGGATGTGCGACTGTCGGCCGTCATTGGGATCGGCGACGCGTTTGATCAGCCCGGCACGCTCCATCCGCTTGAGTGTTCCCGCCATGGTCGGCTGCTCGACGGCGAGCTTCTCGACCAGGGAGGCCTGGGTCACGCCGTCCTGCTCCCAGAGCATGAGAAGCACCGGGAATTGACCCGTGTTCACGCCGTGTTGCCCGATCCGGCGGTACAGCGCGCCGGCGAACAAGCGGGCGAGGTAATTGACGACGTGCCCCGGAGACTCCAGCCTATCGAATGGCATCGGCAGTCAAAATGAATAGCGCGCTATATACCTGCGGCTCAATATCCCATAGCGCGCTATCTTTGTCAAGGCCGATATCTCGGGAGGCGCATTCGCGATGACGGTAACCACACTCTCGCTCGACCAGGTGGTGGAGATCGTGTCCGTTCTGAGCGATGCGTTCCAGGACTATCCGGTCATGCGGTACGTACTCGGCCCGGACGTCCCGGGTGTTGGCGCACCGTACAAAGTGCGGCTGCATCGGCTCGTACAGCTTTTCGTGAGTGGGCGCGCGTATCGGAGCGAGCCGATGATGGGAGTCCGCGACGGCTCGGGCGCGTTGGTCGCAGCTGCGGTGATGAGCCTCCCGAAATCGCCGAACGCGCTTCCGGCGTTCATCGCGTTGCGTGAGGCGATCTGGGCGGAGCTCGGCGTCGAGGCGCGGTCACGGTACGATGGGTATATGTCGGCCGCGAACTTCTTTGCCGCGATGGCGCCGCACCATCACCTCAACATGATCGGGGTGCGCAAGGCGCAGCAGCACTTGGGTCTGGCGCGCGAGCTGCTCGAGGCGGTTCACAGGCTAGGAAGCGACGACCCCCAGTCCACGGGCGTGAGCCTAACGACCGAGCGCCAGGAAAATGTCCCGTTCTACGAGCGGTTCGGGTACAAGGTCGTTGGGCACGCGAGGGTCGGCCCCGATCTGGAGACGTGGGGGTTGTTTCGTGCTTCAAGGGATCAGAGCGGTTGATCGACACGCTGGTGGCTGGTGCTCGTGCTGGTGGCTGGGGAGTGGAACTACGAAACCGGTAGGCCGCAGACGGCGCAGACGCTAACGCACCCTCCCCTTCTTTCAATGGCTCGGGAGCGAGGAGCACTGGGCGTAGCCGGAGCGCTTCGGCGTCTGTCTGCGTGCGCAGCGTGTGCGTAAATCTGCGGCCTGCGGTTCTGCCCCGCCGGATGCCATACGTCTGGCACCTGGTTATCACGCTTGGCATTACGTCGATTGCCGCATTGGACCGGTCGGCCGCACGGTAGCGCGCGTCGTACTTCCTCGCTCACTCAGGCGGCCACCATGCGAATCATCTCTCGCGCGCTCGGTGTTGCTCTCACCATCAGCACCATCGCGTGCGCCGGCCACGCCCCGGCTGTGACGCAGCAACCGGCTGCCGGGTTCGCCGACGGCTTCAACGCCAACGTGCGGCGCGACGTGGAGACGCTGCGTGCGGCGACGAACAAGTACCACGACCTGGCCGCCGCCGAAGCTGCGGGATACCCGACCGCGATGCCACGGTGCGTCGCCGACTCCACCATGGGTGGCATGGGCTACCACCTCATCGACCGCAAGGCGTTCGACGACAAGCTCGAGATCGAGCACCCCGAGATGCTGATCTACGCGACCGACGGAGAAGGGAAGCCGAAGCTCGTCGCCGTCGAGTACATCGTGCCTTACCGTGTCTTGCCTCCGACCGAGAAGCCACCTCGTCTCTTCGGCCAGGAGCTCAAGCGCTACGACCAGTACAGCTACTGGGGGCTCCACGTGTGGGCGTGGCGCAGGAACGCTGCTGGCCTCTTCGCCGACTGGAATCCTGCCGTCAGGTGCTGACCGGCTGGACGTTAGGCTATTGGGGCGACTCGCCGAGAAACCGCTCCACCTCCGGCCACACGAGCTCCGGCCGCTCGGCGTAGGCGAAATGCGCAGCTTTCGGGACGCGAAAGAGTCGCGCGTGCGGGAGCGACGTGACCCATTCCTCGACCAGGTCCATCGGAATGGATTCCTGCTCGCCGTGAACGACGAGCGTCGGTACCTGCAGTCGACGCAGTTGCTCGCGCAGATCCCAGTCGCCGTAGGATGCCATCACGACCCGGTTCGTGACCGTCATGCCGTACCGAATGCCGGCCGGGTCGGACGCACAGAGATCCGACTTGACGAGCGGGAGCGTACGCGCAGGCTCCGCGAGCCGCGCGGGAATCCCCACCGCCCATAAGTCGCGGCAGGCCTGCCTGGCGTCCGCGTTAGGGTCGGCCAGGCGCTTGCTGGCGTCCGCCTGCCGGGCGCGCGCGGCCGAGTCGATACGCTGCACCATGTTCGCCGCGAATCGCTGCCAGAAGTTACCGCGACGCGGCGGAACCGGACCGAAGAACACCATCCGCTTCACCGCCTCGGGATGCGCCAACGCGTACGACGCGGCGAGCAGCGGGCCGTACGAGTGCGCGACGAGCGTCACGCGCTGCGCGCCGAAATGGCGGCGGACGTCGTCGAGGTCCGCGATCTGGCGCGAGGCGACGAGGCGTGTCGTGTCCTTCGGCAGCTCCGATCGGCCGGCGCCGCGCTGGTCGTAGAAGATGACGACATGGCGCTCGGCCAACGGTGCGAAGTCGCTCGCTATGCTCTCGAGATCGACGCCCGGGCCGCCATGAATCGCGATCAGCGTATCGCCGCGACGCCCCATGACGCGGTAGAACAGCCGCGCCGAGTCGGAGGTCGTTACGTAGCCTTCGCGGGCGGGGACGCCAGCCTGCATGCCCGCCATGGCAGCGGGGACCGTGCCAGCTGCGATGAGGGGTCCCTTCGTCTTGAGACGCACCCGGAGCAGTCGGTCGTTCGCGGTCATGTACAGCGTCGAGCCATCGTCACCAAACGCGCAGTTCGCGGTCGGCTGGCCGGTGACGATCGTCCCGAGATGCTTCCCGGCGGGCGAGAAGATGAAGATGCCGCCCGGGCCGGACGCGAAGAGATTGCCCGAGCGATCGACCTTCATACCGTCCGGCAGTCCCGTTTTCCCTGCGCGGACGACTGATGTCGCGTCGAAGAACACGCGCCCGTTCCCGATCGTGCCATCCGAACGAAGGTCGTACGCCATCCAGATGGCTCGCTGCGGGTCGGAGTTCGCGACGTAGAGCGTCTTCTCGTCAGGCGAGAACGCGATGCCGTTCGGGAACGTCAGCCCCGTCGTCAGGAGCGTCAGCTGACCGGAACGCGTTAGGCGGTAGACGCCATTTTGACGCAGCTCCTTCGCCGGATCGTCGTTCAGCCCCTTGAGGCCGTACGGCGGATCGGTGAAGTAGAGATCGCCGTTGGAGCGGTACACGAGGTCGTTCGGGCTGTTGAGCCGATTCCCCTGGTACCGATCTGCCAGCGTAGTCTTCGTGAACTTCGCCTCGTTGAGCCGAGCGACCTGTCGGTTGCCGTGATCGGCCATGACGAGCGAGTCGTTGGCGTCGAACGTGAGGCCGTTGGTTCCGAGCTCGCGCCCCGGAGGATTGACCCCTGTGTATCCGGCCGGGCGCAGAAAGACGGACAGCCCGGTGCTGTCCTGCCACTTGTAGATCGTGTTTCGGGGGACGTCACTGAAAAGCAGATAGCGCCCACTGACGCGCCACACCGGCCCTTCGGACCATTCGAAGCCCGTCGCGAGCTGCTCGATCCTGGCGTCGGACGCTATGAGGGCGTCGAGCGCGGGGTCCAGCCGCTCGATCTGGCCGACCGTGGGCCGAGGCTGAGCGTTGTTAGGCGTGCCGCACCCGACCGTCAACGCGGCTGCGATCGCTGCTGTCCCGAGTATGCGGCGCATGTCCGGATCCAGGACGAAGTGTGGGGACGGGAAGCAAGCTCGATGGCGCGCGGTTGTCCCGCTCGAGCCGGCATCACGACGGCGCAACGGAATTGGTCAACGCTCCGATCGCAGGCACGTCGATCGTGATCTCGTCGCCCGGCTGGAGCGTGAACGCATCGGGTGGAACGATGCCCGTGCCCGTCAGCAGCACGCAACCGGATGGGAAGCTCGTCTCCCGATAAAGAAACTCGACGAGCTCGCGCGCGTCGCGACGCATCTGGGAGAACGTGGTTCGCCCTTCGGCGACGACTGCGCCGCCCCGCGAAACACGCAACGCAATTGCCGTCTCGGCCGGTAGCGCTTCGCTGCTCACGAGCACGGCGGGCCCAAGCGCGCAGGCGCCGTCGTAGATCTTCGCTTGCGGCAGATAGAGCGGGTTCTCGCCTTCGATGTCGCGCGAGCTCACATCATTGCCGATCGTATAGCCCACGATCTGTCCGCGCGCATTGATGCATAACGCGATCTCCGGCTCCGGCACGGTCCAGCGCGCGTCGCGACGAACACGAATCGTGTCGCCGGGCCCGCGAACCCGCCACGGCGCGGCCTTGAAGAACAACTCCGGACGCTCGGCCTCGTACACCCGATCGTAGAAGCTCGAACCACCGCCGACCTTCGACTCCTCGAGGCGCGCGGTTCGGCTCCGGTAATACGTTACGCCCGCCGCCCACACTTCCTGCGAGCCGATGGGTGCAAGGGCTCGCTCCATGCGGCTCTCGCCCAGCGTTCGCTCCGCCGCGTGACGCAGGTAGGCGACGAGATCTCCATGATTGATCAGCGAATCCCAGTCCTGGGCGATCGAGTGGAACGCTCCGTCGTGCTCCACCACCGGTCCCTGTGCGGTACGGTACAATCTCATCGAAGGCGGTCTCTCCAGATCGTTCGTCACCGGCGGACAGTCTCCCGAGCGCGATCGAGCGCGTCGACGATCAGGTCCACGTCATACACGCATCCGGCCCAGGTGCCTCCACTGGCGCGTTGCAGCGCCGCCCAGAGTCTCGTGTCGTCAGGCAGCTTCTCGTGAGGAGCGAGGCCCGGATGTGGTGGACGCTCGCGAAGCGTCCGGTCGATCTCGTCAGGCGCGAGCGGCTGGCCGTTCACTCCGACGAGGTTCACCGAACCCTCCAGCGTGTTGCGATCGATAACGATCTCGATGAGGTCACCGTCGCGCACCTTGCCGATCGGGCCGCCGACGAGCGCTTCCGGCCCGACGTGTCCCACGCACGCGCCGGTCGACAAGCCGGAGAAGCGTCCGTCCGTCACGAGCGCGACGTGCTTGCCCCACGGCAGATAGCGCAGCGCGGTCGTGATCTGCGCGGTCTCCTGCATTCCGGTTCCTGACGGGCCGTTGCCAATGAGCACGATGACGTCGCCCGTCTCGATCGCGCGCTCGCCCTCTCGTACCACGCCCTTCACGGCTCGAATCGCGTCGCGCTCGTCCACGAACACGCGCGCGCGTCCGCGGTGGCGAAAGATCTGATCGTCGCCAACGACCGATCGATCGATCGCGGTTGCTTTGATCACCGATCCCTCGGGGGCGAGATTGCCAACCGGGAAGATCACCGTGCTCGTCAGGCCTGCCCTCCGCGCCGCGTCCGGGCTCATGATCACGTCGTTGGGCGACACTCGACCACCGCTCGCGAGCCGGCTGCGCGCTCGCTCACGTCGCTGGCTCGACTCCCACCAATCGAGCGACGTCCCGAGCGTGTCACCTGTTGCCGTGAGCACGCGCTCCTTGAGCAGCCCCAGTCGGCGAAGGTGCAGCATGACTTCAGGCACGCCGCCGGCCATGAACACCTGAACCGTGGGATGCCCGCGCGGCCCGTTAGGCAGCGCATCGACGAGCCGAGGGGTCGCGCGGTTGACGCGGATCCAGTCCTCGACGGTGGGCTGCGCGATACCGGCCGCGTGCGCGATGGCGGGGATGTGCAACAGGAGGTTCGTCGATCCGCCGAACGCGGCATGGACGACCATTGCGTTCTCGATCGCTTCCGCGGTGAGGATCCGCGCGAGTGGAATGCCCGCGGCATGAAGGCGTATGAGCGCCCACGCCGAGCGTTGGCCGAGCTCGAACCAGGACGGTTCGCCCGAGGGGGTAAGCGCACTGTGCGGCAGCGCCATGCCTAACGACTCGGCCACCACCTGCGATGTCGCTGCGGTTCCGAGGAACTGGCATCCGCCGCCCGAGGATCCGCAGGCGCGACAGCCCATCTCGGCCGCGTAGTCGAGCGTCACGAGGTCCTGCGCGAACCGGGCGCCGAGGCTCTGCACCTGACCCGCGTCCTCGGCGCCTACAGCGGGCAGCGTGACGCCGCCGGGGACGATCACGCCAGGGAGCGACTTCGTTCCTGCAAGCGCGAGCATGGTTGCGGGAAGTCCCTTGTCGCACGTCGCGACGCCAAGCACGCCACTCGCGGTCGGAAGCGAACGGATCAGGCGGCGCATGACGATCGCTGCATCGTTCCGGTAGGCGAGGCTGTCGAACATTCCGGTCGTGCCCTGCGTCCGGCCATCGCACGGGTCGCTGCAGAAGGCCGCAAACGGAATCGCGCCCTGGCCTTTCAGGGTCTCGGCCGCCCGGCGTACAAGCAGCTCGATCTCCCAGTGGCCGGTGTGATAGCCTAACGCGACAGGTCGCCCCTCGGCGTCGCGGATGCCACCGGCGGTGCTCACGATGACGTACTGGGGCCCGCCGAGTGCGGAGGGGCTCCACCCCATCCCGACGTTCTGTGTGAGACCGAACAGGTTCCCGCTCGGCGCATCGATAAGCATGTCGCGAGTGAGGGGTAGCGAGCCCTGTGGTCCGGGGCCGGCAATCCGGTCTGCGGTGACCGCGTCGGCGGATCCGAGTACCGCTTCGAGTGGCGGTGGTGCAGGAGGCGACGACATCGAAGAGAGCGCTGGAGGGGGTGAGCCCGAGCTAGCGGGCCCATTGAGCAGATGATAAGGTCTCCGCAGTCAGCCGCCAGATTCCCGCCCGGTCTAGACGAGGCGAAGTGAGAAAGATCGATAGGAGGACCATGCTCGAAACGTCTGCTGCGGCGGCCGCCGGGATGGCCGCGGCGGCCTTCGCGCCGATGAGCCGCGCCGCCGCCGGGAGCGTTGCGACCGCTGCGCCGCGTCTCCGATTCAGCGTCGTCGGCATGAATCACGGGCACATCTATGGAATGGTGGAGTCGGTGCTGCGAGGCGGCGGCCAACTCGTGTCGTTCCACGCGAAGGAACCCGATCTCGCGGCGGAGTTCGGGCGCAGGTATCCGGCGGCAAAGCAGGCGGGCGACGAGCGTGACATCCTCGAGGACTCGTCGATTCGGCTCGTGCTGTCGTCCATCACACCTAACGAGCGCGGGTCCCTCGGCGTTCGCGTCATGGAGCACGGCAAGGACTACGCGGTCGACAAACCCGGCGTTACCTCGCTCGCGCAGCTGGCCGAGGTGCGCCGGGTGCAATCGGCGACGAAGCGGATCTACTCGATCGTGTACAGCGAGCGCTTCGAGAACGGGGCGACCATCCGTGCCGGCGAGCTGGTGCAGGGCGGCGCGATCGGCAAGGTGATTCAGACCGTCGGGTTCGGGCCTCACCGCATTCACCCGCCGGACAGGCCCGACTGGTTCTGGGACCCGGCACACCATGGCGGGATCATCTGCGATATCGCCTCGCACCAGTTCGACCAGTTCCTCTTCTTCACCGGCTCCACGAACGGCGAGATCGTCGCGTCGCAGGTGCGCAATGTGCGTCACCCGGACCATCCCGAGTTCCAGGACTTCGGCGACGTGATGGTGCGCGGCAATGGCGGCACCGGGTACATTCGTGTCGACTGGTTCACCCCCGACGGCCTCCCGACCTGGGGCGACACGCGCCTAACGATACTCGGGACCGACGGCTATATCGAGGTGCGCAAGAACGTCGATCTGGCCGGGCGTGCGGGGGCGAATCACCTGTTCATCGTCGATCGACAGGGCGTCCGCTACATCGACTGTCAGGGCGTCGACCTGCCGTTCGGGCGCCAGCTGGTGGACGATGTGCTCAACCGCACCGAGACGGCCATGACGCAGGCCCACTGCTTCCTCGCGACAGAGCTGGCACTCCGGGCCCAGGAGAAGGCCCGCGTGCTGACATGAACATCGGTCGAACTCGGCTGGCGAATCAGCACGTCAGCCGCCCG
>JBKOYV010000138.1:0-7549 GCA_046725585.1 Gemmatimonadota bacterium | reverse complement strand
GAGGCTCTCGCGAAGCACGAGCAGGCGTACACCTCCCGGCGACGCGCCCAACGCGAGCCGAACGCCCATCTCGTTCGTACGGCGAGACACGGAGTAGCCCATGACGCCGTAGAGGCCAATCGCCGCGAGCAGCAGCGCGAGCACGCCGAAGCCGCCCGCCAGGCGGGCCACGAGCCGCTCGCTCGTGAGTCCCCGCTCGAGCAGGTCCGAGAGCGGAACGATGTCGCGCAACGGCAACATCGGGTCTACCTGTCGGATCGCGTTCCGAAGCGATGCCGTCACCGGCTCGCGCGCCCCGACGACACGCACCTCGAGGCTCGTCACGTACTCCTGCGGATTCTGGGCGAGCGGTCGGAACACCATCCGCGGCGGCGCCTCCCGCAACGCGTTCACACGCGCATCGCGGACTACTCCCACGACCTCGAACTCGGGCGGCGTGCCGTAACCGAACCGGGAACCGACCACCCGATCGGTGCCGAAGTAATGCCTCGCCATAGACTCGTTGACGATCGCCACCTTCGGTGCGCCGGCCTTGTCGGCTCGCGTGAAGCCGCGGCCCTCGACGAGCGTCATCCCGACGGTGCTGAAGTAGCCGGGCGTCACGAGGTTCTCCTGCGCGCTGTTCGCGTCCGGCGGAAGCGTGCGGCCCGGGACCGCGAACCCGCTCGTGCGAGTCCCGCCGCCGCCGAGCGAGTTGAGCGACAGGCTCACGGACCGGACACCGGGGATCGCGGCCGCGGCACCTAACAAGCGATCGTAGAGCGCCGGCAGCTGCGCGGAGTCGTAGCGGGCGGCGCGCACGTCCAGGCGCGCCACGACCACCTGCTCGCGCGCGTAGCCGGGGTCGATGTTCAGCAGGTTCCGAAGCGTGCGCACAAAGACCCCGGCGGTCACCACCAGCACGAGCGACAGCGCGATCTGTGACATCACCAGCACTCGGCCCAGCGGCAGTCGATGCGACGACCGCCCGCCCATCACGCGCCCTGCTCCCCTGAACGCGTCGTACAGCCCGAATCTCGAGACGCGCATCGCGGGGAAGGCGCCAACGAGCAGCCCAGTGCCGAGCGAGATCAGGAAGGCGAAGCCAATGACCCGGAGGTCGTTGGAGACGTCGAGCGGGATCGGCCTAGAGCCGGACGACGCGACCCGGAGCAGCATCGCCGTGCCCCAGCGGGCCACGACGAGGCTCACCGCGCCGCCCAGCAGCGCGATCGTTAGGCTTTCGGTGAGCACCTGGCGCACGAGACGGCCACGACGAGCACCCAGCGAGATCCGAACGGCGATCTCGTGGCTTCGGGCCGAGCTGCGCGCCAGCAGCAGGCCAGCGAGGTTGCCGCACGCAATCAGCAGCACGACCCCGACGCTCGCCATGAGCACGCGCAGCGGATCCGTGAACTGCTCGCGCAATGGCGAGAAGCCGCGTGGAACCGCCTGCAGCGTCATGTGCTCGCGAAGTCGATAAGCGCGCTGCACCGAATCGGACTGCGCCACCTGCTGTTCCAACTCACCGCGGAGCTGACGATCCAGCGCGCCGGCGACGCGCGCGGCCGACGCAGGCGGCACCCGGGCGAGAACCGTGAGCCACTCAATGCCGTCCTGCGGTGCCCACGGCTTCTCGGGGTCGGAATCGTTCGCCCTGAAGTTCCCGATGTACCGCAGCGCGTTCTGCATGGAGAGCGGCGCCCAGAGGTCCACCGACGATCCGACCGTGAGCCCCTGAAAGCCGCGCTGGGCGACGCCGATCACGTGCAGCGGAGTGCCGTTGAGGCGGATGGTCTTGCCGACAATCCCTGGGTCGCGGCCGAAACGTCGCGACCAGAACGCGTCGCTCAGCACTGCTACCGGACCGTCATTGATCGTCCGGTCGTCGTCGAGATCGATCGCCCGTCCAGTGCTCACGCCCACGCGAAGTGCTCGGAACCAGTTGCCCGACACGAGCTGCGTGAGCGCGGGCTCGGGCTGATCGCCGCTCGTCGCATACATCCGAGCGAGAGCGCTCATCGCGGTAAGCTGCTGCGGGTCCGACATGACGCGCTGGAGTCGCTGATAGCGCGGGAACGAAACGAGATACTCCTCGCCCGGGCGGTCGGCCCGACGCACGGCGTGGAGCTCATCGGGACGCTCGATCGGAAGGGGCTGCCGCATGAGCGCATCGAGAATCGTCCAGACGGCCGTGTTGGCGCCGATCCCGAGCGCGAGTGTGAGCACGGCCGCCGCGGCGAACCCGGGGCTCCTGCGGAGAGCGCGCAGCGCGTAGCCGAGATCGAACCACACCGACCAGAGAAGCTCCTTGATCCGGGTCGTGCGCGCATAGCCGCGGTCGATCCGCATCGTCTCCGTCTCGTAGCGCTTCACGTCCCCGAACTCGGCGAGCGCGGCACGGCGGGCTTCGTCGCGTCCGAGCCCGAGTCGCACGAGGTCGTCGGTGCGCGCGTCGATGTGAAACTGCAGCTCGACGTCGACGTCGCTGCCGCGCTCGTGCCGGAATACCCGGCGAATACCCGGAATGCGTCGCATGGTCTCGTTAGGTCCGGCGCTCGCAGGTGCAGCTCATGCCGGCTCGAGGACGCCGGCCACCGCCTTCGTGTAGCGCTGCCAGGTAGCCACTTCGGCGCGGAGCTGCGCGCGACCGCGCGCCGTGAGTTGGTAGAACTTCGCCTTGCGATTGTTTTCCGAGAGTCCCCAGTCGCTCTCGATCCACCCCTGCCGCTCGAGCCTGTGGAGCGCCGGGTACAGAGCGCCCTCCTCGATGAGGAACGCGCCATCGCTCCGTTCGCGGATGAGCCGCGCGACGGAGTATCCGTGCATGGGTCCCCACGACAGCGTCTTGAGGATCAGCAGGTCGAGTGTCCCCTGCAGGAGATCGAGCGTGCCCACGAGTCCACTCCCCTAAGTGGCTTATGGAGAGACGATACGCCGGCGTCCCCTAAGTTGTCAATGGGAAGCGTGCGGGCTCGCGATGACCTGTTCCGCGTAGTCGATGCCCGCCGGCGTCCGCGAGCCATGCCACGACAACATCTCGCCGTCGACGATCTGCATTCGCTCGCGCGCAACTCCCGACAGCTTCGCCAACTCATCGGCGTGGGAGCCCTTGAACGGAAACGGCTCGGTCGACAGCAGCACGACGTCCGCCTCGGCGGCGCCGAGCTCCGCAGGCGTGATGACCGGATACCTGTCAGCTCGTCCAGCGAACACGTTCTTGCCACCAGCGTCCGTGAGCAGCGCGCTCACGAACGTGTCCGCGTTCACGGTCATCCAGGGCTCGCGCCAGATGAGATACGCGAATCGTACGGGCGTCCGCGTGGCGGCGACCCGTTTCACTCGCTCGTGCCTCGCCTCGATGTCGCGCGCGATCCGTTCTCCCTGGTCACGCGTGTCGATCGCGGCGGCGATCGACCTCACCATCTCCGCCGTCTCGCGTGCAGTGCGCGGGAAGCTGACGTGACAGCGAACACCCGCTTTGTGGAGCGCCTCGGCGTCCTCACGGCGATTCTCCTCCTCGTTGAGCAGCACGATGTCGGGCGCGAGCTCTACGATGCGGTCGAGCTTGGGATTCTTCGTCCCGCCCACTTTCTCAACTGCCCCGACGCGATCCGCCGGATGAATGCAGAACTTCGTGCGGCCCACGAGGTCACCGCCGCGCCCGAGGTCGAAAACGAGCTCGGTGAGGGACGGACACAGGGACACAATTCTCATTCATCAAAACTACAAGGACTAGGGGACTGGGGACTGGGGACTCGGCACGCATAACAGAGCACCAAGAACCAGGCGTCTCGGCCCGGCTCGTTGGCGTAATAGCAGCAGCTCGTAGCACGCGGCAGTAGCGCGTAGCCGTCGGCTACCAGCGGGCAGCGGCGGGAAGCGGGCAGCCGCCGTACCGTCGCGGTGTAGCTTTCGCACATGAAGATCATCACCCGCGAGGAGCTCAAGGCGAAGATGGATCAGGGCGACGACTTCGTGCTGTTCGAAGTTCTGCCGCTCATGTACTGGCGAAAGCACCATCTCCCGGGCGCGAAGAACCTCCCGCCCACGCAGGTCGCTACCGTCGTTCGGGAGCTCGTTCCCGACCCCAACGCTGAAATCGTGCTCTATTGCTGGGACGACGATTGCCCGACATCCGGATGGGCCGGCACCGAGCTCGAAGCCATGGGCTACGCGAATGTCCACGAGTATTCGGCCGGCAAGAAAGACTGGATCGACGCGGGGCTCCCGATGGTGAAGGACTGACGCGGCAGGATTCTTGAACCATTCGTCATTTCATCCCTCTGCCGGAGAGAGCGAATGGGAGTAAAGCTCAAGCAGATCGAGGACCAGGTCGTCGTCATCACCGGCGCGTCGAGCGGCATTGGACTCGCCACAGCCAAGATGGCGGCCGAGCGTGGCGCGCGCGTGGTGCTGGCGGCGCGAGACGGTGACGGGCTCGCGAGCGCCCGCGTCGAGATCGAAGGATCGGGGGGACGAGCGATCACGGTCATCGCCGACGTCTCCGTGTTCGAGGACGTCCGCAGCATCGCTCGACGGGCCGTCGACGTGTTCGGCGGATTCGACACGTGGGTGAACAACGCGGGACTCTCCATCTACGGTCCGATCGAGGAGGTTCCCGTGGAGGACGCACGGCGTCTCTTCGATGTGAACTATTGGGGCATCGTACACGGTACGCTCACAGCGGTCTCGCATCTCAAGGATCATGGCGGCGCCGTGATCAACCTCGGCAGCGTCACGAGCGATCGCGCCATCCCGCTGCAAGGCCACTACTCAGCCAGCAAGCACGCCGTGAAGGCGTTCACGGATGCGCTGCGGATGGAGCTCGAGAAGGAAGGCGCGCCGGTTTCGCTGACGCTCATCAAGCCGGGCGCGATCGATACGCCGTTCCCGGAGCACGCGCGCAATTACATGGAAGCGGAGCCGAAGCATCCGCCGCCCGTGTACGATCCGTCGGTGGTCGCGGAGGCGATCCTCTTCTGCGCGGAGCACGCGCGGCGCGATCTCATCGTCGGTGGCGGCGGGAAGATGACCGCGGCGATGGACAACGTGCCGCGGGTGGCGGATCACGTCATGAAAGCGACGATGTTCCAGGGGCAGAAGATGCGAAAGGCGTCGCGCTCCGAGCGCGAGGATTCCCTGTACGAGCCCCAGGGTGGTGGACGGGAGCGGGGCAACTACCCGGGCGCGGTTCGGAAGCGGAGCCTCTACACGATGACGTCCATGCATCGCCTTGCGACGATGGTCAGTGCCGCGGCCGTTGGAGCGGGTGTCGTGCTGGTCAGTCGGCGAGGCCGGCGTTAGGTGCTCCCGGCCTCGCCGGTAGACTACATACCTGACGGATACGTTTCCGGTGGCTCGCCATCGACCAGGACCGGCATGTGCAGCGCATCGACGCCGGCAGTTTCCTCGATGTACATGAAGGCGTCGTAGCGCCGCGGGACGATCGTCGGGACATAGTTTCCCCAGGCCTCGTTGCGCGGGTCGTACACGACGCCGATGGCGCGGTGTCCGATCGGCTCCTCGAGGCCTTCTATGCCGCCGTCGTCCAGGCCGTTGAAGAGCAGGAGCGCATCGCCCGCATCGGCCTCGTGCAGTGCGTCCTCGAAGCTGTTCTTTCGCGCGGGCGGCACGCGCATGCGACGCATCGGCGCACCCCATTCTTCACCGGCGATCACCGTGCCGCGGTGGGTGCCGAAGCCGACGAGGACGACGTCGTCCTCCTCGTGCGCCTGACGAGCGAGCTGGCCGACGTTGAACATCCCGGCGCGCGCCATGTCGGTGAAGCGCGCGTCGCCGATATGCGTGTTGTGCTCCCACACGATCGCCTTCGCGTCCACGCCGTGGTGCTGCATGAGCCGCTCGAGGGTCTCGACCATGTGCGTGTCTCGGACGTTCCACGAGGTCGGCCCGCCGCGGATCATGGTGCGGTAGTAGCGCTCCGCGTTCCGCGCGACGAGCGCGTTCTGCTCTGCGTTGAAGAAGGCGTCGCGACCGTCGTCGCCGAATTCCTCGGCCTTGTCGCGGAGGGCGGCAAGGACCGCTATCGCTTCACGCTCGCAGGTGGTCGGGACGAGCGCGGTCGCGCGCGCGTACTCCTGCACGTCCTCGCCATAGGGCTCGAAGCAGCGATACGCGGCGCGAGCCGCGCGCGCGAGCGCCGGGTCGATGGACTCGAGGTAGCCGACGACGGCGTGCATGGAATCCCATAACGAGTAGACGTCGAGCCCGTAGAAGCCAACCTGCCGCGCCGGCGACCGGTGCCGATTGTAGTCGCGCATCCACTCCGCGAACTCGGCCACCTCACGGTTGGCCCACATCCAGGTGGGCCAGCGCTCGAAGGCGTGGAGGACGTCGCGGGCGCTGTCGCCGGAGTCCGCGTAGTGCTTTGCATAACGATTGACGCGGTAGCAGTCGGGCCAGTCGCCCTCGACGGCGATGAACGAGAATCCATGGTCCTCGACGAGTCGGCGCGAAAGGGCCGCGCGCCACTGATAGAACTCGGAGGTCCCGTGCGTGGCTTCGCCGAGGAGTACGTAGCGGGCGCTGCCGATGCGGTCGATGAGTGGGTCGAGGTCGGCTTCGCTCTCGAGAGGCCGGGCCTGCTTCTCGAGGGCCTTGATGAGGGCCGAAGGATCGTTTGGGTCTGCGCGCTTCCTGGATATCATGGTCACTCCTGGACTCGCTGCCCGGTATTTGCTGCAAGTGAGGGGCGAGCGGCGTCATGCGGCGCCGGATCCCGATCATCGCGCCGCGGGGCTGGTCGAGATCGTCGGGGCGCGGGGCTCGTCTGGATCATCGGGCCGCGGGGCTGGTCGGGATCATCATGGCGCTAGCGCGGGGCACTCGGCTCCGGCGGCCACCGCTCGCGGACGTCGGAGCCCGCGGGCACTAGGCTCCATGCTCGGACGGCTCCGGTGCCCCGCGGTCTCCTCCTGCTCGCTCGACGCCGCCTACGCCGAGCGCCCCGCGCGTGCCGGCAACCCACGCCCGCCGGGTGAGTGCTCGCTCGTCCACACGGATCTCGACAAGGCCCGCGGCGCCTGCGCGCCGCGCGGCCACCAAGCAGCAAGCAGCAAGCTCGCGCCTAACAAGCGGTAGACGCGCGCCGGTGGGACGCGCGCTTGCTGCTGGCTCGTGACGGTTAGCTCCAGAGTGGCAGGAGGCGAGGCGTCGGGCCGTAGGCGTCGTTAGCGCGTAGGCCCGAGACAACGGGGCCGAGCCACTCTCTGAGCGAGCACCGCGTGCCCGTGGGCTCGAGCCGTGTACGCGCGGACCCCGTCGGCGCACCGCCGCCCCGCCGACTCTACGCGACGATGCCGACCGTCAAGCAGCCAGCAGCCAGCAGCCACTAGTGACCGACCGCCGCGCCGTCGATATTCGGCGAATCATGGTCAACGACGCCCCTCGATTCGACGCCGCCAGCGCCGCGCTCGTCGCGCAACGACTATATGGTATCGACGCCGCCGCGGTCGCCCTGCCGAGCGAGCGCGACCAGAACTTTCTCCTGACCACTTCCGCCGGCGAGCGTCGCATCCTCAAGATCGCGAACGCGCTCGAGCGGCGG
>JBKOYV010000284.1:0-10670 GCA_046725585.1 Gemmatimonadota bacterium | reverse complement strand
CGAACGAGCTCCGCCTGGAGGCTCGCGTACCGGGCGGCGAACGCATTCTCGCTCGCGTTGGACCCGTCGCCGCCAGCGGTTTCCCGATCGAGCCAAAGCGACGCCGCGAGGAACTCGTTCGTCGCAAACGCCGGCTTGGTCATCCCTTGTCGCGCCCACTTGGTGATCCCCTGAATCGTGACGGGAAGTGTCGCCACGGCGATGGCGACCTGCGCAACGATGAGCACGTTCCACGTCCGTCCGAGCCGCATGCCGGCGCCGCCGCCTGGTGAAAGCTGCTGAAGGCTCGCGGTGACACGCCGGCTCGTGGCCTTGAGCGCGGGCAGCAGCCCAACGATTACCGCAGCGAGCAGGGCGAGACCGACGACATAGATGACAACAGTGGGCGATATGGCGAAATGCATCCAGAACGGGATCTGCTCCCCGCCGATCTGCTCCCCGAGCGCGTTGACCTCGCGGAGCGTGAGATACGTGATCGCGACTCCCGCCATTCCGGCCGCGAGCGACAGGACGAGCGCTTCGCCGAAGAGCTGCGTGACGATTCGACCGCGGCTCGCTCCGAGCGCGGTGCGAATCGCGATCTCGCCCGTGCGCGTGGCAGTCCGGGCGTAGACGAGAATCGCGACGTTCGTTGCGATCACGACCAGCACCATGCTGATGAGGAACTGCACCAGCCGAAACGCCCAGAGAAACTCGGGGCTGTCGATGAAGGCGAGCGTGTACGGGAGCACGCGGGGTCGGATGTTCGCGTGGGTCTTCGGGTAGGCGCTCGCGAGCCGCCGTCCGATCGTCGTAAGCTGTGTCTGGGCGTCCGCGAGCGAGGCGCCAGGCGTTAGGCGACCGAACACCTCGATGGCCGGTGCTTTGCCGCGCTCGAAATCCGTCGGGTCCAGCTTGAGTGGCGTCCAGATCCGGTTATTGATCGGGAACGCGAAGCCCTTCGGCATGACGCCGATCACTGTGTGGCGCGTGGCGCCCAGCTGCAGCGACTGGCCGATGATGTCGGGTCGCGCGGCGAACCGGTTCTGCCACACGCTGTACCCGATCACGGCGACGGGCAGCGCACCTGTGCGCTCGTCGTCGGCGTTGAAGTAGCGTCCGAGAAGCGGCGGCACGCGAGCGATCCGGAATCCCGATGCGGTCATCTCCGCGATGCGCACCGGTTCGGGCCGCCCGTCGCGCGTGATGAGGTTACGATCGACCGTTCGATATGCGCCGAGCTCGCGAATCGCGCGCATCTCCTCGCGCCACGTCACGAGGTCGTGGAGATGGGTACGTCGGCCATCATCATTCTCGCCGGTCTCCAGGTTCTCGATCGCGACGACCCGGTCGCCTTCGGCAAGCGGCAGCGTGGTGTCGATCGCCGTATAGAGGATGCTGAACGTGACCGCGCCAATGGCAACCGCGATCGCCAGGCCCAGGACGGCGACGCACGTGAGCCCCGGATACTTCAGGAGCATTCGGAGACCGAGCTTGAGGTCCAGGGACATTCCCGATAACCACGAGACGCCGCGGCCATGCCGGAGTGCTTCCCTGTGGTTCTCGATGCCACCGAACGCAGCGAGCGCTCGCCGCCTCGCCTCGACGGGGTCGTGCCCCGCGTCGCGGATGAGTCGCTCCGTCTCGAGGTCGATGTGAAGGCCGATCTCTTCGTCGAATCGCGCCTCGGCTGCGCGCCGAGCGAACAGGAGGCGCGCTCGAGCGCGAGCCCCTTCGAGCCAGCTCATGGGTACTCCGCTAAGGAATGCGTGGCGCGGTGCGCGCGAATTCTCGTTAGGTGATGCGCAGGACCGCCTCGAGGCCGGCCGCGAAGCGTCGCCAGCTCGCGACCTCCTCGCCGAGCACGCGGCGGCCTGACGCGGTCAGCCGGTAGTAGCGTGCCCGGCGGTTGTTGTCCGTGGTTCCCCAGTCGCTGGTGATCAACCCTTCCTTCTCCAGTCGCTGCAGCGCCGGGTAGAGCGAGCCCTGGTTGACCTCGAGCACGCCGTCCGAGATCTGCTGCACGCGCTGGCTGATGCCCCAGCCATGCATCGCCTCGAGTGAGAGTGTCTTGAGGACCAGCAGGTCGAGCGAGCCCCGAAGGGCATCGGTCGGCGGGCGTTGAGGCACGCACGGCTCCGGGAACGCGAACGATCGTCTTCTGTAGCTGTCTAGTGGAAGATGGTGCCGTTCCTCTAGCTGTCAACAGGACGGCGTCACATCGCCCGCCGACTCGTATCTCGCGTATCGTTCCGAACGACCTTACCGCCCTTCATCACGAACGTCACGCGCTCGAGCTCCGTGACGTCGGCGAGTGGATCGCCGCGCACGGCGATGACGTCCGCGAAGGCGCCGGGAGCGAGCGCGCCGACCTTGCCGGCCCATCCCATCAGGTCCGCCGCGTTCACCGTCGCCATCTGGATCATCTGCATGCTCGTGAGCGGCAGCTGGCGCAGGTAGCCGAACTGTTTCGCGTTCTGCCCGTGCGGGTACACGCCGGCATCGGTGCCGAAAGCGAACTTCACCCCGGCCTTGATGGCGCGGCCCCAGTTCTCGTTCTGGTGGCGGCGCAGCTCGCGCTCCTTGGCGATGATCTTGTCGGGCAGCCCCATCTCGTCCTTCCCATGGGCCAGGATCCATTCGTCGGTCAGGATGTCGGGGACGAGATAGGTCCCGTGCTCGAGCGCGAGCTTGACGCCTTCCTCGTCGACGAGCCCCGCGTGCTCGACGCTCGCGACACCCGCCTTGATCGCTCGCTTGATGGCTTCGGCGCCGTGGGCGTGCGCGGCGACCTTGCGGCCCCACATGCGCGCCTCGTCGACGACGGCGTTCATCTCTTCCTGCGAGTACTGCGGAGCGCCAGCCGATTCTTCCTCGGAGAGGACGCCCGCGCCCGCGAGCACCTTGATCAGGTCGGCGCCATACTTGACGTCGAAGCGGACGCGCTTGCGTATCGCGTCGACGCCGTCCACCGGGCCGCCTAACGTTTGCGACGAGAGATAGGGCGAGAAGCCGTTCACATCGCCATGCCCGCCGGTGGCGGAAAGTGGCATCGTGGCCACTTCCATTCGCGGTCCTTCGACGTCGCCGCGCTGAATGGCGTTCCGCAGCGCCACGTCCACGAGCTCGGGCGCACCCACGTCGCGCACGGAGGTGAACCCTGCGTCGAGCGTTCGCTTGGCGTTCGTCGGCGCGGTGATCGCGACGTCGATCGGCGATCGGCGGAACAGCCCTTCGTAGTAATCCGTTTGCTGGCTCGTGAGATGTGTGTGGACGTCGATCAACCCGGGGAGCAGCGTCGCCGGCCCGAGGTCGATCACCGTGTACCCGTTAGGCACGGCGAGCTTGGCGCCCACCTGCATGATGGTATCGCCGTTGATGAGCACGACGGCGTCGTCGATCCGGCGGCCCTGATCCCGCGGATCGATGAGGTGCGCGGCCTTGACCGCCACGCGCACTGGCCCAGGTTGAGTTGCTGGTGCCGGCGTGTTCTGCGCCAGGAACGGCGACGCGGCGGCGAAAAGCGAGAGGAGGAGCGAAGCGCGCATGAGAGGGGCCAAGGCCGTTGTGTTCGACGTCTTCGGTACCGTCGTCGACTGGCGTACGACGATCAGCCGTGAGGTCGACGAGCTGGCGAAGCGGAAAGGGCTTCGCGTGGATGGTGCAAAGTTCGCCGATGCCTGGCGCGCTGGCTACATGCCGAGCATGAACCGGGTCCGGTCCGGCGAGCTGCCCTGGACGAGACTCGACGACCTTCACCGAATGATTCTCGAGCAGATCCTCGTGGAGTTCGGAATGAACGGGTTGTCAGAGGCGGAGAAAGACACCCTGAACCGCGCATGGCACCGGCTCGAGCCCTGGCCCGATGCGGTGCGCGGGCTCACGCGCCTCAAGCGGAAGTTCATCATCGCGCCGCTCTCGAACGGGAACATCTCGCTCATCACCAGGATGGCGAAGCACGCCGGGCTGCCGTGGGACTGCGTGCTCGGCGCGGAGCTCGTTCGTCACTACAAGCCGGATCCCGAGGTCTACCGATCCGCCGCGGAGCTGCTGGATCTGAACCCGAGCGAGATCATCATGGTCGCGGCGCACCTGCGCGACCTCCGCGCCGCAAAGGCGGAAGGCCTGCGCACGGCGTTCGTCGTTAGGCCCGACGAGTTTGGCCCGGACGGGAATCCGGATCTAACGCCGGACGAGTCTGTCGATATCTCGGCCGATAGCTTCGATGACCTCGCCAGTCAGCTCGGCTCGTGAGTTGAGTTCGTGCTGCTGTGCGGACAACTCAGTCATCCCGGAACGGGGTACACATCCAGAACCCAGGGGTCATACGCATGAGCGGCATGAGAGAAACTCTTTGCATCCTACTCGATCGGGAAGTTTCGCCTCACCACGAGCCGAATGAAAAAGGGGAACGGCCGCCCGCACGCTACCATCCCGAGGAGCTGTTCCCTTCATTCATTGCATTGCGCGAGGGATCTTCACCGGCCTGGATGGATTCTCAGAATGTCTCTCATGCCGCTCATGCGGTCGACCGCTGGGTGCTGGATGCCAGAGCCAATCGATCCATCATTGTGGCGTCGGCGCGGCTTTTGGCGGATCGCCGAGGTGACCCTGCACGAACCCGACGATGCGTCGCGCCGCGTCTACCGCGTTAGGTCTCGTCCACTCGTAGATCACGTGACCCATGCCACCATACGTGGCGAGCTGCACTGGCCGGTCCAGACGTCGCAGTGCCGTGAACAGTTTCTGGGCGTCGTGATAGGCCGTGTCCTTGTCGCCGTGGATGAGCAGGAGCGGCGTGTGGATCCGATCGGCACGATAGTACGGAGAGTTCTCGAGGTACCGCATCACGTTCGCCCACGGGTGGGTGCCCATGCGCGCCTGCCCGCCCTCGGACCATCCGATCCAGAACGACCCGCCGTTCTCGTCGAGGTAGCCATAGGTGCCGGCGAGGTCGTAGATCCCGCTCACGGCGACCGCGGCGCGGAACAGGTTCGTGCCGCTCACGATCGCACCGGTGCCATATCCGCCGAACGACTGGCCGGCGATCGCAAGGCGGTTGACGTCCACGTAGCCGAGCTCCGCGGCGCGGTAGACCTGTGGCAGCAGCTCGTCGATCATCTCGTTGAGGGGGTTGCCCGCCTCACGATTCGGACCTAACGGCAGGCTCGCGAGCACGACCGCGTAGCCTCGGCTCGTGAACAGCAGCGTGGGGATCGTGAGGTCCCCGCCGCCCCCGAAAACCTCGGCCTGGCGCGAGCGATCGCCGCCCGGGTACATGAGGACCACGGCGGGCAGCCGGTCACCTCGCTTCGCGCCCGGGGGCAGGAGGACGGCGGTCCGCGCCCTGGCGATCGAGCCGTTGTAGCCGGGGATGACCGTCTCGAACACGTCCGTCGAGCCGACGGCAACCGCGTCGAGGCGGTCGTCGGCGTGGGAGACGCGATCCTTGCTGGAGAAGTCGGCCGGGAACCGATAGACGTTAGGCGGCGTCCGGATGTCCTGATAGAGTGCGAAGATCGCCTGGTGCGTCGTGTCGCCGAAGGCTCCCGCCAGCCGCGCCCGCCCCTTCCACAGCACCGTCGGCTTGCCGGAGCGAGCGTCGAACCGCACGGCGGCGCGCTGGCCGGTCGCCACTTCGGTCACGAGCGTGGTAATCGAGGCGCCATCCGGCTGCCAGACCGTTCGCGGGTCGGCGCGCACCAGATCGTCGAATGTCCACGCCGAGTCGATGGGGATGCGTGTCGGTGAACCGCCGTCGAGCGGGATGATGGCGAGGCCGCGCGGCCGGGGGTCGCCATATCCTTTGTCATCGACGGGGTCGATGCCTGCAACGACCGCCTTGCCATCTCTCGTGAACCAGTGGAGCGTCGGTGCGAGCGCACCTAACGACTCACCGAGGCGCCGTGGTGTGTCGGGCCCATTCTGGCCGATGGTCACAAGCCAGAGCTGTCCGTCCTTCATGTACACAAGCGCGTCGTCGGCGGGGTGCCAGGCGTAGTTCCGTCCGTGGTAGTCGTTGAGCAGCGGCAAGTCGGCGATCACGAGCTTCGGCGCTCCGCCCGCCGCAGGCACCACCGCGAGGTCGACGGTGCTCACCTGGTTCGTGATGCCGCCATCCTTGAATACCGAGAGGTAGCTGACCCAGCGGCCGGAGGCGGAGAGCCGCAGGACCGATGGGCGTGGCGTCGCGGTCGCGCTCACGAGGGGCCGCGCGGTTCCGGTGCGGACGTCGATCGCGGTCACCGCTGCATTGTTCTCCCGGTAGTAGAACGTCTGCCTCGGCGTGGATTCACCCGGCTTGCTGGACTTCACTTCCTCGCTGCCACCGCGCAGCACGGTGACCGCTGGCTCGCCGGCGTTAGGCTTCGCCGCGGTGGGCGTCGCTTCGGGCTTGGGAAGCCACGCGGCGTCGCCGGTGTCGGGTGCCGTGGGGACGTATACCGTGCGACTGTCGGGTGACCACTGCGCTTCGTCGCCGGTCCAGAGCTTCGCCTTGACGCGAATGGGCGAAAGCTTCCTGGCGCGGCCGGTCGCCATCTCGTGCAGCCAGAGCTGCGGCGGTCCGTCCTTGTCCGAGTAGAACGCCACGAGCTCACCGTTCGGCGAGAGCGACGGTGCCCAGCAATTGCCGCCTGGACAAACCTCGGTCGTTCGCGCCGGTGACCCGCGGTCGGTCACGTACACCTTGCCGCCCACGACTGAACTCGGCGTGCCGTTCGGCTGGAAGCGCGTGGACAAGTTGACGTTACCGGGCGGCCGGCGCACGACATACGCGACGCGCCGCCCATCGCGCGAGATCGAGAGCGTCGAGCTCCAGAGGAACTCGCGCATGTCGAACGCGAGGTCGAAGGGAAGGGCGCCGGGCGGCTCTACCGCCGGCCTAACGGGCGTGTGGTCTGGCGCCGAGTTCTGGGCGATGATTGGCTCGGAGGTGGCGGCGTAGAACGCCGCGGCGACGGCGACGGCGCGCGCGAGTCGACGAAGCCGCTTCGCGATCCTGGTCTGCGTCATGACTACTGCCTCGGTCGGGTTGAGTCCGTTCGTGTCACTTCTCAAGCTGGCACTGCCTCCTGGGTTCGTACAGACCGGCGACGAGTGACGTTCGGAGTCCTGACGACTTTGACCCAAGTTCCATCCCGCCGCATAATCCGTAGCCGCGTACGCCACTTACACTCTTCGCAGGAGCAGCATCATGGCCTCGATCAAGAACACGGCTAAACAGTTCTTCGACGCGTGCGAGACGGGCAAGGGTTGGAATGGGTGCAAGCAATACTGTCACCCTGCAGCGACATTCTCCGCGCAAGCGGGAGCGCTGGCTGGCGTGGACACCGTGGAGGCGTACACGGAATGGATGAAGGGGTTGTTCTCGCCGGTGCCTGACGGCAACTATGAGATCCGCTCGTTCGCCGTCGACGACGACCGAAATACGGTGACGGCGTACGCGGTCTTCCGTGGCACTCACACGGGCGAAGGCGGGCCTGTGCCGCCCACCGGGAAGCGCGTCGAGGCCGACTACGTCTACTCCATGCAGTTCGACGGTGACAGGATCCGTCACATGACGAAGATCTGGAACGACGGGATCAGCCTGCAGCAACTGGGGTGGATGTAGGCGGAGAGAGCGTGGGCGGAGATCTCGTTCGGCTTCGCGTTCGCTACAGGAAGCTCGAGCTCCACTTCGCGAAGAGATCCTGCCCACCATTCCGGCCCTGTCCCCTGAGTGATCAGTGATCGAGCGCTTGACGACGAGTCTCCAGGAGCTTTCGCACATGTCCGGCACGGACGTCGAGTCTGAGCGCGGACGTCACGTCGCCGCCGAGTGTGCCGACGCGATCCGCCTCGAGCTCGATTGTCCGCAACAGGATTTGACGGCGGACCAGCGCGAGCTGCTGTCGGCGTTAGGCGACCTGCTGGATGCGGCGTCGCCCAACGGCGAGGCAGTCGTCAACCTGGCGTCTGCTGCCTGTCGTGCGCTCGGCGTTCGAACCCCGGCGGTGCGACCAAGGGCAACGTAGGCCCGATCGAAGCTATTTCACCGACCATCTGGGGGAGACCGGTACTATTTCCCGTCCGGCTTACGCGCGGCGACGATCTCCGCCACGGCGCGGTCGCTTTCAACGGCTGATACACCGAGCCCGCGAACCACGCCGTCGATGTCAGCGCCAGAGCGATTCTGGCTCATTTTCCACTTGCTCTCGACGCGCGTGATGGTCAGCTCCACGCCCACGATGGCCTGGAGCTGCTGCTCCACGTAATCTCCGGGCGCGTCGCTCACGTGCCACGGCTGCGGCCGCGCCATCTCGTGGCGGTTCGTCAGCGACTCGACGAGGTCGCGCAGTACCGCCGGGTCCTCGGTGAAGCGGAGCGATCCATACACGTGGACCGCCACGTAATTCCACGTCGGCACGACACGCCCGTGCTCCGCCTTCGCGGCGTACCACGTGGGCGTGATGTAGGCGTCGGGTCCGGTGAAGATCACCAGCGCCTCGCCGTTGCCACCCGAAGCACGAGTCAACCGATGGTGCAGGTTGGCGCGTGCGAGGTGGGCGCGAAGGGTACCGAGCTCGCCGCGTGTGCGATCGACTAGCCAGGGGAGGTGCGACGCGAACAGCTCGCCCGTTGGTGAGCTGGTGACGAGCGCGCCGAGCGGATGGGCGTCGATGAAGTCGAAAATGACCTCGGCGCGCGGCTCGGCGTTCGAGGACGGGATGTACATACTCGAAGAATACGCGATTACCGTGCTGCTCCGGCCGCGATCGGAACGTCCGGGCGGGCTCCCGCAACGCGACCGTTGCCCGACTCCCGCCGCTCACCCACCTGCTGGCGCCACATCGCGTAATACAGCCCCTTCGCTTCGACAAGCTCGTCGTGCTGCCCCGTCTCGGCAATCCGGCCGCGCTCGAGCACGTAGATGCGATTTGCGTGCATGACCGTCGACAGCCGGTGCGCGATCATCACGGTGATGACATCGGCCGTCGACGATACCGCGCGCATCGTCCGGCCGATCTCCTCCTCCGTGAGCGAGTCGAGTGCCGACGTCGCCTCATCGAACACGAGCAGGTGCGGCTTGCGGAGCAGGGCACGCGCGATCGAGAGCCGCTGCTTCTCGCCGCCCGAGATCTTCATCCCTCCCTCGCCGATTACCGTGTCGAGCCCGCGATCCGCTCGTTCGAGCAGCCCATGCGCGGCCGCGCGGCGGAGCACGTCGAGGCAGTCGGCATCGGTCGCGTCAGGCCTCACGAACGTGAGGTTCTCTCGGATCGATCCGGAGAAGAGCTGCGTGTCCTGCGTGACGAGACCGATGCGCTCGCGGAGCTCGTCGAGGTCCACTTGCATGCTGTCGACGCCGTTGTAGAGCACGTGGCCCTTCTTCGGCGCATACAGCCCAACGAGGAGCTTCACGAGCGTCGTCTTCCCCGAGCCGGACGGTCCGACGAAGGCAACCGTCTCGCCGCGATTCACCGTAAACGAAACATCCGCGAGCGCGGGAGTCGATGCCGTCTGGTGCGTGAAGGCGACATCGCGGAACTCGAGTACGCCCAGATCGTGCACCGCGACGGGCTTCGCCGGCTTCGGGTCCACGGGTGTGTCGAGGATCGTCTTGAAGTTCGCGAGCGACGCTTCGGTCTCGCGATAGATGTTGATGACGTTGCCGAGCTCCTGCAGCGGGCCGAAGATGAAGAACGAGTAGATCAGCAGCGCGAAGAACTGGCCGACCGAGATCTCCTGCCTGAAGATCAGAAAGAGCATCAGGAACAGGATGGTCGTGCGCATGAAGTTCACCGCGGTGCCCTGGATGAAGCTCAGTGACCGGAGGTAGCGCACCTTCTTGAGCTCGAGCTTGAGGATCTTTCCCGTCGTCGCGTTGAGGCGACCGACCTCCTGATCGGTGAGCCCAAGGCTCTTGACGAGCTCGATGTTCCTGAGCGACTCCGTCGTCGCGCCCGCGAGTGCCGTGGTTTCGGCCACGATGACCTTCTGTAGCGTCTTGATCTTGCGGCTCAGCACCGAGCTCAAGCCGCCGAGGAGCGGGATCGTGAGCAGGAACGCTGGCGCAATGGCCCAGTGGACCTTGGCCGCGTAGATGACCACGAACACCACGCCAACGAGCGTGGTGAACAGTACGTTCACGAACGCGGTAATGAAGCGCTCGGAGTCCGACCGTGCCTTCTGCAGCTTGCCTAACGTCTCACCACTCCGCTGATCTTCGAAGACCTGGTAGGGAAGGGCGAGCGAATGGCGAATCCCGTCGGAGTACAGCTGCGCGCCCAGCCGCTGCGTGATGACGTTGACGAAGTAGTCCTGAAAGTTCTTCGCGACGCGTGACACGAACGCCACGCCGACCGCGGCGCCGAGGAGCAGCAGCACACCGCGGATGAACTGTCCGGTGGTGTACTGGTCGTAGCGCGTCGCGTAGCGGTCGATGATGTGGCGGAAGATCAGCGGGTCGAGCAGCGAGAAGACCTGATTGATCGCGGCGAGCACCAGCGCAACCAGGATGAGTGCTCGGTATTGCTTGAGGTAGCCGAAGAGTATTCGCATCTGAACAAGCTAGTGGACTGAGTGGGAGGTGTTGATAGCAGGCGGTTAGGGCGATATGGCAGTATTGCCATGGGGAGACTCTATCGTGTGGGCCAGTCCGATGTCCGCCATGGCAATACTGCCATACTGCCCGTCTCCGCCTGCTATCA
>JBKOYV010000147.1:0-5080 GCA_046725585.1 Gemmatimonadota bacterium | reverse complement strand
GCATCCTGACTCGGCTCGCGAAGAACGGCGGAGTCGTGATGGTGAACATCTATCCAGGGTTCATCAACGCAACCGCGGCCAAGCAAGCCGCCAACGTGTTGGACAAGGAACGCGAGTTCAAAGCCATGTACCCGAACGATCCGGATAAATCGGCCAAGGCGTTCACTGATTTCTTGAGCACATTCAAAACCGAGACGGGCACGCTCGAGGAAGTCGCGGATCACATCGACTACATCCGGAAAGTTGCCGGCATCGACCATGTGGGGATTGGGGCCGATTTCGGCTCACTCACGCAGCATCCGACGGGACTCGACGATGTGTCCCGGTACCCCTATCTCACCGCTGAGTTGATTCGTCGTGGGTACACGGATCTCGAGGTGAAGAAGGTCTTGGGGCTCAATATCCTCCGCGTGATGCGGGAGGTGGAGCGAGCAGCTGTGCGAATCCAGCGTACGCGCGGGCCGTCCACCGCGACGATCGAGGAGTTGCGCCAGTGAGCTCCTAACGACGCGACGGTTGGCGGACCGGTCGGCGCTCGAGCCGTATGAGCGCCGCCCGCAGAAAGGCAGGAACTCGCAAGCGAACCGGCCCCGCGCTCACGTACATTGCTCAGTTCTGGCCGCCGTCGACGGCGGTTCGACTACCCAGGTGAACCCTTGAACCGGTACGCCCTCCTTCACCAGACGTCCGACGTCTCCGTCAGCCGGTTCGATCATCCTCCGCACGAGGCGCACGAGGACCCGGATGAGGAAGTCGGCGCGCGGTGGTCGATCGCGTTCGTCGTGAAAGGGTCGTTCGACATTGTTGCCAGAGGTAGCCGGCGTCATCTCCGTCCGGGAAGCGTCCTGCTCACCCACCCGGGACTCGCGTTCCGGTGTCGGCACTCCGAGCGATGTCCCACCGACGTCTGCGTCTCGATCGGCTTCGAACCGCGCGCGATCTCAGACGTCGAGTACCTCTGGGAGCGTTCCACGTGGGCCGCGCGCGAATCCCCGCCGCCGAGGATCGCCTACGCGCAGCGCCGCGTGCGGAATGCGCTCGCGGAGCAGGACGCGTTCGAGATCGAGCGCTGGGCGCTTGCCGCGCTGACCGCCCTGCAACAGGACGCCGAGCCGCGATCGTCCCGCGGGCGATATGCCGCGCGGCGCACTGATGTCGACGCAATTGTCGCCGCATCCCGCGCGATCGAACGCGATGCCACGTCGCGTCGCAGCGTCGCCGACCGCGCTCGAGACGTCGGCTTCACGAGCGCGCAGCTCACGCGAGGTTTCCGCCGCTACCTGGGCGCGTCGCCGCATGAGTACGTCATTCGGTGGCGGCTCGCCGCGGCAGCCGAGCTTCTCGACGCGGGTCGCAGCGTGAGCGAAAGCTGCTATCACGCGGGGTTCGAGAACCTGAGCCACTTCTGCCGGACGTTTCAGCGAACCCTGGGCACTCGCGCGTCGACGTGGCGTGCGCTGTCGCTTCGCGAGCGCCGACGAAGGGTCCGGGCGCTCACGGCGTTAGGCGTATCCGCCGCAACGTCACGGTAGCTCGTCGAGGTGCCACGACGTGTGAACCCACCTCGCTTTCGCACGTACGAACACTTCGGTCGCCCGACCCCGGTGTGAGCTGCGACCCTCCGGGTCCTCCGTGACCAGCGCGTAGTGCGAGAACATCACCACGGCGTCGCCAAACCGATGCGTGATGGTCGAGTCGAATGTCACCGACACGAGCTTGCCGCCACTCGCCTTGAACTTCGCGGATGACGCGAGCGTTTGTTCCAGCGACTGCCAATGTGGGCTACCCGTGCCGATCGCCACGAGCTCGGGCCCGAGCGCTCGTCGCAGCGCGACCGTGTCGCCGGAAAACCAATCCACCCACACCGCCTTTCTGATCCCCTCGAGCTCCGCCAGCTCGGCGGCAGCGAGCGGCTGCGCGACGCGTGGGGCTGCCTGCGGAGCCTGCGCGGCAACCGGCATCGCGAGCGCGAACGAAGTAAGCAATGCGACTATGATTCCTGACGTCTTCATGTGGTCCTCTCGAAACGAACGCCGGAACCTACATGAGTCGGCTGCCACCGGCTTGCACTTTTCATCGCGATTCGAGAATGCTGCCGGGTGGCGGCTCGCCGCGCTGAATGATCGCCGCCGCCGCGAGGTCGCCCGTGACGTTCAGCACCGTGCTGAAGACATCCGGGATGACGTCGACCGCAATCAGAATTCCAATCCCCTCGGCTGGAAGGCCGATCGCCAGGAACAGCGGCGCGAGCATGAGGAACGCGCCGCGAGGAACGCCAGGCCCAATGAATGGAAGAAGGATCGCCGCGACGGCGATCGTCGCGAGCTCGCGCGGCCCGAGGTGGATCCCGTAGAACCACGCCACGAACAGCGAGCCGACCGTCCACGAGACCGGAGCCGCGATCTTGAACATGGACACGGCAAGCGGCAGCACGAAGCCGGTCACGCGACTCGTTAGGCCCAGGAGCTCCGCGCCTTCCACGAGCGCCGGAAGCGACGCCATCGATGAACTGGAGCTGGCGGCAATGAGCTGCGACGGAAGCACGGCCCGGGCGAATCGACCGGCCGGCACGCGCGCTACGACCGAGACCACCGGGTAAAGCAGAGCCACCACCGCGAGGCTCGCTCCGGCGTAGACGGCGATGTAGAAGCCCACGGCGCCGGCCAGGCCGGCACCAAGGTGCGCGGCGAGCGGCAACACCAGCCCGAAGACACCAACCGGCGCGACGGCGATCACCCAGCGCACCAGTACGAGCAGCGCGTCGCCTAACGCTTTGAATAATCCCACCAAGGCTGCCCGGCTCGCCGGCGGCGAGTGCGCGATGGCTAACCCTAGGAGCAGGCTGAAGACAATGAGCGGCACGATGGCCCCATTCGCCGCCGCCGCGATCGGATTGGCCGGTACGAGCGAAACGAACCACGCACCGAAGCTCTGGCCCGGCCCGCTCGCGGCGATCTGACCGGCTGCCTCGGCGGCGCCTGCTGGCAGCGGAGGCGCCGCGCCCTGGATGCGCGGCAGCAAAGCGAACACCGACGGCACGATCGGGATGACAACGATCGCCGTCCCGACGAGCAGCAGTCCAAAGACCAGCAGCGTTCGACCACCGATGCGGCCGATGGTCTTCGTATCACTCGCCGACGCCACGCCGGTGATGAGCAGCGACACGATCAGCGGAATGATGGTCATTCGGATCGCATTGACCCAGAGCGTCCCGATCGGCGCGACGAAGTCGGCCGCGTTGAGCAGCGTCACGTTTCCGGACGCGGCGATGGCAGCCCCCAGCCCCAGGGCGGCAATCAGCGCAATGAGGACGCGCGCGCTTTCGCTCACGCCGTGGGCTACATCATGAGATCGCCGCCATTGATATCGAGCGACGCGCCGGTGATGTAGCCGGCGGCCTCCGATGCGGCGAAGCAGATGAGATCCGCAACCTCGAGCGCAGTACCGAGTCTCGGCACCGGATATGCGGCGGCGAGCCGATCGAGCAGTTCTGGCGTCGCGTTCTCGCGCGTGAGCTCGGTGTCGATCATCCCCGGGCACACCGCATTGACCGTGATGCCGAACTTCCCGAGCTCCTTCGCTGCCGCTCGCGTCAACCCGAGCAAACCGGTCTTCGATGCCGTGTAGTGCGCACCACCTAACGTGCTGACCTGGCGTCCGGCCGTCGACGAGATGTTCACGATTCGCCCGTATTGCTGTCGCTTCATTACGGGCAAGGCCGCTTTGATCATGAGGAACGGCGCCGTCATGTTCACCTCGAGCGCGTGTCGCCACTCCTCGGCCGAGAGATCGGGGAAGCGGGTCGAGCGCGCGTACGCGGCGTTGTTGACGACAATATCGAGGCGGCCGAATTGCTCCACCGTGCGGTGCACGATCCCCTCGGGAGCGCCCGGTGCGGCAAGGTCGGCCGGCACAGCGATCGCGCGGCTGCCTAACGATCGCACCACCGCCTCCGCGCGATCGCGGTCGCGAACATTGATCGCGACCGACGCTCCACGTTCATGTAGCCGCTCGGCCGCGGCGCGACCAAGACCGCGCGCAGCGCCGGTCACGATGGCGACGCGACCTGCGAAATCCTCAGTAGGGGGGGTGGTGGGCGGCACGGCGTGAATCTAAGCACCGAAGTACCGGCCGGCTGCTCCCCGAGCTCTATTCGACAGTGACGCCGGGTTGCGCTGGAACAACGCCTCGCGCAGTACCTCGCCCAGGATTCGCGTCGCCTGGAGCAGGCGGTGAGGTGCGGCGCACCCAAACCCGAGCAACAGTCCCTTTCTCGGGGCCGGCCCCACGTAGCTGGTCGAGAGCGGAATGGCAGCAACCCTGCGACGGCCCAAGCGCTCGGCCACGTCGTGATCGTCGACGCCCTCCCGAAGCAGTACCGTCACGTGGAGCCCAGCGTCCGAGTTGTGGACCCACAGCAAGTCACCACAATGACGGGCCAGGCCGCGAAGCAGCGCATTCCGTCGTTCCAGGTACGCGTTCCGCATGCGGCGAAGATGCCGATCGAAGTGTCCCTGCTGCAGAAACTCCGAAAGGGCTCGCTGATAGAGCGTCGGCGTGAAGACGTCGAAGGCGAATCGGGAGTCGAGGAATCTGGTCCAGAGCGCCGGCGGGACGACCACGTAGCCCACGCGCACCGCCGGAAAGAGCGCCTTGCTGAAGGTGCCGATGTAGATCACGCGATCGTGCGAATCCATTCCCTGCAGCGCGCCGACCGGCCGACTGACGTACCGGAACTCGCTGTCGTAATCGTCCTCCAGTATCCATGCCTGGTGGCGCGCCGCCCAGTCCAGCAGCGCGAATCGCCGGGCTGCGGACATGGTCATGCCTAACGGGTACTGATGTGATGGAGTCACGTACACCGCTTTGGTTTCTCCGCCGCGACGGTGGAGTGCCGTGACATTCAAGCCCTCCGCATCGACCGGCACCGGGACGAGCCTCGCGCCGGCGGCCCGAAACGCGCGATGGGCGCCGAAGTAACCCGGTTCTTCGATGGCGACGCGATCATTCGGCTCGAGCAGGGTCGTGGCAGCGAGCCGGAGCGCCGCCTGGGATCCGGGCACGATGAGTATCTGATCGG
>JBKOYV010000387.1:0-6252 GCA_046725585.1 Gemmatimonadota bacterium | reverse complement strand
CCTCACACCTCAGACCGCACACGCGAACCTGAGCGACCTCGTCGAGCTGCTCCGGGACGCCGTCGATTCCGGAGCGTCGGTGGGCTTCCTGCCGCCGGTCTCGCGCGAGGTCGCATCCGACTACTGGCTGTCGGTTTTCACAGAGCTCGCGGCTGGCCACCGGCTGTTGCTCGCGGCCCTGGACGCAGGAAGACTCGTCGGCTCGGTGCAGCTCGAGCTCGCGCGAAAGCCTAACGCGCTGCATCGAGCGGAGGTCCAGCGACTCCTCGTCCACCGATCGGTCAGACGGCAGGGAATCGGAGACCGGCTCATGCGCGAGCTGGAGGATCACGCGCGACGGCTCGGCCGGACGCTGCTGGTGCTCGACACGCGGCAAGGCGACCCGTCCGAGCTACTGTATCAGAAGCTCGGCTACACGAAAGCGGGCACAATTGCCGGCTATGCGCGAAGTGCGGACGGGGCGCTCGATTCCACGGCGTTCTATTACCGCCAACTGAATTCGGCGCCGCAGGTTCCAGACTGACCCAGTGCGACACGCCTTGGGGACAACACTGGTAATTGGTTGCTGGGGCTGGTTACCAGCGATTTCGCGGTAAACCTTTGGGAAGGTGCGTCGAACGGTCGCGCTCCCCTATTGTTGCCGGTATCCCGGATTGCGCGGTTGCGCACGACCGGACTCCTTAGGGGAGCATCGCCAGATGAACGCGACACCTCGGTGGCGGCCGCTCGACCGGCCGACCGCTGGTTTGCTCATCGGCGCCGCCATGCTGCTACTGGCGGGCGGGCGCACGGCATGGGCACAGCCAGCCCCGACCACTACGCAAGCCGCGACGAAACCCGACAGCAGCGTCAAGAAGCTGCCGCCCGAACAGCTGCAGATGCTCGTGGCGCCCGTGGCGCTCTACCCCGACGATCTGCTGATGCAGACGTTCGTGGCGTCGACGTATCCGCTCGAGATCGTTCAGCTGCAGCAGTGGATGGAGAAGAACCCCAAGCTGAAGGACAAGGCACTGGCGGACTCCGTCGCCAAAATGCCGTGGGACCCCTCGATCCAGTCCATGGCAGCGCTGCCGGACGTGGTCAAACGTCTGGCCGATGACATTCAGTGGACCACCGACCTGGGCAACGCATTCCTCGCGCAGCAGGCCGACGTGATGAACGCCGTGCAGGTGATGCGGAAGAAGGCGAAGGACAAGGGCGCGCTCGAGTCCAACGACAAGCAGAAGGTCGAGACGCAGGTCATAGAGAAAAAGGAAGTCATCATCGTGCAACCGGCGAATCCGGAAGTCATCTACGTGCCGCAGTACAGCCCGACGGTCGTGTACGGAGCACCCTACCCCTACTACCCATACCCGCCGATTTACTACCCGCCGTATCCACCGGGCGGGATGTTCATCTCGTTCACCGCAGGCATGATGTGGGGGGCGGCCATGTGGGGCGGTTCCTGCTGCTACGCTGGCTGGGGCGGTGGCAACGTCTACATCAACAACAGCAACAACTTTAACCGCATCGGCGGTGCCGGCGGTGTTGGAGGCGTCGGCGGCGTCGGCGGTGTCGGTGGCGTAGGCGGCGCCGGCCGCCCCGGCGGCGTCGGCGGTGTCGGCGGTGTCGGCGGTGTCGGCGGTGCCGGCGGTGCCGCCCGCCCCAAAGGCGCCGGTGGCAACTGGCAGCACAACCCGACGCATCGCGGCGGCGCGCCGTACGCCGACCAGCGCACCGCGGACCGATTCGGTGGATCGACGCGCGGAGGCGCAGGCGTGAGCGACCGCGCTGCCGGAGGCGCGGGCCAGGGTCAGCGTGGCGGTGCTGGTGGCGCGGGGGTGAGCGACCGATCAGCGAACATGCCCGGGGTGGATCGAGCGGGTGGCGCCGGCGATCGCGCGGGGGCCGGCGGCGCCGGGGGTGACCGAATCGGAGGCCGAGACATCCCGAGCGATGCCGGTTCGCGAGCAGGCGTATCCGATCGGTCGGCATCGGGCAACCGCGGTGGGAGCTCGAGTGGCCTCGGTGGGTCGAGTGGCTTCAGTGGCGGGTCGCGCGGCTTCGATGGAGCGAGCGCGCGGGCGAGCGGATCGCGCGGCGCATCCAGCATGGGTGGCCGAGGCGGCGGGTTCAGTGGAGGAGGACGCGGCGGAGGGCGACGACGATGAACGTGGCAACTCTACGCATCGCCGGCTGTCTTTCCGCCGCGACGATGCTCGGCATTCTCGCTGGGTGCGGCGACCCGAAGAACTCGGAGGCGGCGAATGGATCCGTCTCGGTATCGACGCCGCCGCAGCAGTTCGCAACGCCGGAGGAAGCGGCGAGCGCTCTGGTCGCGGCCACGGAGAAGTATGACGTCGCGACCCTGAAGACGATTCTTGGCTCCGACGGCCAGTCGATCGTGCAGTCCGGAGATTCCGTGCGCGACCGCAACGCCGCCGTCGCCTTCGCAGCGCAGGCGCGAACGCGCCAGCATCTCGAGATGGATTCCACGAAGACGAGCGCCATTCTCGTCGTGGGGCCCGCCGATTGGCCGCTACCCATCCCGATCGTGCAACGCGACGGCAAGTGGTCGTTCGACGCCGCGACCGGGCAGCAGGAGATCATCCGCCGCCGCATTGGCCGGAACGAGCTCGACGCCATCGAGGTGTGTCGCGGCTACGTCGAGGCGCAGAAGAGCTATGCGCTCGTGAAGCACGACGGCGCGCGCGTGAATCAGTACGCGCAGCGCGTAATCAGCACACCGGGCAAACAGGATGGTCTCGCCTGGCAGGCGAAAGACGGCACGTGGCAAGGCCCGGTTGGAGAGCGCATCGCCAGCTTCATCGCGGAGGGGTACACGGACGAGGTCAAGCCGTACCATGGGTACTACTTCAAGATTCTCAAGGGTCAGGGTCCGGCCGCGCCGCTCGGGCAGCTGGACTTCGTCGTGGACAGCGCGATGATCGGCGGGTTCGCGCTCGTGGCCGCGCCGGCCGAGTACCTCGTGACTGGAGTGAAGACCTTCATGGTCAGCCACGACGGCATCGTGTACGAGAAGGACCTCGGCGAAAAGACGCTCGACCAGTTCAAGGCGATGGAGCGGTACAACCCCGACTCGACCTGGTCACGCGTGCAGGGGTACTGAGCCGCCGAGCGGTTATCGGTCATCGGTTGCGGCGGGCCTCGTCGGCGTGGCCGGTTTCTCCGCAGCGCTGCGTTTAGTGTCGTGGTCGCACTCTCGAAGCGTCGCGCATCGCCCGACGTGACCCATTGACCTGCACGCGTTAGGCGCGGAGGTTGTGTGCTCACTCCCGACATGCGGGCGGTGATTCAGGCCGCCCATCTGTGTTTCGCGGCGACGGTGACCCCCGACGGGCGGCCTAACGTGTCGCCGAAGGGAACGATCCGCGTGTGGGACGACACCCACCTGTTCTTCCTGGACATCGCGTCGCCGGGCACGAGAGCGAACCTCACGCACGCGCCGTGGCTCGAGCTCAACGTCGTCGAACAGCTCTCCCGGCGTGGCTACCGGTTCTCGGGGCGCGCCACGGTACATTTTCCGGACAGCCCGGTCTACGCGGACGGGGTGCGCCGAGTGTACGACAATACGCTCCCTGCTGACCCGCCGACGGCGGTCGTGCTGCTCGCCGTCGATCGCGCGGCCCCACTGCTCTCCCCCGCGTACTGGCGCGGCAACGATGAGACCGACATTCGGGCGCAGTGGCGTGAGCGCCGGGCCGCGCTGGACCGCGAGTTCGAGGCGTATCTGGCCCAGGTGCCCCCGGTTCGGGTCGAGGTTGGGACATAGCGTTAGGCCTGCCGGGCGCTGACCCGACCTGGCGGCATCGCTGGTCTGCGGTCATCCTCATAGGGCCATGGGCAATCAGCCAACGATCGTCCATCCGTTCAACATCCCGATCCACCTTGGCCGCTTTCAGTTCGAGCTGTCGGGGTTCGGGATCGCGGTGCTGTTGGCGTTCGCGATCGGGCAGGTGGTCTCGGAGCGCGAGCTGCGAAGGCGCGGCTACGAGGTCGAGGCACGCCACGTTGGTGACGTGCTCCTGGCGGCCGTCGTGGGGACACTGATTGGCGGCAAGCTGTACTTCGTCTCCGTCATCACCCACGACTGGCACGACCTCTTCTCGCGCTCCGGGTTCGTGTTTTGGGGCGGGTTCATTGGCGCCGTGGCCGCATGCTGGGCGACCATCCGCGTTCGGAAACTTCCGTTCGCTCGTTATGCGGACGTGGCGGGAATCGCGATCGCCGCTGGTTATGCGGTGGGGCGCAGCGGATGTTGGGCGGTCGGCGACGACTATGGCAGGTGGTATGGCGGTCCGCTCGCGGTCGCGTTTCCGGACGGCTTTCCGCCATCGACGGTCGGCGCCATGGAGCGTTCGTTCCATGCACGGTTCCCGTCGACCATGGACCCATCCACACTCGTCGGCGTGATGCCCACGCAGCTCATCGAGGTCGCGCTCGGGTTCGTGATGTTCCTGGTGCTCTGGCGGCTGCGGAAACACACGCATGCCGACGGGTGGCTGTTCGGCGTGTACGCCGTGCTGGCCGGGCTCGAACGCTTTCTCGTCGAGTTCCTGCGGATCAAGGATGACCGGTTCTTCGTGTTGAGCATCGCGCAGTGCATTGCGATCGCGGTGTTCGTGGTCGGGATCCTCGTGATGCGCGCCCGAAGCGGACCGGCCGCTCGACCTGACCCGAACGTCCTTGCGGCCGCCGGCCAGGCGGCGGCAAGGGCCTAACGCCTCATAGCCATGGATCGCCGGATGGTGCTCGACACGGACATCGACGAGATGCAAGCGGTGCTGGTTGGTCCGGCCGACGCCGAGATCGTCGCGCTCGAGGCAGCGTTGCGCGCTGCGCAGCTCGCGGCGGATGTGCAGGCTCTGGCTCGTCTCATCTCCGACGACCTGCTGTTCACCGGTCCCGATGGTCAGCTGGGGACGAAGGCGCAGGACCTCGAGGCGCACAGCTCGGGCGTGGTGCGCTTCCGTTCGCACGTGCCGGAGGAATTGCGCATCCGTCGCGTTGGCGCGAACGTCGTCGTCACCGCACTTCGCGCCCGGCTCCAGGTGGACGTTGCGGGAACGCGCGTAGGGGGTACCTATCGCTACACCCGTATGTGGGCGCGCGAGCCTGACGGGCAGTGGCGGGTGGTCGGGGGCCACGTCAGCCAGGTCCCAGAATGAGGTTCGTGAATCTCGGGGGACTGATGACCGAGTACCCCTCGTGACGGACCATCGTGCCTTGATGCGGATGCACATCGAGGCGCTGTTCACTCATGACACCCACGGGGATCTCGTCCGGGTCAATGAGCCTAACGGGGCCGTAGCACCGCGATTCTTCCTCGGTCGAACGCACGACGGGGCCATGTGGCGCTTTCGGCACGACGTCACACTCGACACGAGGGCGGAGCTTCAGGTGGTGATCCGAGACACCGAGCGACGTGGGGCCGGCGTCGAAGGTCCGATCGACCCTGCGGCGTATGAGCGTGTGCTGGCCCGAACGGCGCCGGTACAGCGGACGGAGCTCGGCCCGGCGTTCTCGTTTGCGACGCGATTCCCTGACGACACCGCCACCAACGCCACCCACGTCACCGAGGCCAACGCACAGATCCTGCGCCCGCAGCTCGCGGCCTGGCTTCCCGACGTTCAGCTCTCCCAGCCCTTGTTCGCCGTCATCTGCGACGGCCACGCTGTCTGCGTCTGCGGTAGCGTTAGGCAGACCAATGAGGGATACGAGGCCGGTGTGGAAACCGCAGCCGCCTATCGTGGCCGCGGGTACGCGGCACACGCTGTTGCCGCGTGGGCATCCGCCATCCGCGAGCTCGGCCGCGTTCCGCTCTACAGTACGTCGTGGCAGAACGCTCCATCGCGCGCGGTCGCGCGAAAGCTCGCGTTGATCCAGTTCGGCAGCGACCTTCACATCACCTGAGCCCTCGTGGAGGCCCTCTGAGAGAGGAGATCGAGCGTGGCCTGGCGCCCCTCATCGGGCAGCCCCTCTGGGACGCCGGTCGCGCCGGCGCGATGCTCTGGGTCCAGCTCGGCGAACGCCGGACGCGACCCGATGATCAGCTCGGCCGCCGCGAGGTGGGCGCGTTCGCGCTGCACGTCTCGTGTCCCTGGCGACTGGTCGGGCCGGACGGGATGATCGTCGCGTCCGGCGACCTGTTCACCCCTGCGGACCCAGCGGCCGACCCGGCGAGCTTCGAGTGGGATGCGCCCGGCGCGAACTGGTGGGATGTTCGGCTCCAGGCGTTCATCGCCGCGACGG
>JBKOYV010000137.1:0-11723 GCA_046725585.1 Gemmatimonadota bacterium | reverse complement strand
TCGGTGGACGACGTGGACGCAGCAACCGAGTTCGATGCGTTGGACGAGATCGTCGCCGACGAAGCAGAGTCCCGAGTGAAAAAGGCCGTGGATCAGCTGTCGCGCCTGCAGAAAGAGGTTTTCCTGTTGCGAGTGAATGAGGGTTTGTCGTACAAGGAGATCGCCGAGGTCGTCGGTAGTACGGAGGGTGCGGCCCGGGTGCATTACCACAACGCGATGCGTGCCGTGAAGGAGTCGCTCTATGTTTGACTGCGCGAACGTCGAGATGCGTGAGCTGCTGCCCGACCTGGCTGCCGGGACGCTGGACGCGACGACGCGTGCGCACGTCGAGCACCACGTCGCCTCGTGTGCTGAATGCGCGTCCGAGCTCGAGACGCTTCGTCTCGTGCGATCGGCGTACGCGATCACGCCAGCGGTCGATGTGCGCCGCGTCGTCGGTGCGCTTCCGAAGGTCAGGTCAACGACGGGCGCCCCGCGTGGTAAGCCAATCAAGCGCTGGATCGATTGGCGGGTAGCGGCCGCCCTAACGATGATCACCGTCGGCGGCCTGTCGCTCGCGGTTGCGCGCCGATGGTCTGGCGACGTCGCCCCACCGGATTCGGCAGCGGTGGGTTCCTCGGTCGACACGCCGCGCGCACTGACACCGACAGTTGCGGCGACGGAACGCCCATCATCCGTAAGCAGCGATTCGCACCGGGCCCTTCGCTCCGGTCGCCCGACGGCCAGCTCTCCGCCGAAGGCACAGCTGGCGTTCACCGGCGGCACGGACGATCTGGACGATGCGTCGATCAAAGCGCTTCTCGGTGCGCTCGACGAGATGGACCGTGCGCCGCTTGCCCCGTCGGAAGAACCGGATCCCACGCCGGTGTTGCCGGTGATCAAGACAGGCGTGCGATGAGACTCATTATGGCGAGTCTCCCGCGCGCGATGTTCGTCGTGTTTGCGCTCTGCGTGATTGGTGCGGCGTCGCCCGCGCGTGCCCAACGCGTCGATCGCGTCCAGGGTCAACCGGGCGCGCCGGCCCAGGGAGGTGCGCTCCAGCGCCAATTCCGCGAGCGACTCGCCGAGGTCGTAAAGCGGCGGCTCAACCTGAACGACGCGCAGATGCAGCAGCTCGGACGGGTCAACGACCGATTCGAGCGTGACCGGTTGCTGCTGCTTCGAGACGAGCGCCGCGCTCGTCAGGCGCTGCGCGCCGAGGTCCTTACCGGGGACTCCGCGGATCAGGCGAAGGTTGCGGGGCTGCTCGACCAGTTGCTCACGATCCAGCGACGCCGGCTCGACCTCACGGAAAGCGAGCAGCGCGAGCTCTCGACCTTCATGACACCGACGCAGCGCGCGAAATACTTCGGCATACAGGACGAGCTCCGGCAGCGCCTCGAGAACGTCCGACGCCAACGGATGGAGCGCAGGGCAGGGGCGGGCGGTGGCACGCAGCGCCCTCTGCCATAAGTCGCCCGGGGCAGCTCGCGGCCGCTCGCGTTGAGCGAGGCCTTCCGGCCCGCTACATTGCGTCGGTGTAGTGCGCCCGGGTGGCGGAATCGGTAGACGCAGGGGACTCAAAATCCCCCGGCCTTCGGGCCTTACGAGTTCGAGTCTCGTCCCGGGTATCCAACGCTGGCGAAGTTAGCCTCGACCACAATCGAGTTCCTGATATGACGCGGGCGGCGATTAGACGATCGCCGCCCGCGTCGTTTGCATGACAGGAGCCCGCCAGTCCCGCGGCACTTGGGCTACGTCTGGTTGGCGTGGTTGTCGTGAGCGACGGCGCGGCGATGCCGCGCCAGAGCCAGACACGTTCATCACTGGTCGGCAGGGTATGATACCTCCAGGGAGGTATATTACCCCATCCACTCAACAGGATATGCCTAACAACCCAGCTCTTCAGTAATTGATGGCGCGCAGGCGGCCTTCGTTGTACTTTCGGGCCAGGCGGCGCGAACGGCGATTCGTTAGGGCGCGTTAGGTTCGCGGCTTTTCTCGCCGACCGCCGACGAAGGCAGGTGCTTCGGATGGAATCAGCCTCATCGACATTCGAGGGAGACCCGGGCGGGGTGCCGCTGCCTCCGCCACCGTCTCGCGACCGCGACGGCCTGAGCGCTCTCGAGCGAAAAGCGCTCTATCGTGTCCACACGGAGCTGCCGGCGATGCCCGCATCGCTCGTCGTCCAGATCCTGCTCTGGCCGGAGAAGATCACCGACTGGGCTCGCGACGAAAGCGTGACGCCGGCGCTCGTCTACAACATGCTCGGCGGCTTCAAGCCATATCACGGACTGCGAGAGCGGCTCGCGCAGCGTCTCGGCGTGACCAAGGCGGCGGTGGATCACCTCATAGACGCTCGTCGTCAGCAGCCGTCGACGCGTCGAATCCCCGAACCTCCGCCGGACTTCGTGCCTGACGACGTCTCGCTGGCAACGCGTGGGACCCCAATGAACTCGGTGCCGGACGCTGACCTCCCGTCCGGTGGGCCGTCCGCGGCACTGGAAGACCCTGCCCAGCGACCCGACGGCTCGCAGATCACGTTCGAGCTTTAGAACTCGGACGAAACGGACGGCCGGGCGAGGCGGATGAGCTCATCTGCATCCGTGAGGTGACCCTTTTCATAGCCGTCTCTAAGAAACCGCCCGTTAAGGTTGGCTCCGGCATACTCCCGGGATTGCGCTCACGGCGCGTGGCCCGGTCCGGTGTATGCACTATGCGCGCGGGTTGGGTCCAGCGCTTCGATCCGACCACGAGCGGCCGCGGTCCCGGGCCTCCCCGCCATGCATCGACTTCGAATCGCCCAGGTCACGGAGTACTACTATCCGCACCTCGGCGGAATCTGCGAGCACGTTCATTTTCTCGCCCGCGAAGCGCGGCTTCGCGGCCATCACGTTGACATCATCACGTCGAACCTTGCCGGCGCGATCGACACGCCGGAGGTGATCCGGGTCGGACGAAGCGTCCCGGTCTACAGCAATGGTTCCCTTGCGCGCATCACAGTCGGACGCGCACTGAGACGTCAGGTCCGTGATGTCCTGCGCGGAGGGGCGTACGACATCGTGCATGTCCATGCACCGCTCGCCCCGTCGCTGCCGCTGCTCGCGGTCGACGAGGCCGAATGCCCGGTCGTGGGTACGTTCCATACGTACTTCGATTACTCGGTCGGATATACGCTCGCCCGTCGCTATTTTCAGCGTCGCATGGCGCGCCTCGCGGCCGCTGTCGCAGTCTCGCCGACCGTCGTCGAAGCTCACGAACGCTATTTCGAGACCGAGTGGACGCATATCCCGAACGGCGTGGATACGCAGCTCTTTTCGCCGAATGCTCCGCGACCGATGAGCATCCGTGCCGATGTGCCATCGGTGCTCTTCCTCGGCCGGTTCGATCCGCGAAACGGGCTCGCGTCGCTCATCGATGCCTTCAAGCGCATTCGTGGTCCGCGCCGTCCGGCACAGTTGGTCGTCGTCGGCGACGGACCGCTGCGCGCTCACTACCGCCGACTCGCGGCGGGCGATCCCGACATCACGTTCGTGGGTGCCGTCCTTTCCGGGCGACCCGAGTACTACGCGAATTGCTCGCTGTACGCCTGCCCCACAACCAAGGCATCGTTCGGCATCACGCTGCTCGAGTCGATGGCGTGCGGGACGCCGATCGTCTGTTCGGACCTGAACGGCTTCCGCAACGTCGTCGCGCACGAGCGCGAGGCGCTGCTCGTTCCGTGCGGAGACACCGCCGCGTTGGCGGATGCGCTCGCGACGTTGCTCGACGACGACGCAACGAGGGCCCGGCTCGGTGCGACCGGACGCCAGCGGGCGCTCTCGTACGGGTGGCCCAGGGTCAGCGACACGATACTGAGTCTGTACGCGCGGATTCTGGGCGCGCAGCGTATCGCCGCGTGAGCGGCTCATGATCGGCACGATTGCGTCTGCCGCAGTCGTGTCGGTTGGCGCGCTCGCGTGGGGCGCGTTCGACCGCAACAGTCCGTTGTTCGGCCGCGTCCAGCGCCGCCTGCCGAGCGATGAACTGGTCGTAGCATTGACGTTCGATGATGGTCCGAATCCAGAGGCGACTCCCGCCATCCTCGACGCGTTAGGCGTCGAGGACGTCGGCGCGACGTTCTTCGTTCTGGGTCGTCACGCCGATCGATGGCCGGCGATCGTCGAGCGAGCGGCGGCCGAAGGCCACGTCATCGGCAATCACGGCTTTCACCATCGGAAGCTCGTCTGGCGCGCGCCGAGCTATGTTCGAGATGACATCGCGCTCGGCGCCGCCGCCATCGAACGGTGCGGGGTGGCACGTCCGCGACTGTTCCGCGCGCCACACGGCCAGCGAAATCCGTGGGTTTCTCCGATCGCCCGGGCCGAGGGGCAACACACCGTTGGCTGGACGCTGGGCGTGTGGGACACCGCGCGACCCGGATCGGACGTCATTGCGGACCGTGTGCTCCGTGGCACTCGCGCGGGGTCTATCGTGCTGCTTCACGATGGCGACGGATACGACCCCGGAGGGGACCGTATGCAAACAGCGCGAGCGCTGCCTCGCGTGATACGCGGTCTTCGGGACCGTGGATACTCATTTGCGACGCTGGCGACGCGGTGAGCGATCCCGGCAACAAGCGGCGGTGGCTGCACTGGGTCGTGACGGGCGCAACGATCGTCCTGCTCGCATTGTTCGCGCGCAAGGTCGACTGGGCACAGGCCTGGAGCGCAATTACGCATGCCGACCCCGTGTTGTTAGGCGTCGCGACGGTCGCAAACCTCTTCACGCTCGTGGTGAAGGGCGTTCGATGGTCGCTGTTCCTGACCGCTGTAGGCATTCACGGCACGGGCCAGGCCGTTCGCACCACATTCGCCGGTCACGCGCTGAACAACGTCCTGGTCGCGAACGGCGGCGATGCGGTGCGGGTCGCCGCAACGGCGCGGAGCAGCGGCGTGTCCAGCGCGACGGTCCTGGCCACGCTCGCGATCGACAGGCTCTGCGATCTCGTCAGCTACGCGGTGCTGTTCGCGATCGCAGCATTCTGGCTGCCCCTACCGCCACAGCTCGTCCGGTGGCGAACCGCGGGTATGGTCGCGCTGGCGGCCATCGGCGTGATCGTGGTCGTTCTCGTGGTACACAGACCCGCGGATTCGCCAGTCGAGACACGCGCCGAGGCGGAGACCAGGAAGCTGCTGGCGCGCTCACGCGAGTACTGGCGACGGCTCACCGCCACGTCTGCCGAGCTGGCGACAGCCTCGAGGCTTGGAATCGCCATCGCCCTCGCGTTCGTCGGGTGGGCGGGGCAGTGGGCCACGTTCCACTATGCCGCGCACGCGGCAGCGTTTCCGACCACGCCCGCGGACTCGCTGCTCGCTCTCCTCGTCGTCAACGCCAGCTTCGTGGTCCGATTGACGCCAGGAAACGTCGGCGTGTTCCAATTGCTGTATGCGCTCGCGGCAACGTCCACCGGGCTGGACAAGGATTCCGCCGTCGCGGTGGCATTCCTCATCTCGCTCATTCAGTACATTCCGGTCACCCTCGTCGGGCTTCTGCTCGCCCGGTCGCTGACGATCGACAGGCGCGTGCCGGGCGTCACGCGGCTCGCGCAGCCGAGCGCTTCCGACGGTGACCAGGGCATGGCGATTCGTGGCGAGCAACGTCGACGAACCTAACGCCAACCATCGCGCCGCGAGGCGGCCGCGCGTGTTCGTCGTGCGCAGGCTTCCGTCGCCGATCGAGGCCAAGCTCCGCGAACGGTACGACGCGGATCTGAACGGGACGGACGAGACGTATCCGCTCGACCGCCTGATCGACGCGGCACGGCACTTCGATGCCCTCGTGCCGACGGTCGTCGACGATGTCCCCGCCGAGGTGTTCGCGGCGCAACCGCTTCGGGCGCGAATCGTCGCGAACTTCGGCGTCGGGTTCGACCGGATCGATCTCGCTGCGGCGCGAGCTCACGATGTCGTCGTGACTAACACCCCCGGTGTATTGACGGAAGACACGGCGGACCTCGCCATGATGCTGATTCTCGCGGCGGCACGCCGCGCGAGCGAGGGAGAGCGTCAGCTTCGCGCCGGGCAATGGGCGGGCTGGCGTCCGACCCACATGCTCGGCGCCCGAGTGAACGGTGCGACGCTCGGCATCGTCGGCTTCGGACGCATCGGCGCCGCCGTCGCCCGGCGCGCTTACCGCGGGTTCGGCATGCGCGTCCTGTTCGTGAACCCCAGCGCGCCCGACGCAGCCGCTATCGACGACGCACGTGCAGAACGATGCGCGTCCCTCGATGAGTTGCTTGCCGCGAGCGACGTCGTGTCGCTTCACGCACCGGCCAGCGAGGGTACGCGACGGATGATCGATAGGCGTCAGCTCGAGGCGATGCGTCCAAGTGCTATTCTGGTGAACACCGCACGAGGCGACCTGGTCGACGAGTCGGCGCTGGCCGACGCGCTGGAGCGCGGCACGCTGGCCGCGGCCGGGCTGGATGTTTTCGAGCGCGAGCCGGCTGTTTCCCAGCGGCTGCTCGCGCTCGACAACGTGGTGCTCCTGCCGCATCTGGGAAGTGCGACGACAGCCTCCCGGGTGGCGATGGGTGAGCGCGTGCTCGCGAACCTTGACGCGTTCTTCCGAGGCCTTCCGCCTCCAGATCGCGTGATCTGAATTCACCGTCCTATCGCGCTTGCCCGCGGCCTACGACCCGCCCTAGCTTACCCGCCACTTCGCCACCGCAACCCCAATCAATGGCTCTGACATTCGCCTTACGAAACGGCGACGCAGCGGAGATAGATGCTCCGCTGCTCGGCGTGCTGTTACCGTCGGGTACCGAGCTGCCCGATCAACTTCGCACGCTGGACGAACGCCTCGGCCGCGCGCTGTCGCGTGCGCTCGAGCGGGGCGACTTTCGAGGGGCCAGAGACGAAACGCTCCATTTCGACGGTGGCGAGAGCGAGGCTGGGCGCGTTCTGCTTATCGGGCTGGGCACTCCTGCGGCCGACGCGGCATCTGCGTCGTTGCGTCGAGGCGCGGCGCTGCTCGGCCGCCAGGGGCACAAGATCGGCGCGGGTTCGCTCGCCGCCGTGGCTCCGGGTGCCGACGATGACGCGATCGAGTCGATCGCGGTCGGCCTCGCGATGGGGGCGTGGGAGTACGTCGATCTGAAGACGCCGCCGCCGGAGGCGGAGCGCAAGAAGCCGCTGACTCGCGCGATCATCGTCGCGAACGACTCGCGAGCCGCAAAGGACGCGCTGACGCGTGGTGAAGCGATCGCCGCTGGCTACGAGGTCTCCCGTCGGCTCGCGCAGATGCCAGGCAATCTCTGCACGCCCGATCACCTCGCAAAGACCGCAACCGACATCGGTCGCCGTCACAAGCTCAAAGTCACCGTGCTCGGGCGCCGCGAGATGGAGCGGCAGAAGATGGGATCGTTCCTGTGCGTGACGCAGGGAACGCCGGAAGACCCGAAGCTCGTGTCGATGGAGTATCGCAAGGGCAAGCGAGGCGACGCTCCGATCGTGCTCGTGGGCAAGGGACTCTGCTTCGACACCGGCGGCATATCGATAAAGCCGGCCGACCGCATGGAATTCATGAAATTCGACATGTGCGGTGCGGCGGGAGTGCTCGGTGCGATGGAAGCGATCGCGCGGCTCAAGCTCAAGGTGAACGTGGTGGGGATGTTCGGCGCGACGACGAACATGCCTTCCGGCACTGCGGTGAAGCCGGGCGACGTCGTCATCAGCCACCTCGGCAAGTCGATCGAGATCATTAACACGGACGCCGAGGGACGCCTCGTGCTCGCCGACGTGCTCTCGTACGCACGCCGATTCAAGCCGGCCGCCGTAATCGACGCGGCGACGCTCACCGGCGCGTGCGTCATCGCGCTGGGACACGTTGCCACCGGCGTTTTGGGCGGCGACCAGGGACTCATCGATGAGGTGCTGGCCGCCGCCAAGCGGGCTGCCGAGCCGGGATGGCAACTTCCGCTGTGGGATGAGTACAAGGAGCTGATCAAGTCGGACGTGGCCGACATCAAGAACACCGGCGGGCGTGCCGGCGGCGCGATCACGGCTGCTATGTTCTTGAAGGAGTTCGCAGAGGAGTATCCGTGGGTGCACCTCGACATCGCCGGTACGGCGTACTCCGAGACCGATCTCGTGGCGATTCCACGAGGTCCCACCGGAGTGCCGACCGGAACGTTCGTCGAGTTCGTGCGGGGGAGGGCGGGCTGACCGCTTCGTTTGGCACGGTCGTACGAAACGTGCGTCGCGTCGGCCTCGCGCTTTTGATCGGGGCCGCTTTCCACGAGGGCGCGAACGCTCAGGTCCCAACGCGGGACACGACACGGACGCGCCGCGACACGGTTCTCGCCATCCCGCTACCGCCCGATTCCGCTGCCGCGGATTCGGCGCGGGCGCGGCACAAAGCGGACAGCCTTCGCGCCATCGCACTCGCGCGCAAGGCGGCCGATAGCATCAAGGCGCCGCTTGCCCGCGCCGAGGTTCCGCCTCTCGCCGACATCGGCGAGCGGTACCGCTGGGGACGGGACGAGCTGTTCGCGAGCGGGGCGCTGTCGTTAGGCGAGCTGCTCGGGCGCATTCCGGGGGTCACCGGCTTCGCGTCCGGATGGATCCCGACGCCGCACACGAACACGTACGTCGGCGACTTCCGGCGGATCCGCATCTTCTACGACGGGGTCGAGTTCGATCCGCTCGACGTTCGCATCGGACCGATGCACGACTTCGCGGCGATTCCCGCGTGGACGCTCGAGGAGATCGTCGTCGAGCGTGCCGCCGAAGAGCTTCGGGTCTACATGCGCAGCTGGCGCGTAAACAAGACAACCCCATACACACGCGCCGACGTCGCCACTGGCGACCTGTCGACCAACAGCTACCGTGGGTTTTTCGGCCGCCGGTTCTCGAATGGCACCGCGCTGCAGATCGGCGCGCAGCAATACAGCACGGAGGACCCCAAAGCGGGCGGCGACGGCAACCTGCTTGGCATCCTCGCACGACTGGGCTGGGCGAAGAAGCAGTGGAGCGCTGATGGCGTAATGCTGCGAACGCGACGGAGCCGTACGGAGCAAAAACGCGAACAGACGCCGCTCGGAACGTTCAGCAATCTGCCCGGCCTGGACGCGACCCGATCGGACTCGTACTTCCGCCTCGGCTACGGCGATTCAGAAGGTTCGCGCTGGCTCCAACTCATCGCCTCCACGAGTCGATTCGCGGAAACCAACACGAAGACCGCGACCACCGGCACTCCGTCGGAGGGCGCCCCCACGACACCCTTCATCGGAGACACAGTCGACACGATTGCGTCCCGAGCACAGTACGTCGCGACGGGTGGCGTACGGTTCGCCAACACAAGCCTCAGCGGAACTGCGCGGTACCGGGTCTTCAACGGCCGCTGGTACCTGACACCGGCCGGCCGACTGAGCTACGACCGCGGCATCGTCTCCGCGACCGTCTACGCGGAGCAGCAGGAATCGGATTCCACGTTCCGCGGTGACGTCTCGGCGCGCCTCCGCGTGCTCCCGTTTCTCGCCGTTTCCGGCTCGTTAGGCCGCACGCGGCCCATTGAGAAAAACGCACGGCCGCCGTCGCTCGCGTACCGCGGGGAGGTCGGCCTGCGAGTTGGCCAGTTATGGGCGACGGGCGGAATCATGTCGATCGATACGACGATCGTTCCGGCACCGCGCGCGTACGACACCTTGTACCGCGACGTGACCGTCGGAGCACGCCGGCTGACCTTTGCCACGTTGCGGGGGAAACTGTGGAAGGGGATCGGCGTGGACGTCGTAGCGCACAAATGGCCAACCGGCGAACCCTACGTCCCGGAATACCAGGTGCGAAGTCAGCTGTACGCGAGCACGAGCTGGCTCAGCAGGTTCCCCACGGGAAATTTCCACGTCCTCGCCGCCGTGACCCACGATTACCGGACGGAGGTGACGTTCCCCGTCGCCGACGGCCCGCCGCAGCGGTCGTCGCAATACCGGACGATCTCGACGTTGTTCGAGCTTCGGCTCTACGACGCGGTGATCTCCTGGCAGTACCGAAACATCCTCGGCGACATCTACTCGGTCGTGCCGTTCTACACGGCCCCCCGCGCCATCAACTACTACGGCGTACGGTGGGACTTCTTCAATTGACAAGGTCGTTGTCAGCTCATAACTTACGCGACTGTCGATGATCCGAAGCATGACGGGTTTCGGTTCCGCCGAAGGCTTGGTCGGCGGGTCGCGCGTGAGCGTCGAGCTGAGAACCGTCAACCACCGGTTCTTCTCGCCAAGCATCAAGCTGCCGAGCGAGCTGTCGCGCTGGGAACCGGAGGTGAGGGAGGCGCTTCGACGGAAGATCGCGCGCGGCCATGTCACGTTGTCCGCGCGAACCGAACGCACGTCGAGCGCAGGCTCGATCGACGAGCAGCGGTTCGCCAGCTACGCGGCGATGCTGCGCGACCTCCGCGATCGGCACGGCCTCGATGGTCCGATCGACGTCGCGACGATCCTGCGCATGCCCGACGTGCTGGCGTCGGGCGACGACGGAGCAGAGGGAACACCAGCGGAGCTGACGACAATCGTCGAGTCGGCGATCGAGTCGCTCACGAGGTCGCGCGGCGAGGAAGGCAGGCGATTGGCGAGCTATCTGCTCGAGCGGCTGACGATCGTCGACGGCGCGCTCTCGCGCATCGCCGTCAGAGCGCCCGAGCGAATCGTCGCTCAGCGCGACCGGCTGCGCGAGTCGGTTCGCGTGTTGACGGAAGGCATGGCGGTCGACGAGCAGCGGATCGCTCAGGAGATCGCGATCCTCGCGGATCGGCTCGATGTGCAGGAGGAGTTGCAACGGTTCGCGTCGCACATCGCCGCGTTCCGCGCGGCGCTGGACCAGGGCGGCGGCGAGCCGGTGGGAAAACGGCTCGGATTCTTGCTGCAGGAGATGCTGCGCGAAGCGAATACGACGTGCAGCAAAGCCAACGACGCGGCAATGCTGCAGGACGTCGTGACGATCAAAGAGGAGCTGGAACGGATTCGTGAGCAGGTGGAAAACCTCGAATGAATCCGTTTCCGCTGATCCTGTCGTCTCCTTCGGGCGGCGGCAAGACGACGATCGCTCGGATGCTGCTCGAGCGCCGTCAGGACGTTGGGTATTCGGTGTCGTGCACCACACGCGCCGCGCGCCCGGGAGAGCAGGACGGGAAGGACTATTTCTTCCTGGCGAAGGAGGAGTTCGAAACGAAGCGGGCTCTCGACGAGTTCGCCGAGTGGGCCGTCGTCCACGGAAATCTGTACGGGACCTTGCGCGCCGAGGTGAAGCGCGTGCTTGCGTCAGGCAAGCACGTGATCATGGACATCGATGTGCAGGGCGCTCGACAATTTGCGCGGTCGTTTCCCGAGTCGGTCCTCGTGTTTCTGTTGCCGCCGTCGACCGACGTCCTCATCGATCGGCTGCGCGCGCGGCAGACGGAGGACCACCGCAAGGTGCTCGTGCGACTGCGGTCGGCACGCGAGGAGCTGCGTGAAGTCGGCGGGTATCAGTACGTGGTGGTGAACGACGATCTCGAGCGGGCGTACACGCAAGTGACGTCGATCGTCGATGCGGAGACCGTGCGGCACGAACGGTTGCCCTTGCTCGACGAAAGGTTGGCTGAGCTGATCGACGCGCTCGATCGTCAGATTCACGAATACTCTTCAATCAGGACTTGAGTGACATGCGAGTGTACACACCAGGAGAAGTCGCGAAGCACGCAGGCAACAAGTACCTCGGCGT
>JBKOYV010000088.1:0-43395 GCA_046725585.1 Gemmatimonadota bacterium | reverse complement strand
CGACAGCACCGCGAGCAAGCGCCCGACCGGCCTGCCGAAGACTCTGCAGTGGAAGTTCAACTTCGACGCCGGCCTCGGCGCGTTCGGATTCGGGAACTCGCTGTACACCCAAGCGCACCCCGACCCTTCCGGCGATCTCGGCGACGATTGGGTGGAAAGCTTCGCGAAGGCGGGGTTGTCCGCCGACCGCGCCTTTCAACGCGGTACGCTCTACGGCAAGGCCAGCGTCGTCGGCGAGCGCACTTTCGCCGCCCCACCGTCCCTGGTCGGTGAGGATGCATCGTCTTTCCAGGTCGAGGACCTCTACATCGGCTGGCGTTCAGGAAAGGCGCTCAGCATCGGCGAAGATGCGCTCGACCTCAGGGTGGGCCGATCGCCGTACAAGATCGGCCAGGGTTTCCTCCTCTGGGACGGCGGCGGCGAGGGCGGGAGCCGAGGCGGATACTGGAGCAACGCGCGCAAGGCGTGGGAGTTCGCTGGCCTTGCGCGCTTCAAGGTGAAGAGCCACACCTTCGACGCCTTCTACCTCGACCGGGACGAGGTTCCCGAAACCAAGACGGGCACGAGGCTGTGGGGAGTGAACTACGACCTGGCGCTGGGTTCGGCAGACACCATCGGCGCGACCTACCTGGGAACGTATTCCGACTCGTTGCCGAACCGCGATGGCATGTCGGTCTACAACCTCCGGGCGTACGTCTCACCCTTCAGGCGTCTCGTGCCGGACCTCTCGCTCGGCGCCGAGTATGCCCACGAGGACAACGGCAGCCGCCTGAGCTCGAACGCGTGGATGGCGCAGGCCGCCTACGAATTCGGCACGGTGGCAGGGACGCCCACGCTCACCTATCGCTACGCGTACTTCGAAGGCGATGACCCGAAGACCGACAAGAGCGAGGCGTTCGACCCGCTATTCCCCGGGTTCTACGACTGGGGCACGTGGTGGCAGGGCGAGATCGCGGGGGAATACTTCCTCTCCAACTCGAACCTGATCACGCACGAGGCGCGGGTTCACTTCACGCCGACGGAATCGTTAGGCACCGGGCTCATCGGGTTCCTGTTCCGCCTCGACCATCCCGAGTCCTACGGGCCGGGCGTCACGTCCAAGAAGCTCGCGAGCGAGCTCGACGCGTACGCCGACTGGAAGGTCAATGGCAACTTCACGATGACCTTCATCCTGGCCTACGGGAATCCGCAGGAAGCGCTGGCACAGGCGTACCGCCGAACCGAGACCTTCGGCTACGGGATGCTGTATCTCTCGTACTCGTACTGACCGCGCCGGCAGCAGTTGTCATCCCGAGCTCAGTTGTCATCCCGAGCGGAGCGAGGGATCCTCAGGCTCCCGGTCGAGGGCTCTCGGTCGGGACGATGAAGATCCTTCGGCTGACGCCTCAGGATGACAAAGGCGCTCGGGATGACAAAGCCGATGACAGCCGCCCCACCATGGTGCCCCAATACGGCGTACGAAGGACCAATTGTCGGATCGGCCGGGCTGGGCCGATTGTGCGGAAGCTGGCGCCGCCTGTCCCGTGAGGCGGCGCGCTCGAAGCGAACGGTCCACGCGGAATGAGCGCGATCAACCCGGTCCGGGAGAACGAACAATGTCTGACGTGTCGGTCCTACTCGATCGAATCGATGCCGAGTTTTCCGCCCTCGACGACAAGATCAAACGGGCACAAGGCGAAAAGCAGCAGGAACACAAGGATCGGCAGCAACGCCTGGCAGCCTTCGAACGGGAGCTGGCGACGTTGCCCGACGTCTGGAAGCCCCGGCTGGAGGCGCTGATCGAGCGCTTCGGCGACAAGGCCAAGGTGTCGCCGCATCTCGAGTCATCGAGTCGCTCGGTCAGCGTGGACTTTCAGTCCGAGCTTGCAAAGATCCGGTTGCGCCTTTCGGCAGCCACTGACCAGGACGTCCGCAACCTGATCCTGCTCTACGACCTCGAGATCCTTCCGACGCTCATGCAATTCGACTCGCACAGCCAAGCCGAGTGGCCGCTCAATGCCGTCGATCGGAAGGCCATCGGGGACTGGGTGGATGACCGGATCGTCTCCTTCGTCAAGACCTACCTGTCGCTCCATGAAAACGAGTACTACCTCAAGGAGCACATGGTGAAGGATCCGGTGGCGGGAGTGCGGTTTCCGAAGTTCGCCGCGGCGTCGTCGCTCGAATGGGGTGGAAAGACCTATTACTTCATCGGCGACGACACCCGTCGCGAGTTCGAGGCGAGCCACCAGGTTCGTTAGGCGGCCGGTCGTGCACCGGCCATCGATCCTCTATCGCACCAGGGCCCTTTGAAGAAGGGGAATGGCTCGGGCGGCTCTTCGCCGCCCGAGGCATTCCCCTTCAAATCATCTAACGACCAGCGCTCGCCGTGCCCCGAACGACCTGCTCGATGTGATCGATCGCCTCGGCGACCGAATCGGTCACGACGAAGCCGCCGACCTCTCCGGCGCCCGCCGTCCCCTCGCGGAACATGGTTTCCGAGATGAAGTCGAGCATGCCCTGCCAGTAATCGCGCCCCATGGCGACGATCGGGAAGTGCCGGATCTTCCCTGTCTGCACGAGCGTGACGGTCTCGAAGATCTCATCCAGCGTTCCGTATCCACCCGGCATGAGCACGAAGGCACTCGAGTACTTCACGAGCATGACCTTGCGGACGAAGAAGTAGTCGAAGCTCACGACGCGATCGAGGTACGGGTTCGGCTGCTGCTCGTGCGGGAGGATGATGTTGCAGCCGACGCTCAGGCCGCCACCTTCCCGCGCGCCTCGATTCGCGGCCTCCATGATGCCCGGGCCGCCTCCGGTCACGACTGTGTAACCGTGCCGCGCCAGCTCGCACCCCAGCTCACGCGCGAGCTTGTAGTACCGATGGTTTTCGTCGAAGCGCGCCGAGCCGAACACGGTCACGGCCTGCCCGATGTCGTACAACGTCCGACATCCGGTCACGAACTCGTGAAACATTCGAAACGCGCGATCGAAATCGGCCAGCAGGTCATCGCCGCGGCTGAGGAGTGCTTCGTCTGCCTGTGCAGAGGGAACTTGCGCTGTCGGGGTCATGGTGCACACTCGTGGGACTTTCGAACAATTGCTACGATTTCATTATCGCGGCGAGAGTCAATGGACCGTTCGTAGCCCAACGGACACAAGCAGGCTCGGAGTCTTCCTATGACCCAGACCGTCACGGAGCGGCAGCCAGCGCGTGCCGCTACTCTTTCCGAATCGGAGCTCGGCGAACTGGACGCGCTCTGGCGCGCGTCGAACTACCTCTCGGTCGGGCAGATCTATCTGCTCGACAACCCGCTCCTCCGCCAACGCCTAGCGCGAGCGCACATCAAGCCGAGGCTCCTGGGACACTGGGGCACCACGCCAGGTCTCAACTTTCTGTACGTGCACCTGAATCGCGTCATCCGGAAAAACGACGCGAACATGATCTACGTCATCGGCCCGGGACACGGCGGTCCGGCGCTCGTCGCTCACGCCTACCTCGAGGGCACCTACAGCGAGGTCTACCCGAACGTCAGCCAGGACGAAGAGGGGATGAAGCTCCTCTTCAAGCAGTTCAGCTTCCCGGGCGGCGTCCCGAGTCACGTCGCTCCCGAAACGCCGGGCTCGATCCACGAAGGCGGTGAGCTCGGCTACGCGCTGTCGCACGCCTTCGGTGCCGTGTTCGACAATCCGGACCTCATCGCCGCCTGCGTCATCGGGGACGGCGAGGCCGAGACGGGCCCGCTCGCCACGGGCTGGCACGGCAACAAGTTCCTGAATCCTGCGCGCGACGGGTGCGTGCTGCCCATCCTGCACCTCAACGGCTACAAGATCGCCAACCCCTGTTTCCTCGATCGGATTCCGAAGGTGGAGCTGACAAAGCTCCTCGAGGGCTACGGTTACCAGCCCTATTACGTCGAGGGACACGAGCCCGAGCCGATGCACCAGCAGATGGCGGCGACGCTCGACCAGGTCATGGGAGAGATTCGCCGCATCTGGGCCGACGCGCGCGAGCGCGGCGTTAGGCAGCGGCCGACGTGGCCGATGATCGTGTTGCGCAGTCCCAAGGGGTGGACCTGCCCGCGACAGATCGACGACAAGCTGTGCGAAGGCTACTGGCGCAGCCACCAGGTGCCGATGGGCGACATGGACAAGCCGGAGCACATCGCGATCCTCGAGCAGTGGCTCAAGAGCTACCGGCCCGAGGAGCTGTTCGACCTGAACGGCAAGCTCCTGCCCGAGCTGCAGGCACTGGCGCCGAAAGGCGAGCGCCGGATGAGCGCGAACCCGCACGCCAACGGCGGCGCTCTCCTCAAGGACCTGCGCATGCCCGACTTCCGGGACTACGCGGTGGACGTCAAGACGCCGGGCGCAACGATGGCCGAGTCGACGCGCGTGCAGGGGAAGTTCCTGCGCGACGTGATGAAATTCAACGACGACCACAAGAACTTCCGGGTGTTCAGTCCCGACGAGAACAACTCCAACCGCTGGCAGGACATCCTCGAGGTCACGAATCGTGCGTGGATGGCCGAGATCCGGCCGGAGGACGATCACCTCGCGCCCGACGGTCGCGTGATGGAGGTCCTGTCCGAGCATCAGTGCCAGGGCTGGCTCGAGGGATACCTCCTGACCGGCAGACACGGCTTCTTCAGCTGCTACGAAGCCTTCATCCACATCGTGGACTCGATGGTGAACCAGCACGCCAAGTGGTTGAAGGTGTGCAATCACATCCCGTGGAGACGCCCGATCGCCTCGCTCAACTACCTGTTGAGCTCCCACGTGTGGCGACAGGATCACAACGGCTTCAGCCACCAGGATCCGGGGTTCATCGATCACGTCGTGAACAAGAAGCCGGAGGTCATCCGGGTGTACCTCCCACCCGATGCGAACACGCTGCTGTCCGTCACGGATCACTGCCTGCGCAGCCGCAACTACATCAACGTCGTCGTGGCGGGGAAGCAGCCGGCACCGCAGTGGCTGACGATGGACCAGGCGATCAAGCACTGCACCGCCGGCATCGGGATCTGGGACTGGGCGAGCAACGACCAGGGCAGCGAGCCGGATGTCGTCATGGCCTGCTGCGGAGACGTTCCCACCCTGGAGACGCTGGCGGCCGTGGAGCTCATCCGTCGCCATCTGCCGCAGCTCAAGGTCCGCGTGATCAACGTGGTGGATCTGACGGTGCTGCAGCCGGAGAAGGAGCACCCGCACGGACTGAGCGACGAGGAGTTCGACGTCCTGTTCACGAAGGACAAGCCGATCATCTTCGCCTTCCACGGCTACCCGTGGCTGATCCACCGCCTAACGTATCGGCGGACGAACCACCGCAACCTGCACGTGCGCGGCTACAAGGAGGAAGGCACCACGACCACGCCGTTCGACATGGTCGTGCTGAACGACCTCGATCGCTTCCACCTCGCGCAGGATGTCATCGACCGCGTTCCACAGCTCGGTGCGAGAGCCGCGTACTTCAAGCAGGCGATTCGCGACAGGCTGATCGAGCACCGGCAGTACATCGAGGAGCACGGCGAGGACATGCCCGAGATCACGGGATGGCGCTGGGGGCAGGAAGCGCAATCGACCGCGCGAGTTAGCTCGACCGAAGGCGACAACGTCTGACCGCGCGTGCTCGACGAGACAGTGACGACCCAGGCACGCCCCATCCGAACCATCGCGTCGCCCGGCCCGAGCGTCGGCGTGGGCACCAGCGAGCCGTTAGGCGCGTCGGTCCGGGTGGGCGGCGTGAACTTCAGCATCTACTCCAGGAGCGCCACCCGGATCGACCTGCTGCTCTTCGATCGCGAGGACGCCGGCCACCCGAGCCGGATCATTCCGCTCGATGCCGAGCGCCACCGGACCTACCACTACTGGCACGTCTTCGTCCCGGAGATCGGGGCGGGTCAGATCTACGGGTTCAGGGCGCACGGGCCCTTCACGCCGGATCGCGGGCTGCGGTTCGATCCCGAGAAGCTGTTGCTAGACCCGTACGGTCTCGCGGTCGCCGCACCCGCGGGGTACAGCCGAGCGGCCGCGCGGCGATCCGGCGACAACACCGCGGTCGCCATGAAGAGTGTGGTCGCGGACCCGGCGCGGTACGACTGGGAAGGCGACTGTCCGCTGCGCCGGCCGCACAGCGAGACTGTCATCTACGAGCTGCACGTGCGCGGCTTCACGAAGCATCCCAGCTCGGGCGTGTCGCCTGACAAGGCAGGCACCTACGCCGGGTTGGTCCAGAAGATCCCGTACCTGAAGGACCTTGGCGTCACGGCAGTCGAGCTGCTCCCCGTGTTTCAGTTCGACGCGCAGGATGCGCCGGTTGGGCGATTCAACTACTGGGGCTACGCGCCCGCCTCGCTGTTCGCGCCGCACTCGGCGTACAGCTCGCGACCCGGTGCGCTCGGGGCCATGGATGAATTCCGCGACATGGTGAAGGCGTTTCACCGCGCGGGGCTCGAGGTCATTCTCGACGTGGTGTTCAACCATACCGCGGAGGGTGGGGCCGTCGGCCCCACCTGCTGCTTCCGCGGACTCGAGAACCCGGTGTACTACATCCTGGAGGAGGACCGCAGCCGCTACGCGAACTACACGGGAACCGGCAACACCCTGAACGCGAACGACGCGGTCGTTAGGCGCCTCATCCGCGACAGCCTGCGCCACTGGGTGGCGCACATGCACGTGGATGGCTTCCGCTTCGACCTCGCGTCGATTCTCTCGCGGGACGCATCGGGCAAGCCGGTTCCCCACCCTCCGATTCTCTGGGACATCGAGTCCGACCCGGTGCTGGCCGGCACGAAGCTGATCGCGGAGGCGTGGGATGCCGGGGGCCTCTACCAGGTGGGCACGTTCATCGGCGACGCGTGGCAGGAGTGGAACGGCCGCTTCCGCGACGACATCCGTCGCTTCGTGAAAGGCGACACCGGCACAGTGCGCCCGGTCGCGAACCGCTTCCTCGGCAGCCCGGACATGTACGCCCACGAGGAGCGGGAGCCGGAGCAGAGCATCAACTTCATCACCTGTCACGACGGTTTCACCCTCGAGGACCTCGTCTCGTACAACCGGAAGCACAACGAGGCCAACGGCGAGGAGAACCGGGACGGCACCGATGACAACGCGAGCTGGAACTGCGGGGTCGAAGGGCCCACCGACGACCCGGCCGTCGATGAGCTTCGAAGCCGGCAGATCAGGAACCTGCTCACGCTGCTCCTCCTGTCCATGGGGACGCCGATGCTCACCATGGGCGACGAAGTGCGTCGCACCCAGCGTGGCAACAACAACGCGTACTGTCAGGACAACGAGATCAGCTGGTTCGACTGGACGCTGTTCGAGCGGCATCGCGGGCTGCACCGGTTCGTCAAAGCGCTCATTGCCTATCGCCAGCAGCGAGACGTCGTGGTGGGCCGGATGCGACTCACGCTCAACCAGCTGCTGAGCCGGTCGCGGATCGACTGGCACGGCGTGGAGCTTGGCCGCCCGGACTGGAGCGACCAATCCCACGCCCTCGCGTGCTGCCTAACGAGCCTCGGCGGCAGCCTGATGCTGTACGGGATGTTCAACGCGTACTGGGAGCCTCTGCATTTCCAGCTACCTCCCGTCGGCCCGAAGACCCGCGGGACCTGGCGGCGGTGGATCGACACGTCGCTCCCCTCGCCGCAGGACATCGTGGACTGGGACCATGCGCCGCAGGTTGCCGACGCCAGCTATCTCGTCCACGCGCGATCCGTCGTCTTCCTCGTGAAGCCGCTCGCCGCGGAGGGCGATTGAGACGATGGCGGACACGGAGACGAGAGGAGACGTGGTGCTCATCCGCCACGGCGAGACCGAGTGGAGCGTCTCGGGGCAACACACGGGAACCACCGACATCCCGTTGACCGAGCGCGGCCGCGAGGAGGCGAGACTCCTCGAACCCGTGCTTGCTGGTGCCGACTTTGCCCTCGTGCTCTCGAGTCCGCTCCGGCGCGCTCGCGAAACGTGTCAGCTGGCCGGCCTCGGCGATCGCGTGGACATCGATCCGGATCTGATCGAATGGAACTACGGAGAGTACGAGGGACTCACGCCCAAGCAAATCCACCGCATCGCCCCAGGGTGGATGCTGTTCACCGACGGATGCCCCGGTGGTGAGAGCCCGGAGCAGGTCGGAGCCCGCGTCGATCGGCTCATCTGCAAGGTCCAGCAGGTCGCCGGGCGCGTCGCCCTGTTTGCGCACGGCCACGTCTTCCGCGTGTTCGCGGCACGGTGGATCGGCCTTCCACCGTCGGGCGGCCGTCACTTTCTACTCAATACGTCCACGGTATGCGTGCTCAGTTACTACCGAGGCACCCCCGCAGTAAAGCGCTGGAATGCCCCGATCAAGCCACGGAGGTGAAGGTCTCATGACAGCTGATCTGGAGCAAACGGCCCGCGCGCTTGTCGCGCACGGCAAGGGCATCCTGGCGGCCGACGAAACCGTATCGACCCTGACGAAGCGTTTCGATGCACTCGGGATCGCATCGACGCCCTCGAATCGGCGCGACTACCGCGAATTGTTGATCACGGCGCCGGGGGCCGCGGAGTTCCTGAGCGGGGTGATCATGCAGGACGAGACGATCCGCCAGGACAGCGCGGACGGAACACCGCTCGTCGCCGTGGCTCGCCGCGTCGGGATTCTCCCCGGCATCAAGGTCGACCTGGGAGCGAAGCCGCTGGCGAGCTCGCCCGCGGAGAAGGTGACCGAAGGACTCGACGGACTTCGCGAGCGCCTGAAAGAGTATCGCGACATGGGAGCCCAATTCGCGAAGTGGCGCGCGGTGTTCGTCGTGAGCGACGTGTACCCCAGCGAGGCATGCGTGTCGGCTAACGTCCACGCTCTCGCTCGTTATGCAGCCCTGTGCCAGGAACAGGACATCGTCCCGATCGTGGAGCCCGAGGTCCTGATGGATGGCTCACATACGATCGGGCGGTGCGAGGACGTCACGGGGGCGGTATTGCAGGCGGTCTTCGCGGCGCTCCACGAGCAGAACGTGTCGCTCGAGGGCATGCTCCTCAAACCGAACATGATCGTTCCGGGTGCCGCGAGCCCACAACAGGCGTCCGTCGAGCAGGTTGCCGCGGTGACGCTGCGCTGTCTCCGACGCCACGTGCCGCCGGCGGTCCCGGGCATCGTGTTCCTGTCCGGCGGCCAGAACGACGTGCTCGCGACTCGCCATCTCAACGCGATCAATCGCACCGGCGGCCCCAAGCCCTGGGCACTCACGTTCTCCTTCGGGCGTGCGCTGCAGGATGCCGCGCTCACCACATGGCGTGGCAGCCGCGATCACATCGCCGAGGCGGAACAGGAGCTCTATCACCGAGCGAGGTGCAACAGCCTCGCCGCGTTAGGTGCCTACACGGAAGCGGACGAGCACCAGGCCCACGCCGAGGTGCTGGCTGGTGTCTCAGGAGAATGGGACGATGACTGATACGCCGAGAATGACCGGGGACGGCAAAACCGCCAAGCCGAAGACGAAGCGAGCGAAGGCCAAGGCGCCTGCCGCAACCGACTCCGAGAACCTCTCGAAGCTGATCGCGCAGTACGGTGTCGGCCCCGTCCAGTTCACCGGCGCTGACAACGCGCTCTACGAACGCCACCTCACCTTCGATGACGTCGTGGCCATCGAAGATGCCGGCCCCCGCGAGCAGTACGAGGCAGTCGCTCGCTCCGTGCGCGATGCGCTCTCCCAACGCTGGATCCGGACCGCCAAGACCTACGACCGCGAGAACCCCAAGCGGGTCTACTACCTGTCGCTGGAGTTCCTCATCGGCCGTTCGCTCTCCAACAACATTACGAACCTGACGATCGACCCGTACGTGGCGCAGATCGCTGCGTCGCGCCACCTCGACTGGGTCGGCGTGCTCGAACAGGAGCCGGACGCCGGGCTTGGCAACGGCGGGCTGGGTCGCCTGGCCGCCTGTTTCCTGGACTCGATGGCGACCATGAAACTCCCCGCCATGGGGTACGGCCTTCGCTACGAGTACGGCATTTTCCGCCAGTCGATCGAGCACGGCTGGCAGCACGAGCAGCCGGACAACTGGCTTCGGCGCCACGACCCATGGGAGGTCCCCCGGCCTAACGAGCAGGTGGAAGTGCGGCTTGGCTGCTCGTTCGAGATGCACGAAGGCCGCCTGCGTCCCATTCCAGGCTCGCCGTCGACCCTGGTTGGAGTTCCATTCGACCGACCCGTGGTCGGCTACGGCGGGAAGAACATCAACACGCTGAGGCTCTGGGCTGCCGCGGCGCCGGATTACTTCGACTTCCAGCGCTTCAGCCGAGGCGAGTTCGTCGAAGCGCTGACGGACAAGATCGCGGCGGAGTCGCTCACGCGCGTTCTCTATCCCGACGATTCCACGGTGAGCGGCCAGGCGCTCCGATTCGTCCAGGAGTATTTCCTCGTCGCCTGCTCGCTGGCTGACCTGGTGCGACGGTTCCGGAGCGTCAACTCCGACTGGGCCGACCTACCCGACAAGGTCGCGATTCAGCTCAACGACACGCACCCGGCGCTCGCCGTCCCCGAGCTGATGCGAATCCTGCTCGACGACGCTCACCTCGCATGGGACGAGGCGTGGGACATCACGCAGCGGACGCTCGCCTACACCAATCACACGCTTCTGCCCGAGGCGCTCGAGAAGTGGCCGCTCCTTTGGTTCGAGCGGATTCTGCCAAGGCATCGCGAGATCGTGCTCGAGATCAACCGGAGACTGCTGGATAGCGTCAGGTCCCGCTTCCCTAACGATGACGGCCGCGTGCAGCGCGTGAGCCTCGTGGAGGAAGGCGCCACCAGGCAGATCCGCATGGCCAACCTGGCGATCGTGGGGTCTCACAGCACAAACGGCGTCGCCGCGATCCACTCGAATTTGCTGCGCGCCACGACCGTCAAGGACCTGGCCGAGCTCTATCCGGAGCGGTTCAACAACAAGACCAACGGCGTGACTCCGCGTCGCTGGCTGCTCCTGGCCAATCCATCGCTGTCGCGCGTGGTGACCGATGCGATCGGCAAGGGTTGGACAGCGGATCTCGATCAGCTTAGGAAGCTCGCTCCCTTCGCGGACGACGCGGCGTTTCGCGACGCGTTCCGCACGGCAAAGCGCGAAGCAAAGTCGACGCTCGCGAGCTGGCTTCAGACCACGTCGGGTCAGCTGGTCGACCCCGAGACGATCATCGACTGCCAGGTCAAGCGTATCCACGAGTACAAGCGACAACTCCTGAACGCGCTTCGCGTGGTGGTGCTGTACAACCGGCTGAGAGAGAACCCGCGTCTCGAAGTACCGCCGCGCACCTTCATCTTCGCGGGAAAGGCCGCGCCGGCATATCAGCTGGCCAAGCTGATCATCAAGCTGGTGAACAACGTTGCCGCCACGATTGAACGCGACCCCGCAGTGCGGAACCAGCTCAAGGTGCTGTTCCTGCCGGACTACCGGGTGACGCTGGCGGAGCGCCTGATCCCGGCGACCGACGTGTCGAACCAGATCTCCACCGCCGGCTACGAGGCGAGCGGCACGAGCAACATGAAGTTCATGATGAACGGTGCGCTCACGCTCGGGACTCGCGATGGCGCCACGATCGAGATGGCCGAGGAAGCGGGAGAGGACAACTTCTTCCTGTTCGGCCTAACGGCAGATCAGGTGGCCGAGAGTCGCGGCTGGTACAATCCTCGGTGGCATTACGAGAACGAGCCGGAGACGCGCTCGGCCCTGGACCTGATCTTCAACGACCACTTCAGTCCCGACGAACCGGGCGTGTTCGCGCCCCTGCGAGACACATTGCTCGTCAACGATCGCTACATGCACCTCGCCGACCTCACGTCGTACCTCGAGGCCGACAGGCGGCTGATTCAGCTCTACGGCGATCGGGACGCGTGGTCGGCGAAGGCGATCCTCAACGTGGCCGCGTCGGGGAAGTTCTCGAGCGACCGGACGATCGCCGACTACGCGAAGGAGATCTGGAACGCCAAACCGTGTCCGGTCCCGTGACCAATCATCACGAGAGCCAGCCGCCGGTGAAGCCAGCACGCCGCAGTCCCGTCACCAGCGGCCCACAACGGCGCATGAGGTTCCACAGGAAGCCCGTCCGGTAATTCTCGATCATGAGCACGACCGGCCCCTGATCGATGCCGAAGTGATACGGCGTGACCCACCAACCCGTGGGCGTGTCGGGCATCGAGAACGACTGATTGAACGACGGCTTGAAACCGTACTTCGCCGTCATGCCCAGATCCATCTGGGCAAAATGCCGAATGCTCGGCAGGACAACCTCCGGCGCGAACGGCAGTGAGGCGACCACGACCCACGGAGCCACCGTGCCATCATCGGGGCCGAACGGTGCGCCGCGCGCGATGTAATCGAAGAACTCGCGTTCGACACCGTTCACCGCGCGCCGGACGCAGGCGGGCCCGTCGCAGGCGGTGAACCCCCAACAATGCTCCCCGTAGCCGACGAACCCCATGGGATTCCGAATCGCGTACTCCTGGTGCACGAACGTCGCCTGGCGGCTGTTCTCGAAGTAGTCGCTGTCGTGCGCGCGCATGAAGTCGTCGCGAATGCCCCGGAAATCGATCCACATGTGCGACAGCTGGTGCGTGAAGAGCGGTCCGGAATACAGCAGCTCACGCTCGTAGATGCGTTTCCACTGATAGCTCGCGCAGTACGCGCGATAGCTCTCGGGCGGCAACGGATGCGTCGGCGAACCGAGACCCAGGATGTAAAGCAGCAATCCTTCGTCGTACCCCTCGTAGCGGTGGGGGATGAAGCCCTGCTCCGGCCGCCAGCCGTGGGTCAGCGTGGCCCCGCCATTCCGGGCCCAGTTCCAGTCGGCTCGACAGTAGAGCGCAGTGGCCAGGCTCCTGATCTCGGTCTCGTTAGGCGTGTCGCGATCGAAGTAGGTGGCGACCGTCAGCGCGCCCGCGAACAGGAACGCCGAGTCGATCGTGGACAGCTCGCACTGCCAGACGCGGCGTCCCGTCTCGATGTCCAGGAAATGGTAGAAGAACCCCTTGTAGCCCGAAGCGTCCGGCTCCGGCCCCTGCGGGCACTGGAGCAGATACCGTAACCGCTTCAACGTGATCTTGGCGGCGAAATCCCGGAACAGCACGCCGCGCTCAACTACCACCGGAATGGTGGCCAGCGCCATGCCGACGGCGGCGATGCTCACCGGGGCGGCAGGGTCGGTCTTGTCGCGCACCAGCCCGTTGTCGGGGTTGGTCTCGTGCAGATAGTACAGCACGGTGGAGAACTGCAGCAGGCCCAGGTGCTTGTCGGTCAGCGGTCGACTGAAGTCGTCGTCGACGTCGAGAATGATCGACATGAGCCGCGTCCTCCGTCAGCCCAGTCGCACGAGGGCGTCGTGTGTCTTCCCGTCGTCGCTGAGCGGCAGCGTATCGTTAGGCAGCGGCTGCCCGTCCAGCTCGACCGACCGGACACCACGCCCCGTTCCGGCCGAGTTGTCGACCAGGATCCGGTAGGTCGCGGACCGATACCGGTACCGCAGCTCGAACTTCGGCCAGCTCCGGGGGATGCACGGCGTGAGGCGCAGCGTGTCGCCCCGCAGCTGAAAGCCCAGAATCGCCTCCACGGCGACGCGATACAGCCAGCCAGCCGAGCCGGTGTACCATGTCCATCCGCCGCGGCCCGTGTGCGGCGGAGCGCCGTACACGTCGGCGCACACCACGTACGGTTCGACCTTGTAATGCTGCATCGCCCTGGCCGTCGTCGCGTGGGAGATCGGGTTGATCAGGTTCCAGAGCTCCATCGCGAGATCGCCGTGACCCTGCATCGCAGTCGCGAGAGCGACCCACGTGGCGGCGTGCGTATACTGTCCGCCGTTCTCGCGGATGCCCGGCACATATCCTTTGATATATCCGGGCTGCAGGACGCCCTTGTCGAACGGCGGGTCGAACAGCTGGATCACCTTGTCGTCGGTGCGCACCAGCCGGGCCTGCACCGCGTCCATCGCTATCCGCGCACGTTCAGGATCCCCCGCACCCGAGATGACGGCCCACGCCTGCGGGAGAGCGTCGATCTGACACTCATCGTTCTTGGCTGATCCCAGCGGTGTGCCGTCATCGAAGTACGCGCGCCGGTACCACGCGCCGTCCCAGGCGTTCGCCTCCAACGCCACTCGCAGGTCCTCCGCGCGCGCTCGGCACCAGCTGGCATCGGCGGCGCGTGTGCATCGATCGGCTAGATCCGCGAACTTCGTCAACACGCTCACGAAGAACCAGCCGTTCCACACACTCTCCCCCTTCCCCTCGGCGCCAACCTTGTTCATCCCGTCGTTCCAATCGCCCGTACCCATGAGCGGCAATCCGTGAGCGCCAAGCCTGTAGCCGTGCTTCAACGCGCGAAGGCAATGTTCGTATACGGTGGCCGTCTGCGTGCTGACCGCCGGCGAGTTGAAGTCCTCTTCCTGATCCTCGCCGAGCACCGGCCCGGTAATGAACGGCACGACTTCGCTCAGAAGCGTGGTGTCGCCGGTCGTGAGGACGTAGTGGTGCACGACGAACGGCAGGAAGTAGAGGTCGTCGGTGATCCGCGTGCGCACGCCCACTCCGGATGGAGGATGCCACCAATGCTGGACATCGCCCTCCTCGAACTGACGCGCTGCCGACCGGAGGATCTGCGCTCTCGCCTCTTCCGCGGCACCGTAGACGAGCGCCATCACGTCCTGGAGCTGATCCCGGAAACCGTACGCTCCGCCCGATTGATAAAAGGCGGAGCGGGCCCACACTCGGCAGCCGAGCACCTGATACAGCAGCCACCGATTGAGCATCAGGTCGACTGCCGGATCGGGCGTGGTGACCTGCAATGCACCCAGGTGGTGGTCCCACTGCTGACGCACTTCCGTGAGGAGCGGGCCGGCTCGGTGGGATGGCGTATACTCGCCAACGAGCCGACGGACCTCCTCCCTGTCCTTCCCCTGCCCCAGCACAAAGACGACGTCTCGCGTTTCGCCCGGAAACACCGTCAACTCCGTTCTGATCGCGGCACAGGGGTCGAGGCCAGGCCCGGCATCGCCGGAAAGCCTAACGCGTCGCATGCCGGCGGGCGCCGAGATCGAGCCATGGTCGCCAAGGAATTCCCGACGATCGGCGGTGATCGACTGAGTCGGGGCACTGCACGCCACGAAGGTGATCTTGCTGGAGAACTCGCCGGCCCACGCGTTCCGCGCCAGGACCGTGTCGCTTTCGACGTCACGTTCGGAGACTACCTGAAGCGGAGCGTTCTCACGGACGGTGCCGAGCACCCACTCGACGTAATAGGTGACGGACAGGCGTCGCGGTCGGTCGCCGTCGTTTCGCAGTGTCAGGCGCACCAGCTTGACCGGATCTTCCGCTGGAACGAACACGAGTAGATCCTGCTCCAGATCTCGACTGACGTGCGCGTAACGCGTGTACCCCTGGCCGTGTTGGACTGTCACCGTGCCCATCGGCCCGAGCGGCAAGGGTGTCGGCGTCCAGAACTCACCGGTCTCCTCGTCGCGCAGGTAGATCACCTCGCCCGGCGGATCCGAAACCGGGTCGTTCGACCAGGGGGTGAGGCGGTTCATTTGGCTGTTGCCTGCCCACGTGTAGCCCAGGCCACCCTCGGTCACCAGACATCCGAACTGCGGATTGGCGAGCACGTTGGTCCACGGGGCCGGCGGCAGCGGCACGGCGGCTGGTGACGTGCGGTCGACGGCGATCACGTACTCGCGCCCATCCTGAGCGAACCCTCCGAGGCCGTTCCAGAAGCGCAGCGACCCGTTAGGCGGTACGGTTCGGTGTGCACCAGACCGCGCCGCGACTTCGGCCGGCACGATGAGCTCCGGCGGCTCGGCCAGCGTGCCGGTGTCGCGATCGATCTGATCGCTCAGCGTCCCGCGGCCACGCCCGAGCACGGCGCGCGCGCCAGCCACGAGCAGGACGGCATCGCTGGGCGAGACCTGACGCGCGGCAAGGACGAACACGCCACCCGGCTTGCCGAGCATCTCACCGGCAACGCCCGCGTGTATCTCCTGCTTCAGTCGATCGGCTGCGTCGGCAGGGCGCTCGTCGAGGATCACGAGATCGAACTTCAGTCGCCGCCGCACGACGTACGTGCGCCACCTGACAACCTGGCGCGCGACCGCCTCATCATCGGTGTTCGTCACCTGCACCAGGACGATCGGGAGGTCGCCCGATATCGCATACGGCCAGAGGCTCCGCTGACCGAGGCGGTTGGCGGCCATCGCACTGGTGTCTCGAAGATGGGCGCTCGTGAACACGAGCGACGCCGCCAGCCTGTTGAACAGGTCGACCTCGTCCGGTGTGAGCTCGAGCTCCCGTAGCTCGTGGTCCGAGTAAGTCTTTGCCGTGACGAATGCGTCGTCGATCGCATCCAGCGCGCGGAATCGGTCGGCGATCGCCATGACCGCTTCGCGTGTGTCCCCCGCACCAGTGACGAACGCAATCCGCGCCGTCGCTCCCCCCTCGAGCGCAACACGCCGGCGGAGGCTGAAGATCGGATCGAGCACGGGGCCTGTCGTTCGCGACAGCCGCGATCCGCGATCCAACGCCGCGGGATTGGCCGGCGTGCGGCCGCGGCCGAGGAATCGCGCACGGTCGGTCTCGTACGTGACCTCCTGATCGGCCGGCGCGCTCGCTGTTGACGAGTGGAAGGCCCAAAGCGGGCGCTCCTTCGCGGCGCGCGGGCGGCGTCGCGCGAGGAGCGCGCCGGAGCGCGAATCGAATTCGGTCTCGAGAAACAGTTTGGCGAACGCCGGGTGGGCCTGATCTGCCCGGCGCGCGTTGAGGCAGACCTCTGCGTAGCTCGTGAGCTCGAGATCGCGGCGGCGGTTCCCGTGATTGATCAACGTCACCACGCGCACTTCCGCGTCCGCATCAGGCACCACGCATATGTCGCACTGCGTCTCGATGTCGCCATCGCGCCGGCGGAGCTCCACGTGGTCGGCGTGAGCCACGAACTCGACGTCGTCGCCTGCGCGAAGCAGCGGCTGCGTGCCAACGGACCAGGCGCTGTCGTCGCCGAGGTCGCGGATGTAGCAGAACTGTCCCCAGCAATCGCGCGTGGCGTCTTCGCGCCACCGGGTCACGTCGAGATCGCGCCAGGTGCTCGCGCCAGCGCCGGCAGTCGTGATCATCACGCCGTACGAGGCGTTCGAGAGGAGCGCTATTTCATGGTGTGATCGCATGTGCACCACTGGTCGGCACGCCTAACGAGCTCATGCTTTCCGGCCCAATCGAGGACCTCGGCTGACTAATAGGCGTCTTGGGCCATGGGCGCCATGAGCCCTTCGAAGGGCCAATTGTCCAGACGCCAGCTCGCTCGTGATTGTGCGGGACCAAGCGAAGCCGAGCGCGAGATAGCGGAAAACATGAGCAGCCCACGTCGCCTCCCGGTCCTCGACTGGGTCGCCGGATATCAAAAGGAATGGCTGCGGCTCGACGTCGTCGCCGGCCTCACCGCGGCGGCGGTCGTCATCCCCAAGGCGCTGGCGTACGCCACCATCGCGGGCCTTCCGGTCCAGGTGGGTCTCTACACCGCGCTGTTCCCGATGGTGATCTACGCGCTGTTCGGGACGTCGCGCCCGCTCAGCGTGAGCACCACCACCACCATTGCGATCCTGGTCGCGGCGAATCTGGCGCTCGTGGCGCCAGACGCAGATACCGACGCGCTGGTCAGAGCGACGGCGACTCTGACGTTGCTCGTGGGCGTCATCCTCGTAGCCGCTTCGATTCTTCGGCTCGGATTCGTCGCCGATTTCATCTCCGAGCCCGTGCTCATCGGGTTCAAGGCGGGGATCGGACTGGTCATCGTGCTCGACCAGATTCCCAAGCTGCTCGGCGTCCATTTCGACAAGGGCGGCTTTCTCCACAACCTCGTGGCGACGTTTCGCGCAATCCCGCACGCGTCGGTGCCGACGGTGGCCGTGGGCGTGGGCACGATCCTGCTGCTCGTGGGTGTGCATCGGCTGTTCCCTCGGGCGCCTGCGCCGTTGGTCGCGGTGGCGGCGGGCATCGCGGCGGTGACCCTGTTTGGGCTACAGCGCTATGGAGTTGCGACCGTGGGGCAGATCCCACGAGGGCTCCCTTCCTTCATCGCACCGGACGTATCGCTTGTCGCGGTCCTCTGGCCCGGGGCACTGGGCATCGCGCTCATGAGCTTTACCGAGACGATTGCCGCGGGCCGCGCCTTCGCCGCCGCCGGCGAGCCGCCTCTCGTGCCTAACAAGGAGCTGTTGGCGACGGGTTTCGCCAACGCGGGCGCCGCGGTTTGGGGAAGCATGCCGGCCGGTGGCGGCACGTCTCAGACCGCGGTGAATCGATCGGCGGGAGCACGAACTCAGCTGGCCGAGCTGGTCACCGCCGGCGCGACCTTGCTCACGATGCTGCTGCTCGCGGGACCAATGGGGCTCATGCCGCAGGCTACGCTCGCGGCGGTGGTGATCGTCTATTCGGTCGGACTGATCGAGGTGGCTGGATTTCGAGCCATTCTCTCGATCCGGCGCATGGAGTTCATGTGGGCTCTGGTTGCCCTTGCGGGTGTCGTCGTGCTGGGGACGCTGCAAGGGATCGTGGTCGCGATCGTGGTGTCGGTGGTGTCTCTGGCCCAGCAGGTGGCGAGCCCACCGGTGTACGTGCTGGGGCGCAAGCCCGGCACCAACGTGTTCCGGCCGCAGTCACCCGAGCACCCGGAAGACGAAACCTTCCCCGGGCTCTTGCTCCTGCGCGTGGAGGGCCGCGTCTTCTTCCTCAACGCCGCGAAGATCGGAGAGAAGATTCAGCCGCTGGTGCACCAACTGAAGCCCAACGTGGTGGCGATCGATCTGAGCGGTGTGTTCGATCTCGAATACACGGCGCTCAAGGCGTTGATCGAAGCGCAGAAACGGTTCGAGGCGGATGGCATTTCGGTCTGGCTGGTCGGACTGACATCCTCCGTGCTGCGGACGGTCGAGCGCTCGTCACTCGGGCCGAAACTCGGACGACGGCAGATGCACTTCAACCTCGAGATCGCGGTGCGGAAATACCTGAGCGTCGTAACCGGGGACGAGCGCAGCGAAGCGCAGCTCGCGGCGCCCGCGAACGACGTATTCCCATCACGTGCCTAACGCACCGCTGGGGGGCTCACGAAGGCGCAACGGCCAGACGGGTCATCCGCCTAACGCGATTGTCGCCCAGACCAGCACCACGCCAACGGCCATGGTGCCGAGCCCGACTCGCCATGGGTGGGTCCCGCCATGGCGCCCGAGGTAGTAGCCGCCCAGAAAGAGCATCAGCAGCGCGATGCCGTTGGAGATGCGGAGCGCGCGATGCGCTTCGCTCACGAACAGGAACGGCAGCGCGACCGGCAGCGTGGCGAGGAATACCAGCAGAAACACACCGAACGCGGTGCGGAAGTCGGCCAGCGTGAGCACTGCCCCCGTGGGCTCCGGGACCCGGGCCAGTCGACTCCGGATGATGTCGACGTCAGCGGGCTCCATGGAGGACGCGATCACCGGTGGCAGCGCTTCCAGAATCAGGTCGCGCGAGCGCGCGGCGTCCGACGAGCCTCGCACCTCCTCGAGGATGGCGCGGTTGCGGCGCCGTTCGGTCAACGTCGCCAGCAGGTACATCACGGCATCGACCAGCCCCCAGGCGACGTTGCACCCGAGCGCGCCGATCAACATGCTGCGCACCTCGCTTCGGTCCGCCGTCGCGACGCTCAATGTGCCCGTGAACGTGAGCGCCATGATGAGTCCGAAGATGACGCCGGAAACGCGGTCGATCGGTGACAACACCGAAGCCGGTAAGGCCGGAGCGCTTGCGGGACGAGCTACCGAGGTCGCCATGTTTTCGTGCGGGGGCGGACGATGTCGCGACTGCGCTAGCGGCGGTCGGCGTAGGCTGACGGAGTGGAGCTCGCATCCGGCAGCGTTGGGGTTACTGCGCCCACTCCTACCGGTACGTCGCCGCGCTGGGCGACTGCGAGGTCAGCGGTGAAGATCGGTAGCAGTTCCTTGACCGTGAGCGTGAGGGGAATCGCGAGCAGGGCTCCCATCGGGCCCAGGACCACTCCCCAACCGAGCAGCGCCAGCACGATGAGGAGCGGAGAGAGTCCGAGGCCGCTTCCCATGAGCTTCGGCTTGACCACGTTGTCCCCGATGAAGTTCACGACGAAGAAGAGGCCGAACATGATCAGCGCCCGGCTCACGCCCGACTCCAGCATCGTGAGGATGACCGGAGGGATCGCCGACAGGATGAAGCCGAACGGAACGAACGCGAACAGGAAGGCGATCACCGCCCAGAGCGCGGCGGCATCGGTGCCAAACGCCAGCATAATGATGAGGTCGATGACTGCGATGCCTGCGCCGAACAATCCGTTGAGGCCAACGAACCGCCGAACCATCAGCATGGCGGAATCGAGACGGCTTCTGAGAGAGCCTGGCCGCGAGTCGTCGGACTTGAACAGAGGCAGCTCGATCAGGAACAGCACGATGAGGACGAGCGCAAAGAGCCCAACGCCCACGAGGTTGAGCGCCGCCCCCAACAGGTTGCCCACCACGCCCATGATGCGCGTGGGATTCGGCTTGAGCGCCTCGTTCACCTCGACTCCGCGGGCTGCGAGCTTCTGTGTGACCGCATCCACGAGGCCGGAGAGCGAGGCCTGATACACGGGAAGATTCTGCGAGAGGCGGCCGAGTGAATTAGTGAGTACCATGACCAGCGCTGCGCCTCCGAGAAGCACGAGCAACGCCGTGAGCCCGATCGCGGCGCCTCGGCCAATGCCGCGCCTAGTCAGGAAAATGGGAACGGGGGAAAGGGTCGCCGCGAGCAGCAGCGAGAGCAGTACGAGGTTCACCACCGGCGCGGCGGCCTTGAGCGCCGCGGCGATAATGGCGAGACCCGCGCCCAGCACGACGAGCCGAAGCAGCAGCGACGGTCGTTCGATGGTCATCGTGGTCATAGGACAGCCCTCAATACCGTTCGTCGACGTACTTGTAGGGATAGTCCGGCTCCTTATAGCCGTGCGCCTTCTGCCGGTCCGGGAGCTTCACCTTCTCCCTCGGCGCATTCTTGTAGGGGACCTTGGCTAACAGGTGCGCGATGATGTTGAGTCGCGCTCGGCGCTTGTCATCCGATCGCGCGACGTGCCACGGCGCGTGCGGGGTGTCCGTCGCCGCGAACATGGCGTCGCGGGCCCTGGAGTAGTCGTACCAGCGGCTGTACGAGTCGATATCCATCGGCGAGAGCTTCCAGACCTTGCGCCCATCCTCAATGCGCGACTCCAGCCGGCGAGTCTGTTCTTCGGGACTCACCTCGAGCCAGTACTTGATGAGGGTGATGCCCGAATCCACGATGGCCCGCTCGAGCAGCGGCACCGCGCGCAGGAATTTCTCTGCCTCATCTTCGGTGCAGAATCCCATCACGCGCTCGACGCCGGCTCGATTGTACCAGCTTCGGTCGAAGATCACGACCTCGCCGGCAGCGGGCAGATGCTGCACGTAGCGCTGCATGTACATCTGACTCTTCTCGCGGTCCGTCGGCGCCGGTAATGCGACGACGCGGAAGACGCGCGGGCTCACGCGCTCAGTGATGGCCTTGATGGTGCCGCCCTTGCCGGCGCCGTCCCGGCCCTCGAAGACAACGCAGACCTTGAGCCCCTTGTGCTTCACCCACTCCTGAAGCTTCACGAGCTCGACATGCAGTTGGGAAAGCTCTTCTTCGTACTCCTTCGCCTTGAGCTTCCCGTTCGGAGGGGCGCCGTCGCCGTTCCCGATCGCCGTATCCTTGTTGCGCTTTTTGACTTTGACTTTCACGCTGGCAGAGTCTCCCGCTCGGGTAGCTGACGCGGTGGTCCGGACGGTCCCGAAAGCCGCAACACTGCATGTTCGACCTCATGCGTGGCGGCGCGATTCAATATCCCACCCGACGATAGGAACCCTCCCGAGCCGACGCTATGAGCCCTTCGGCGTGGGCGAGCGGAAACGGTTGACGCTCCCGTCAGGCGCCCGCAACCGCCGCGGGGGCGCCTGGCGATGTCGTCCGGACACCTAACGAGTCCACGGCGCAGGCGTCGTTAGGCTCGCGGCCGTCCCGCCGACCCATGCGGCGTATGCCGGAGCTTGCTTGCCACCTGATCGGTAAAACGAAGGGCCAATTGTCCAGTCATGACGACGCGGCCGATTGTGCGGCATCGCGCCCGGCCGCTGCGCAGCTCGCGATGGCCGGCGCGCATCATCCGGGAGGTGAACACCGTGCCCGCAACTACTCTCGTGCGGAAGTCGCGTTTCCCCCTTCGCAACGCCCCCAAGCGCAGGGGACGACTGGAGTTACGTATGACCATGACGGGATGCCGGTTCCTGGGCGGACTGCTCGTGTGCGCCGCATCGGTGAGCTGCAAGACCGCTCCGCCTCCTCCGCCACCGCCACCCGCGGTCGTCGTCCAACCGGTCAACGTGCGCGATACGCCCGTCCAGGCCGAGTTCACGGGCGAAGTCCGCGGCGGCGAGGACGTCGAAGTCCGAGCTCGCGTCGCTGGATTCCTTCAGTCGATGAACTATCGCGAAGGCAGTCTGGTGAAAAAGGGCGCCCTGCTCTTCGTCATCGATTCCAAGCCCTTCGAGGCCACGGTCGCGCGAGCGCGCGCCGATGTCGCCGAAGCAAAAGCGCGACACGACAGAGCCGTGATCCAGGTCAATCGGCTCCGCCCGCTCGCGGCGGCGAACGCCGTGAGTCAACAGGACCTCGACAACGCCATCGCGACCGAGGAAGCGAGCCGAGCCAGCCAGTCGGCCGCCGACGCGCAGCTCACCACCGCCCAGCTCGACCTGGGCTACACGCGCGTCACGAGTCCGATCAGCGGCATGGCAGGCAATCGGCTGGTAGACGTCGGATCGTTCGTGGGCAGCCCGCAGCCCACGGTGCTGACCGTGGTCTCTTCGCTCGACCCGATCCGATTCGATTTCACGATCTCGGAGTCGGAGTACCTCGCGCTCGCACGTACGGCCACAGCAGAGGGCCGCTCGAAAGCAAAGGACGATGCTCGCCTCGACCTCGTCCTGGCTGACGGATCGGTACACCCGTACAAGGGACGCGTCACCGTCGTCGGCCGCGGCGTGAGCGCCGAAACCGGCACGCTCCCCCTCCAGGCAACCTTCCCAAACCCCGGCGGCGTGCTGCGCCCCGGACAGTTCGGTCGCATACGGCTTCCGATCTCGACGCACAAGAACGCGATCCTGATTCCGCAGCGCGCGGTGCAGGAGCTCCAGGGCACCTACAACGTGTTCGTCGTTGGCCCGGACAGCGTGGCGCAGATCCGGGAGGTGAAGCTCGCGAATCGGACGGCGAGCGACTGGGTCGTCTCGCAGGGCCTCGAGCCGGCGGACCGCATCGTTGTCGAGGGGCTGCAGAAGGTTCGTCCGGGTTCCAAGGTACGGCCCATGGCACAGGCCGCGGGGCTGGACTCCGTCATCAGGCGTTGATCTATGGCTGATTTCTTCATTCGACGGCCGATCGTCGCGATCGTAGCTGCCATCGTCATCACGCTGCTGGGCCTCGCGGTCCTGCAGCGCCTGTCCATCGAGCAGTATCCCGAGCTGTCGCCGCCCACCATACGTGTGGAGACCACCTACCAGGGCGCGTCCGCCGAGGTGGTCGAGCAGTCGGTCGCGACGCCGATCGAGCAGCAGGTGAACGGCGTCGACAACATGATCTACATGAAGTCGCTCAACACGAGCGACGGCCGCATGCTGCTCGACATCTCGTTCCAGGTCGGCATGGATCGCGACATGGCGAACGTGCTCGCGCAGAATCGCGTGTCGCAGGCGCAATCCCGGCTGCCGCAGGAAGTGCTGCAGCAGGGTGTGACGGTGAAGAAGATCAACCCGAGCATCCTGATGGTGGTCTCGCTCTACTCGCCGAAGGGGAGCCGGGACGTGCAGTTCCTCAACAACTACGCGATGATCAACATCCGGGACGCCCTGCTTCGGGTACCTGGCATCGCACAGGTGGACCTCTACGGCGGCGCGGAATACGGGATGCGCGTCTGGCTGCGCCCGGATCGCCTAACGAAGCTCGGACTCACGCCCGCGGACGTCATCAACGCCATCAAGGAGCAGAACCTCCAGGCGCCGGCCGGACAGGTGGGCGCCGCTCCCTCGCCGAAGGGACAGGAGTTCACCTACACGGTGAAGGCGCCTGGTCGCCTCGTCACCGCCGAGGAGTTCGACAACATCATCCTGCGTCAGACGGCGGGCGGTGCGGAGCTCCGCCTCAAGGACGTCGGACGAACCGAGCTCGGAAGCGAGAACTATCGATCGTTCGGACGCGCGATCGTGAAGGACTCCACCGGCAAGTGGGTGGGAGGCGCGGCGGCGTCGCTCATCGTGTACCTCCTGCCGGGCGCCAACCAGCTCGCATCGGCCGAGGGGATCTACAACACGCTGAATGAGTTTTCGAGCTATTTCCCGAGCGACATGGCGTACGAGATCGTGTACGACACCACGCCGTCGGTCGAAGCGAGCATCCACGAGATCCTCAAGACGTTGGTCGAGGCGTTCATCCTGGTGAGCCTCGTGGTGTTCGTGTTCCTCCAGAGCTTCCGCGCCACGATCATCCCGCTCCTCACCGTGCCGGTCTCGCTCGTCGGCACGTTCATCTTCTTCCCGCTGCTCGGCTTCTCGATCAACACGCTCACGATGTTCGGGCTGGTGCTGGCCATCGGCATCGTGGTGGATGACGCCATCGTGGTCGTGGAAGCGGTGATGCACCACATCGAGCACGGGAAGACGCCGAAGGAGGCGACGGTCCAGGCCATGAAAGAAGTGTCCGGCCCTGTGATCGCGATCGCCCTCATCCTCTCGGCCGTGTTCGTGCCGGTGGCGCTGCTCGGCGGCCTAACGGGACGTCTCTATCAGCAGTTCGCGCTGACCATCGCGATCTCGGTGCTCCTCTCGGCGTTCCTGGCGTTGAGCCTGGCCCCGGCGCTGTCCGCGATGATCCTCAAGCCCGCGAAGCAAACAGGCGGCCTGCTCGGCAAGTTCTACCGCGGCTTCAACAAGATGTTCGATGTGACCACGACCAAGTACGTCAGCTGGACACGCTTGTTCGTTAGGCGGGCGGTGCTCGTCGTGGTGGTGCTCGTCGTGGCCACGGGCGTAACCGGCCTCCTCGGCAAGGCGCTCCCGAAAGGGTTCGTGCCCGAGGAGGACATGGGCATCTTCATGATCAACGCGCAGCTGCCGCCCGCGTCGTCGCTCGAGCGGACGGATGGCGTGGTGCGCCAGATCGAGAACGTGCTCAAGCGGACCGACGGCGTCGTCGCCTGCACCGGCATCGGCGGGTCCGGGATCCTGACGAACTCGTTCAGTCCGGAGTTCGCCTCGTTCTTCTGCAAGCTGGAGCCTTGGGAAGAGCGGACGACGGATGCGCTGCACGTGACCGGGATTCAACAGACGCTCAGGCGCTCGCTCGCCGCGATTCCGGGGGCCGTCATCTTCCCGTTCACGCCGCCCACGATCCCCGGGTTCGGCGCGGCCGGCGGCTTCAACTTCCTGCTGCAGGACCGGAGCGGGACGATGAGCGTGCAGGACCTCGGGAAGCAGACGCAGGCCTTCCTGGATGCGGCGCGGCAGCGACCCGAGCTGGCCAACCTGTTCACGTCGTTCAACCCGCAGGTGCCTCAGGTGCAGGTGGAGCTCGACCGCGAGAAGGCGCGTACGTTAGGCGTGCCGATCAACGACGTGTTCGCCGCGCTGTCCGCATCGATGGGCGGCGCGTACGTGAACGACTTCAACCGGTTCGGCCGACTGTATCGCGTGTACGTGCAGGCCGAGCCCGAATACCGGCAGAAGCCCGACGACATCGGGCGGTTCTACGTCAGGAGCCGCACCACGAACGAGATGGTGCCGCTCTCCACGCTGATGACGATCACGCCCGCCTCCGGCACCGAGATCACCACGCGTTTCAACCTGTTCCGATCGGTCGAGCTCACGGGCGTGCCGGGGCCGGGCTACACGTCGGGTCAGGCCATGACCGCGCTCGAGGAGACGGCCGCGCAGGTGCTGCCGCGAGAGATGGGGTACGCGTACTCGGGCTTTTCGTACCAGGAAAAGCAGGCACCGCCGGCGGGGCCAACGTTCGTGCTGGCGATCGTCTTCGTGTTCCTGCTGCTCGCGGCGCAATACGAGAGCTGGAAGCTGCCATGGGCGGTGCTGCTGGAGACCCCGCTCGTCGCGTTAGGCGCGTTCCTTGGCGTCTGGATCGGGGGCTACGACAACAACGTGTTCGTGCAGGTCGGCCTCATCATGCTGGTCGGGCTCGCGGCCAAGAACGCCATCCTCATCGTGGAGTTCGCGAAGATGAAACGCGAGTCCGGCTCTTCGGTGGAGGAAGCCGCGCTCGAAGCGGCCAGGCTCCGCTTCCGCCCGATCCTCATGACCGCGTTCGCGTTCATCATGGGTGTCGTCCCGCTCGTGCTGGCGAGCGGTGCAGGCGCCGCCGCCCAGACGCGCATGGGCACCGCGGTGTTCGCGGGTATGCTCGTGGCCACGCTGGTCGGCGTGTTCCTCATCCCCGGACTGTTCGCGATGGTGGAGCGCATGAAGTTCGGGAAGAAGCCACAGCGGGTTGCCGTCCCGTCCGGGGTGGGCGCGGCGCCGGCGGCGCCCATTCCGGCGAGCGCGGCCCCGCCCGGAGGGCACTGACGTGCGCCTAACGAGACGCGCGGTCGCGGCCGCCCTGCTGCTGGGCGGGTGCGCGGTCGGACCGAACTACGAGCGTCCGGCGACGACGCCGGTCCCGCCAGCGTGGCGCGACAGCGCACAGGCACGGCAGGATTCCTCGTTCGCCAACGTTCCCTGGTGGGGCGTCTTCGGCGACACCACGCTCCAGACCCTGATTCGGCGGTCCCTCAAGGAGAACCGCGACGTCCACGTCGCGCTCGCCCGCGTGAACGAGGCCCGCGCGCTGCTCGGGATTCAGCGGCTGGAGTATTTCCCGCAGATCAACATCCAGGGCGGCTGGCGAAAATCCCATGGCGCCGATTCCCTGTTGACCGGCGTTGGCTCGGACGAGCTCGCGTGGCTGGGCGGTGGACTGTCGTGGGAGCTCGATCTGTGGGGACGGCTCCGGCGACTGAATGAAGCGGCAGCCGCCGAGCTCCTGGCGAGCGAGGAGGGCCGCCGCAGCATGATCCTCACGGTGGTGAGCGATGTGGCACGCGCCTACCTGGAGCTGATCGAGCTCGATAACCAGGTGGCCATCACCGACACGCAGATCGTGATCCGCCAGCAGTCGCTGCAGGTGGCCCGGGGACGCTTCCAGGGCGGGCTGACGTCCGAGATGGATGTCCGCCAGGGGGAGCATGCGCTGGCGACGGCCGAAGGCAGCCACGCGCGTGCGCTCCGACAGCGCACGCAGAAGGAGAACGAGATCAGCGTGTTGTTGGGCCGCACCCCGGGTGCCATTCCGCGCGGCTTGCCGTTGTTGCAGCAGGGGATCCCGACCGTCATCCCGGCTGGCCTGCCATCGGCGTTGTTGACGCGCCGTCCAGACGTTAGGCAGGCGGAGGAACAGCTCCACGCGGCCAATGCCAGGATCGGCGCTGCCGTCGCTGCGCTGTTCCCCACGATCTCCCTGACCGCGACCGGAGGGGCGATCAGCGACGAGCTGGGGGACCTGGGCAAGAGTGGAAGCGGATTCTGGCGGGTTGCGCCGAACCTGTTTCAGCCACTCCTCAACGTCGGCCGAAACCGGCGACAGATCGCGGCCGAGCGGGCACGGACGGAAGCCGCTGTGGGGCAGTACGAGAAGACCGTGCTGACCGCGTTCCGGGAGGTCGAAGACCAGCTTGTGGCCGTGCAGCGGTTGCGTGAGGAGGCGGACGCCGCCGGGCGCGCGTCCGTCGCAGCGCGCCGGTCGGTCCTTCTGGCCGGGATGCGCTACGAGGGTGGTGTCGACAACTACCTAGCGCTGCTAGACGCGCAGCGCGCCCAACTGGACGCAGGGCTACAGGAATCGGGGCTGGAGCGCCAGTACCGCGTGGCGGTGGTCCAGCTGTACAAGGCGTTAGGTGGCGGGTGGGATCCGGTGACCGACACGCTCGCCATGCCGCTGCCAAAACGGGGCAACTGAGCGGCGAGGCGCACGTCCTGGGGAGCCGCTCGGCTACGACCTTAGTCCCATCGTTCGCCACGGTAAACCTTGGTCCCGTAGCTCGTCGGTGCGTACGCCGGCATCGTTTGGCTCGCACGTACCGCGGTGTTCGCGACGAACCTCTTACGGACGGGGGCCGCGCTGATGAGGCGTCTCTTCCAAGCTCACCTCGCCGCCCTGATGGTCGGCGGCATGCCTGCCTGCCTTCTCGCGCAGAGCGGATCCCAGTCGACGATCAACGTCTACGGGTTCGCCATGCTCGATGCCGGCTACAACGCGGACCAGATCGACCCCAACTGGTACGACGTCATTCGGACGACGAAGCTCCCCACGTTCAAGAACCAGTTCGCGCCGGACGGTAACACGTACTTCAGCGTTCGGCAGTCGCGCCTCGGCGTCAAGGCGAACATCCCCACCGCGCTCGGGGACCTCAAGACCACGTTCGAGTTCGAGATGTTCGGTACGGGCGTGGACGCAGGGCAGACGACGTTTCGCTTGCGGCACGCCTACGGAGAGCTGGGGCAGTTCGGCGCCGGGCAGACGTGGAGTCCGTTCATGGACATCGATGTGTTCCCCAACACGCTCGAGTACTGGGGGCCGGCCGGGATGGTCTTCTTCCGGAACATCCAGGTGCGGTACATGCCGATCCAGGGCGACACGCGCCTAACGATTGCCCTGGAGCGGCCGGGTGCGAGCGCCGACCAGGGCGTCTACGCGGGACGAATCGAGCTCCAGGACGTCAAACCGAAATTCCCGCTGCCTGACCTCTCCGCCGAATACCGCTATGCCCAGAAGTGGGGCTACGTGGAGATCGCGGGGTTGGTCCGGCGCATCGAGTGGGAGGACCAGGGCACCGACCAGTTCAATCTCTCCGGCAACGCGACCGGCTGGGGTGTCAACCTGAGCTCCAATCTGAAAGTCGGCGCGAAGGACGTCGTTCGCCTCCAGGGCATGTACGGCGAAGGGGTCGAGAACTACATGAACGATGCGCCGGCGGACATCGGGATCGAGAACCAGTTGGGGAACACGACCGCGCCGGTCAAGGGTGTCGCGCTCCCGGTGACCGGTGTCGTGGCGTTTCTCGACCACACGTGGAACGACAAGTTCAGCACGGCGGTCGGGTACTCGATGGTCGACATCGACAACAGCGACGCGTCGGCGCCCGACACGTTCAAGCGCGGCCAGTACGCGTTAGGCAACATCCTGTACACTCCGGTCTCGGGCGTCACCACCGGCGTCGAGCTCCAGTGGGGCAACCGCGAGAATAACTCGGACGATTTCAAGGCCGACATCTTCAAGATCCAGTTCTCGTTCAAGTACGCGTTCTCAAAGACCTTCTGAGGGTAGGAACATGCACAGGACGTATCGCGGATTCTTGACGTTAGGCCTCGTGGCGGTGTGGGCCACCGCCGCCTCGGCGCAAAAGCCAAAGGCGACGCCCACACCGGCGCAGCCGACGGCCGCGGGCCAGGACCAGAACATCACGGCAGCGCTCAACGAGGCCTACGCGAAGTTCAAGGGCCTCCAGGAAGGCAAGAACGCCGACTACATCCCGGCGCTCGCCAAGGTTGATCCGACCATCTTCGGCATCGCGCTGGTGACGACGGACGGAAAGGTCTATACGGCCGGCGACATCAAGTCCGAGGTATCCATTCAGTCGATCTCCAAGGTCTTCACCATGGCCAAGGTGATGGAGGAGCAGGGACCGGAGGTGATCGAGAAGACCATTGGCGTCGACGCGACCGGCATGCGCTTCAACTCGATCGTCTCGGTCGAGTTCTCGCAGAAGGCGCTCGGCGGGCCGGAGATGAACTCGCTCGTGAATCCGGGCGCGATCGCGACGACCTCCATGGTCAAGGGCGGCACGCGCGACGAGGTGTGGAACAGCATCCTCGGGTTCTACTCGGACTTCGCCGGCAGGCAGCTCTCGGTGAACCAGGAAGTCTTCAAGTCGGAAGCGGAGACGAATCAGCGCAACCAGGCGATCGGTGCGCTGATGTATGCGTACGGCTACATCAAGGCGAAACCGGAGCAGGCGACCGACGTGTACACCGAGCAGTGCTCGGTGAGCGTCAGCGCGAAAGACCTCGCGATGATGGCGGCGACGCTTGCGGCCGGCGGACGAAATCCGGTGACCAGCAAGCAGGTGATGCAAGCCAAGAACGTGCCGTACGTGCTCGCCGTGATGGCGACTGCCGGCCTCTACGACGACTCAGGCAAGTGGTTGTATCACACCGGGCTGCCGGCCAAGAGCGGCGTGGGTGGCGGGATCATCGCGGTGGCGCCGGGCAAGTTCGGGATCGCCGTCGTGTCGCCGCCGCTCGATGACGCGGGGAACAGTGTGCGTGCCCAGCGCGCCATTCGCGACATCGTGGCACGTCTGAATGCCAACCCGTACGCCGTCGGCGCGGTGGCGTCCAGTAGATAGCACGCCGCAGCAGGATGGGAGGCCGTGTGCGACACGGCCTCCCCGCATTGGCCTAACGCGACAGACGATCGGAGTGCGGCGCCTTGGGTCGCGCTCCTGTCCGTCGACTGCCCACCACGGAGCCCACTCATGTCGTTCTCGCTTCCCGGGGCCGCACGCACGTGCAGCGCCATCGCGCTCCGACGGCGATTCCTGCTCGCGACCTGCCTGGTGGCGACCCTCACACCAGACCTCCGCGCGCAGGAAGACCCGGGCCGCAATCCCGCGGACACGGCCACAGCCAAGGACAGCGCGTACAAGAACAGCATCGCGGGCGAGTTCACGCCGGCCAGAGGCTTCGACCTCGTGCGGACGAAGCGGTCCAGCCTGAACATCAGCTTCTACGGCCTGTTCCGGTACATGAACCAGACGCCGGGCAGCCAGACCTTCACGGACCATCTGGGTCGCGAGCGCGACGTCAAGGCGCGAAACGACCTCAATTGGCACCGCACGTTCGTGTGGCTCACCGGTTTCTTCTGGGACCCGAAGTTCCGGTACAACATCTCGCTCTGGTCACTGCCGACGACGCAGCAGACGCTGTTGTTCGGGAACATGCAGTATCGGTTCAGCCCCGCCTTCATCGTCGGTGTGGGGATCGCGCCAAACCTCACGGTGCGCTCGGTGCAAGGCTCCTGGCCCTTCTGGGGATCGAGCGACCGGCAGATGGCGGAGGACTTTTTTCGCGGCGGGTTCTCGTCCGGCTTGTTCGTGACCGGTCAGATGGTGCCGCGCCTCAACTACACCGCGTCGATCAATACCAACATCAGCCAGCTGGGCGTCACGGCGTCGAACGACAACCGCGACTTCGCCTACAGCGCCAGCCTGTCCTGGATGCCGACGACCGGCGAGTTCGGCCCGCGCGGCGGGTTCGGCGACCTGGAATACCACGAGAAACTGGCGACCCGCTTCGGCGTCTCGGCAGGGCTGAGCCGCGAGGGCCGCTACGCAAACGAAACCGCCCCGCCTAACGCCACACAGATCAAGCTCTCCGACGGCGTGAACCCGTTCGACGAGGGCGCGCTCGCCGAAGGCGTCACCGTGAACAAGCTCGACTACAAGGAGATTGCGGCCGACGCGGCGGCCAAGTATCACGGCTTCTCGTTCCAGACCGAGTACTACTGGCGCCGCCTCTCCAACTTCCAGGCCAACGGGCCGGTCCCACTCTCGTCGATCTTCGATCACGGGTTCCAGGTGCAGGGGATGCAGATGGTCGTGCCGAAGATGGTCGGCGTATACCTCACGTACGGTCAGGTGTTCGACGACTTCGACCGGAGACCGTACGAGATCTCCGGCGGCGCGAGCTACTGGCCGAGCGGAACGCGCAGCTGGCGCCTCAACATGCACCTCATTCACGTCAGGAGAAGTCCGGCAGCGTCGAACTTCGGGTTCTACACGGCGGGCCAGACCGGCACGACCATCTCGGCGGGAGTGGACATTCTGCTATGAAGCGCGACGACGGGCCTCACACTCCTTCGTCATCCGGCGTCATAGGCCGTCGCCTGACGCGCCACCTGCCACCGGCCCGGTTGCGTCCTCGGGGCGCCGGGCCGGTCGTTCGTCCACCCCCGGGAGTAGTGCGGTAGCGCACGGAGGCAAGCATGGCTGCGTCGAAAACACGGATCGAACACGATCTGCTCGGTGACCTCGCGGTGCCCGCGGACGCCTATTACGGCGTCCAGACCGCACGCGCGCTCGAGAACTTCCAGATCTCGGGCGTGCCGATCAGTCTCTACCCGAACTTCATCAAGGCGCTCGCCATGGTGAAGCTCGCCGCTGCACGAGCAAACGCCGACGTCGGCGCGCTGCCGCGCGAGATCCTCAAGGGGATCGAAGGCGCCTGCCAGGAGATCATCGACGGCAAGCTGCACGACCAGTTCAGCCTCGACGTGTTCCAGGGCGGTGCCGGCACCTCGACCAACATGGCGGCGAACGAGGTGATCGCCAACCGCGCGCTCGAGCTCATGGGACACAAGAAGGGCGACTACAAGTACTGCGACCCGCACGACCACCTGAACCAGTCACAGTCCACGAACGACTTCTATCCCACCGCCATGCATGTCGGGATGCTGCTCGGCAACGTGGAGCTCATCGCCGCCTTCAAGGAGCTCGTCGCGGCCTTCGCCGCCAAGGCTGCCGAGTTTTCGAACATCCTGAAGATGGGCCGGACGCAACTGCAGGACGCCGTGCCCATGACGTTAGGCCAGGAGTTCAAGGCGTTCGCCAAAACGATGAGCGATGAGCTCCAGGCGCTCGACTCGATCCAACGGGTGCTGTGCGAAGTCAACATGGGCGCGACCGCGATCGGCACGGGCCTCAATGCGCCTCCGGGCTACGCCGAGAAGTGCGCGGACCACTTGGCGAAGATCACCGGCTTCCCGATTCATCTCGCCGAGGATCTCATCGAGGCCACGCAGGATACGCAGGCCTTCGTGCTCTACTCGTCGTGCCTCAAGAGCCTCGCGATCAAGCTCGCCAAGGTCGGGAACGACCTGCGCCTCTTGTCGTCCGGCCCGCGGTGTGGCCTGTACGAGATCAACCTGCCGGCCAAGCAGCCCGGCTCCTCCATCATGCCCGGCAAGGTGAATCCCGTCATCCCCGAGGTCACCAACATGGTCTCCTACCGGGTGATCGGAAACGACTTCGTGGTCACGATGAGCGCCGAAGGGGGCCAGTTGCAGCTCAACGCGTTCGAGCCCGTGATTGCCGCGGTCGTGTTCGAGGGCCAGACGCTGCTCAAGAACGCCGCGCGTACGCTGCGCAAGCACTGCGTCGAGGGGATCACGGCGAACCCGAACATCCTCAAGCGCTATGTCGAGAACAGTATCGGGACGGTCACCGCGCTCAACCCGGTCATCGGGTACGAGCGATCCACCGAGCTCGCCGCGGAAGCGATGAAGACAGGCGAGGGGATCGTCGAGCTCGTCCGCAGCAAGCACATCCTGACGGACGAGCAGATCAATGAGATCCTCAACCCAGCCGCACTCACTGGGCAAGGACGCTGACGCCGTGCCGGGTGGGAAGCCGGGCCTAACGACGTTTCTCACCCGCGCCAGGGTCGCCCGTCTGGTGACCCTGGCGGTAGCGCTCATCATCTGGTTCGTGCCGCCTCCGGGCACGCTGACCGTCCAGGCCTGGCGTCTCTTCGCGATCTTCGGCGCCACGATTCTCTCGGTCATGATCGGGGCATTCCCGATCCTGACCGCGAGCGTCCTCGCCCTTGCCATCGCGGTGTTGACGGGCATCCTGCCGACTAACGTCGCGTACACCGCGTTCGCGAACCCGACGATCGTCCTCATCATCGTCGCGTTTCTCGTCGCGCGCGCGGTGGTGAAGACTGGTCTGGGCCAGCGACTCGGTCACCGCGCCATCAGCCTGTTCGGGCGGTCGACGCTCGGTCTCTCGTACGCGATCTACGCGGTCGATGCGCTGATCGCGCCGGCGTTCCCGAGCAACACGGCGCGCTCCGGCGTGATCTACCCGCTCGCGCTCTCGATGGCCGAAGCGGCTGGAGTCAGCCCTGAGCGCGAGGACCGCAAGCGTCTCGCGCGGTACCTCATGTTCTCGGGGATGACCAGCCTGACGCTGTCATCAGCGCTCTGGCTGACCGCGATGGCCGGCAACCCGCTCGGCGCCGAGATCGCGCGGACGTGGGGCCTCCAGATCGGCTTCGGCTCGTGGCTCATTGCCGCCTCGGTGCCCACGCTCATCTGCATGATCGTGCTGCCGTTCGTCTACTACAAGGTCATGCGACCCGAGGTGACGGCGATGCCGGAAGCCCCGGCCGAGGCCAGGAAGGCGCTCGCGGCATTGGGCGGCCTGACGCGCGATCAGAAGGTCGTGGGATGGACGTTCGCCGGCATGGTAGCGCTCTGGGGTGCCGCCGCAACGTTAGGCATCGACCCGACCGCGGTGGCGCTGCTCGGATTGGGGATCCTTCTCGCGACCGGCGTGCTGACCCTCGCGGACATCGCGAAGGAGGGCGATGTCCTCGCGACGTACATCTGGTTCGCGTCGCTGTTCGTCATGAGCGACCAGCTGAACAAGCTCGGGTTCATGGAGTTCCTTGGCGAGCGCCTCGTGATGCGGCTCGGAGGTTTGCCGCCGGCGGTGGTGGCCGTGACGCTGCTCGTCGTGTACGTCGCGATCCACTATCTGTTCGTGAGCCAGACCGCGCATCTGCTCGCGCTCTTTGCGGTGTTCGTGGGCGTCGGGGTCAAGCTCGGCGTGTCGGCACCGCTGCTCGCGTTCCAGCTGCTGTTCGCGACCAACTACTTCGCGGCGCTCGCGCCGCAGGCGTCGAGCGCCAACCTGCTCTTCGTCGGGAGCGGCTACCTCTCCCAGGGAGAGCTCTATCGCTGGGGGGCCATTCATACAGTGCTCTGCTTGTTGGTGTACCTGCTGATCGGGACACCGTGGCTGCTGCTCGTGGCTCGTTAGGCAGGCGAGAGAGCGATGGAATACTTCCTGACTGCCCTGCAGAAGAACCCCGAGCTGGCGATCTTCCTCACGCTGGCCGGTGGCTTCGTGCTGGGACGGCTCCGGATTGGTTGCTTTCGACTCGGGAACGTGGTCGGCACACTGCTCGCCGGCGTGGTGATCGGGCAACTCAACATCCAGGTCCCGACGACGGTGAAGGTCGTGTTCTTCGACCTGTTCCTGTTCGCGACCGGATACAAGGTTGGCCCGCAGTTCTTCCGAGGGCTTGGGCGTAGCGCTCTCCCGCAGGTCGCGGTGACGGTCGTGCTGTGTGTCACGAGTCTTCTCGCGACGGTCGTCGCGGTGAAGATCCTGCGCTATGACACGGGGACGGCGGCCGGACTCCTCGCCGGCGCATTCACCGAATCCACCGTCATCGGAACGGCAGGCGACGCGATCACGCGGCTTCGCCTTGGCGACGCCACCACCGCCCAGCTGCTCAATAACATCGCGGTGGCGTACGCAGTCACCTACCTCGTGGGGACGACTGGTGCCGTCTGGTTTCTCTCGAGCCTGGCGCCCCGACTCCTGAAGGTTGACCTCAAGGCCGAAGCCCAAGCCTTCGAGCAGCAGTCGGGTGGTGCGCGAGAGGGAAAAAGCCTCGCCGGCTATCGCGAGTGGGACATCAGGGCGTATCGCCTCGATCCGGAGTGGGCCGGACGCCACGTGACCGAGCTGGAACGCTCCTTCGGCCCGGAGCGGGTCTTCGTCCTGAGGATCCGACGCGAAGAGCGCGTGATGGACGCCGAGCCCGACACGGTCCTCCGTCCGGGCGACTCGGTCGCGTTAGGTGCCAGACGCCGAGTGATGGCGGGTGGCGTGCCGATAGGTATCGAGCTCGAAGATCGGGAGCTTCTCGAGTTCCCCATCGAAGCGATGGACGTGGTGGTCACCAACTCGGCCGTGGTGGACCGCACGCTCGCCGACGTGGCGCAGGAGCATGGCCGAGGCGTGGCGCTCGTTCGCCTGATTCGCGGTGGAGAGGAGATCCCGTTCGCGGCGTCCATCACCCTGAACCGTGGCGACCTGCTGCGACTCGCTGGCCCAACCCAGGAGGTCGAGCGGGCCGGTCAGGCGCTCGGGTACATCGAGCGATCGGGCGCGACCACCGACATGGTGTTCGTCGGTCTGGGGATCGTCATCGGCGGCTTGATCGGGTTGCTGTCGGTCAAGGTGGGCGGCCTGCCCTTGAGCCTAACGGCAAGCGGCGGGGCGCTCATCATGGGCCTCGTGTTCGGATGGCTGCGGTCCGTGTATCCCACGTTCGGTCGCATTCCCGAGCCCGCGTTATGGGTCTTCGACACCGTGGGGCTCGCGGTGTTCATTGGCGTGGTCGGTCTCACCGCGGCACCCGGTTTCGTGGACGGTCTGCGCCGCACCGGCCTGAGTCTCGTTCTGGTGGGGCTGGTCGTAGCCATCATTCCGCACCTCACCGCCCTCGTCTTCGGACGATTCGTCCTGAAGATGAATCCCGTCATTCTGTTCGGTGCCTGCGCGGGAGCGGGCACAAGTACGGCCGCCCTGCGATCGATCCAGGATGAAGCGCAGAGCAAAGCGCCCGTGCTCGGATACACCGTTCCCTATGCGCTCGGCAACATCCTGCTGACGGCATGGGGACCGGTCATCGTGCTGTTGACACAGTAGGAGGTTCCAATGCTTTGGCGATCCATGCCTTCCCTGATGATGACACTGCTCGTCGGCGTGGCGGCAGCGCAGTCGACTGCAGCGGCGCAGCAGCCGGCGGCAACCGGCCCGCTGCCTAACGTGGTCGTGCTCGCCACTGGCGGGACCATCGCGGGCGCGGCCGCCAGCGATGTGCAGGCCGGCTACACGAGCGGCCAGGTTGGTGTCGAACAGCTGCTCGCGGCAGTGCCACAGGCGAAGAAGCTCGCGAAGCTTCGCGGCGAGCAGATCTCGAACATCGGCTCGCAGGACATGAACGACACGGTCTGGATCAAGCTCGCCACGAGGATCAACGAGCTCGTGGCCATGCCCGACGTAGCCGGCGTGGTCATCACCCACGGCACCGACACGATCGAGGAGACCGCGTACTTCCTGAACCTCGTCATCAAGTCGCGGAAGCCAGTGGTGTTGACCGCCGCGATGCGACCGTCGACGGCGCTCTCGGCGGACGGCCCACTCAACTTCTACAACGCCGTGGCGGTGGCGGCCAACAAGGATGCGGCCGGTCGCGGTGTGCTCGTGGTCGTCAATGACTGGATCCACGGGGCGTCCTCACTCACGAAGACCAGCACTACCGCGGTGCAGACGTTTCTTTCGCCCGTCCGCGGTCTCATTGGTACCGTGGCCTACGGTGTACCCGAGTGGTATAGCGGCCCCGTGGGCAAGAACACCGCGAATTCGGAGTTCTCGGTGGACAAGAACACGGTGCTGCCGCGCGTGGACATCATCATGGCCAGCGAGAACATGGACGGCGCGCTGATCAACGCGGCGGCCGCGGCAGGAGCGAAGGGGATCGTGATCGCCGGCGTTGGCAACGGCAACATGACGAAGGCCGCGCTCGACGCGCTGGCGGCCCAGGCGAAGAAGGGGATCGTGTGCGTGCGCTCGTCTCGAGTGGTGACCGGCCAGGTAGGCCGGAACGTGGAAGTGGACGACGACAAGATGGGGTTCGTCGCATCGCTGGATCACAACCCGCAGAAATCGCGCGTCCTGCTGCGGCTCGCGCTGACGAAGACGACTGACCCCAAAGCCATCCAGCGCTACTTCGACGAGTACTGAGACTTGGTCTCCGCGGATCACTCACGGAGAGCGTGATGCGACTGCCGTTCACCTGCCGCCGGGTCGGGCTTGGCCTGATCGTGGCCTGCCTAACGACACACAGACGGGCGTACGCTCAGCAGCCTGCGGGTAGCCCCCGTGACACGACGCCGGCTGCAGGAATAACCGCGGGAGAGGCCGACGGCGACCAACTGCGCAGGAGCCTTCTCGGCCGCAGAAACTTCGACTGGGGATTCACGACGTTCAACTTCGGCGGCGGCATCCTCGTGGACTACGTGTCGTACGCGCAAGACGACGCGAGCCGCGAGCAGATTGATGGCCTCGCGCCCGAGTTCAAGGTCCGCGACGCGCGAGTGCTGTTCGGAGGACGCTTCAAGACGAAGCGGCCGATCACCTGGCAGGCGGGCCTCATGTACGATGGCCCGAACGATGAGTGGCTGGTGCGCCAGACAGGGGTCATGATCGCGGTCCCCGAGCTCTGGGGCCACTTCTTCATCGGGCGGGCCAAGGAAGGCGTGAGCCTCAACAAGGTGATGACGGGATACGATGGCTGGACGATGGAACGGTTCACGTTCAGCGACGTAATCCCGCTGCTCGCGGACGGCGTCAAATGGCTCGGCTACGTGCCTAACAAGCATTTCCTGTGGAACGTCGGCTGGTTCACCGACGTGCTGTCGGAAGGACAGTCGTTCTCCTCGTACGACAACCAGTTCACCGTGCGCGCCGCGTTGGTGCCAATGGTGTCCGACTCGAGCGGCACCCTGCTCCACATCGGCATGAACTTCCGCCGGGGAAAGCTCAACGAGGGCAAGATACAGCTGCGCTCGCGCCCAGAGGCCTTCCCTGCCCCGTACTTCATCGACACAGGCAAGTTCCCGGCGAAGTCGGCGCGCATGGGCGGACCGGAGATCTACTACCGGCCAGGTAACTGGCTGTTCGGCACCGAGTACTACTGGCAAAAGGTCGACTCGCCGCAGATGAACGACCCGCTGTTCCACGGGGGGGACGCGTTCGTGTCCTGGGTGATCACCGGTGAGACTCGATCGTACAACACCGTCGGCGGCTACTTCAGGTCGATAGCACCGGCCAGGACAATCCTTCAACGTGGACCGGGGGCGTGGGAAGCGTTGCTCCGGTTCTCGTACAGCGATCTGAACGACGGTCCCGTGCAGGGCGGGACGCTCTGGCGCCTGACACCGATGGTGAACTGGTACTTCACCGATGTCACGCGACTGGAGCTCGCCTACGGCTACGGCACGCTCGACCGCTTCGAGACCTCGGGCGTGACGCAGTTCTTCCAGGCCCGGCTGCAGATCGAGTTCTGACGGTGATACCCATGGCGACACACTCTTTCGCGCGCGCGACGGCAGTCAGTGCGTTCTTCGCAATCTCACAGTCGGTCCTGGCGCAAACAACCGGCCGAGCACCCAACTACGACTTCGATGACTCGCACTTCCACCTAACGAATTACGTGCAGGAAGGCACGGATGTTCGGGACTTCCTGCGCCTCATGGGGACGCGCGTGGGGCGCTCCACGCTCTTCGGAATCCCGCTGCAGCAGACGTGGTCGTCTGCGAACTCCGGTGATTACGCGCCGACCTACTACCTCCAGAGCGACGCGCCGCTCTACTACTACTCGTTCACCGACGCCTCCATCGCGATGGCCTACCGCTCGCTGCCGCCGGAGCAGCGGGCCCGGTTGGATCCGATGATCACGGGCTTCAACCCCGCGGACATGTACGCCGCGGATCACATCAAGCGTGTCCTCAAGACCTTCCCCGGCGTGTTCTCGGGAATCGGCGAGTTCTCGATTCACAAGGAGTTCGTGTCGGCCAAGGTCGCGGGCGAAGTTGCGAGCCTAACGAATCCGGCCGTCGACCGGATTCTCGACCTGGCGGGCGACGCCGGGCTCGTGGTGATTTTCCACAACGACATGGACATGCCATTCGCCAAGGCGGGCACCGAGCCGGTCTATCTGGCGCAGATGAAGGCGCTGCTCCGGCGCCACCCGAAGACCACGATCATCTGGGCGCACATGGGACTCGGCCGGGTCGTCCATCCGGTGCAGGCGTCCGCGTCGGCCCCCGCTACGGAACGGAACACCAACCACGCGGCCATCGTCGACGGGATTCTCGCCGACTCGACGCTCCGTCACGTGTACTTCGACATCAGCTGGGACGAGGTGGCGAAGTACATCCTCTCGAGCCCGGAGGTCACGCGCCGGGCGGCGCAGGTTTTCAACCGGTACCCCGATCGATTCCTATTCGGCACCGACGTAGTGGCGCCCAAGGATACGACGCAGTACTACGCGGTCTTCGAGAGCTACCGCCCACTCTGGGCGCTGCTCACGCCTGAGGCGAGCGCGAAGATTCGCAAGGGGAACTACGAGCGGCTATTCGACGCCGCGCGCACCAACGTGCGGGCGTGGGAGAAAGCGCAGGGCTGGTAGGAACCTCGGGCGACAGCCAGCGCCTAACGAAGCTCAGAACGTCCAGCTGATGGCGAGCGTGGTCCCGTAGTCGTTCTTCTCCGCGCCTGCGGACTGGGGCTTGTTGTCGAACGAGTCGAACAGCGTCACCGTGAGCATGAAGTCCTTCACGAGCTCGTACGACACGCGAAGGTCGTTCTGCCAGCGCACGCGGCCTTTGATGGAAAAGCTCGGGAAGAGCTGGCTCGTCACCGACGCGTTGAGCTTCGGACTGTCGTAACGGAAGGCGTTGAACGCGACGGCAATCAATCCTTCGAGGCTCGCCGACACCGAATCCGTCGAGAAGTAGCGCTCACGGGTGACGACGGGACCCGCAACAGCCCAGAACTCCGCGTGGTTGGATCGGGAGATCGTCCGGGCTCCGAAGGCGCCGACTCTCGTGCGTCCCGCGAGATCCAGCTCCTCGTTCCGCTCGTAGCCCACCGCGAGCCCTGCGCTCCAGAGGTCCCAGATCAGGTACCGTTCCGTGAGGTCGGCCGTGAGGCGCGAGGTCTCGGGCGCGTCCTCCCGATCCTCGCGAAAGGTGCTGATCTCGAGCGCCGTCTCCGAGCGCGGCCCTCGATACACCACTTTCGCTCCGCTCGTGATCTGAAGGGTCTTGTTGGCCTTTTGAAGAGAGAAACCCAGATCGAGGTACCCGTCCACACGATCGAGCAGCCTTTGCCGGATCGGCGTGATGGACACGATGTGAAACAGCGAAAGCGTGTCGGCGCCGAGTGCCACCCAACCGTTCGACGCCCGCCCTAGGCTTCCGTAATACTTCTGCCCGGAGTTGAGCTGCACCTCGAACGTCGCCTTGCTGCTGATGCGAACGACCTTGTCCCACTCGATGTAGATGGTGCCAAGGTCGTCGGTGGAATACTTGAGCAGCGCGCGGGAAAGCGCCTTCACTTCTCCAGTAATGCGGTCTCCGTTCCGGATCCACACCGAATCGGTCTTCTGCGCTCCAACCGCGCGGGCCGACAGCAGAACGAGAACGAGGGCGATCCACGATGAGCGTCGCGGCGAGGTCGAGCGTTGCATGCCCATCACCTACGCAGATCCGCTCTCACCAACAAGTACACCTTCGTCGCGTAGCTCTCGGAGAGCGGGCGAGCTCGCTGACGCATAGCCCTTCGTTCAATGGCACGCCACTCCAACTCGGCGGCATGATGGCGTGGGGTCGTGGGATTCGAGGGTCGGAGTTGTCGACCTCCTGATCCCGTTGCACCACCCAAGTCGAGATCAGCCCGGATTCACCGTCATGCCCGTCAGGCGCCTTCTCTCGCTCGGACTCGTCGCCGCCATCGTCGCGAGCGGCGGCGCCGCCGCACAGGATTCGACCTCGGGGCAGGCCGCCGACCGTCGCGCTCAGGCGGAGTCCGCCATAGAGCTGCCCACCGCGCCGGTGCTGGTAGACGGCGTCACCCTGTTCCGCGTCCGCGGTATTTCCTCCTACCCGGCCGAGCGGCGCGCCGCGGAGATCGCCAATCGGATCGCCGACGTCGCGGGGGATCGGGCGATTCCTGTTGACTCCCTCAAGCTGCAGGACACGCCGACGGCAACGCTGGTCGTCGCAAGCGGCCGGCGGCTGTTTGGTGTGCTCGACGCAGACGCCGAGATCGAGGGCCTTTCGCGTCAGATCCTGGCGCAGACGTACATGTCCCGCGTAGCGGAGGCCATGACGGCGTTCCGCCGCGATCGCGAGCCAGCCGTACTCTGGGTCGACCTCGGCAGGGCAGCCGTAGCTACCCTGGCCCTCCTGCTGCTCGTCGCGCTGGACCGCGTGACGCTCAAGCGTGTTCGCGCGGCCGTGCACGCGCGCTACCGGTCGAAAGTCCACGACGTGCAGTTCCGCTCGATCGAGATCATGCGCGGTGAGCATCTCTGGAATCTCGTGCAGCGAGCGGTGTGGGTCGCTGCCGCGCTCGTGATCCTGGTCGGCGGCTACGCGTACCTCGACTACGTGCTGCGGCTCTTCCCGTGGACGAGAGCGCTCGGCCGCAGTCTCTCGGACATCTTCCTGCAACCGCTGGAGACGCTTGCGACCGGATTCGTCGGATTCATACCCGATCTCGTTTTCCTGATCATTCTCGCGCTCGTCACGCGATACGTTCTGAAGTTGGTCAAGCTGTTCTTCCAGCGCGTAGGCGACGGATCGATCACGCTTCATGGCTTCGATCCGGAATGGGCCCGGGCCACCTACGGGATAACGCGGTTTGCCGTCGTCGCCTTCGCGCTCGTCATTGCGTATCCGTACATCCCTGGCTCGGGCTCCGAGGCATTCAAGGGAATCGGGCTCGTGCTGGGACTCATGTTTTCGCTCGGGTCGCCGTCAGTGATCGGCAATGTCGTCGCAGGACTGGGGCTCGCGTTTCGCGGCGCATTTCATGTGGGCGACCGCGTGCGGATCGGCGAACATGTTGGCGAAGTGACGCATGTGCGGTTGCTGACCACTTACCTGCGGTCGCCGAAGAACGAGCAGGTCATCATCCCGAACTCGATGATCCTCAACAGCGAGGTCGTGAACTACAGCGCCCTCGCGAAGCAATCGGGGCTCATCCTGCACACGAACGTCGGCATCGGGTACGAGACGCCGTGGCGGCAGGTGGAGGCGATGCTGCTCGAGTCGGCGCGTCGCACGCCGGGCCTGAAGGCGCAACCGGAGCCATTCGTGCTCCACAAGAAGCTCGGCGACTTCGCGGTGGATTACGAGATCAACGTCTACACTGACGATGCAAGCAGGATTCTCGCGCTGTACACGGCGCTCCACCGAAACATCCTCGACGTGTTCAACGAGTATGGCGTGCAGATCATGACGCCGGCGTACGAAGGCGATCCGGAGCAGGCGAAGGTCGTCCCGCGGGAACAGTGGTTCACGTCGCCGGCGGCGCCACCAGGATCGGACCGAGTCGTCGACACGCCTGCACCCGTGGAGCGCGCCGACGTAAGCCTCGCGACGCGGGGCGACGGGGAGAGCGCCGCAACGTCGGCGCGCCAGCCTGCGGGGCCGGCGGATGTAGGTCTCGCAACGCAGCGCCCTCTATCAGGAAGCTTGCCGTCGCACCACGAACGCTGAGAACGCAGGCCGCCTCGCGGCGGGCCCTGAGCACGCTGTCCTAAAACAAGAAATCAGCGTATTC
>JBKOYV010000433.1:0-3647 GCA_046725585.1 Gemmatimonadota bacterium | reverse complement strand
CGCAGGGCCCGAACTACGCAGGACCCGGACGACGCAAGACCCAGACTACGCGGGGCCCAGACGGCAACGGCGCAACGGCAAACCGCGCTACTCAACGGCGTGACGCTGTTCGGCCTCTCACGCCGTTCGGCCTCTCACGCCGTTCGGGCCCTGCGCCGTTGCCGTTCGGGCGGTGCGTCGTTTGTGCCGTGCGTCGTTCGGGTCTCGCGCCTTATGGGCCCTGCGTCGTTCGGGCCCTGCGCTCTTGCACGCCTTTGCAGTGACTCTGTGGGCATTCGAGAAGTTGGTGCTGTAGCGACCATTTACCTGCCGAAATGGATTTCTCTATGGGTGGAGTTTGGCGTCGTATTGCCGACGTCGCGCGGCATGACATCCGAGGCGCCTTTCGCGCGCTCCGAAAGGCCAAAGGATTCTCGGTCACCGTCGTGGCGACGCTCGCGCTCGGCATCGGTGCCGCGGCGACCATCTTCAGCGTCGTCGACCACGTCCTTCTCCGCTCGCTTCCCTACCGTGACGCCGATCGGCTCGTCTCGCTGTACCAGCGCGGTAAGGGAGGAAACCAGCGGCTCGTTTCGAACCCGACACTCCAGGACTGGGCGCGCGCCGGCGTCGCGCTGAGTGGGCTCGCGTGGATTCGCGGCGACGGGCTCACGATCCAGCGACCCGACGGTCCGCAGCGCGTCGGCACGGGCTTCGTCTCGCCCGGCTTCTTCCAGCTCATGGGCCGGCAGGCCGCGTTAGGCAGGACGTTCGCGCCGGAGGAGGAGCGGCCCGGAGGCCAGGACGTCGTCGTGATCTCGCACGAGCTGTGGCGGAAGACCTTCGGCTCCGACGCGAAGATCATCGGGCAGACGCTCCGCTTCGACAGCTCGAGCGCGGTGGTGATCGGCGTCATGCCACCCGGCTTCGCGTATCCCATATGGGCTGACGCATGGCGACCGCTCGTTCAGCTCGCCGGTCGCGACCCCGTGATCGACCGCCGAGACTTCCACGCCGACAGCCGCGCCATTGGGCGCCTCGCTCCCGGCGTCGATGCGGCGCAGGCCGAGCGGCTCCTGTCCACGGTGCAGGCTCGCCTTGCCGAGTTGTTCCCCAAGGAAGAGGGTGACTGGGTCGGTGTGGGCGTTACTCCACTGCAGACCGAGGTCGTCGGCGACGTGCGGACGGCGATTCTCGGCTTGGGCGGCGCCGTTGCGCTCATCCTTCTCGTCGCGTGCGTGAACCTCGCGAACCTCGCGGCCGTGCGAGGCGCGTCGCGCGGTCGCGAAGTCGCGATCCGCTTCGCACTCGGGGCGAGCCGGGGGCAGGTGATGCGTCAACTGGCCGTTGAGAGCGCCACGCTCGCGCTCATCGGTGGCGGACTTGGGCTTCTACTCGCGTGGCGTGCCATATCATGGTTGCGAGCCACGGCGCCGTTCGACCTGCCACGCGCCCGCGAGCTCGCGCTGGATGGTCGCGCGGTCGCGGTCGCGGCCAGCGTGACGATACTGACCGCGCTGCTGTTCGGGGTCTTCCCCGCACTCCGCGCGGCGATGGCCGGCGGCTCGTTCCGCATCCTCCTCGGCGGTCGATCGGGAGCCAGTGGATCGCGCCGCGAAGCGCGCGGGCGCGCGATCCTGACGAGCGCACAGTTCGCGCTGGCGTTGCTGCTGCTCGTCGGAGCTGGTCTCCTCGCACAGAGCTATCGCCGGCTCCTTGGTGCTCGCATCGGGTTCGACCCGCACGGGTTGTTCGCGACGTCCGGGTCACCGCCTCGAGACAAGAACGTGGATCCGCAGGTCGCGCTGGCGGTCTACGAGCGAATCGTGGATCGATTGAAGTCGGAGCCCGGCGTGGAGGAGGCCGCGGTCGTCAACTTCATGCCGTCGGGGCGCGCGGGTGTGCCGACGCGTATCGAGGTTCCGGGGAGAACGCCGGCGAGCGAGGACCTCGCGACGTACATCACGGTGTCGGAAGGATTTTTCCGGGCCCTGCGGATCCCGCTCGTTCGCGGCCGTTGGTTCACGGCTGCGGAGATGCGCTCGCCAGGCGACGGCGTGGTGATCAGCGAGGCCGTTGCCAAGCGGTACTGGCCGGGTCAGGACGCAGTAGGCAAGCCGCTCACGATCTATCGGTCGTCGCAGGTGCGGGCCGACTTCGGCCGCGCGGTGCCGTCCGTGGTGATCGGCGTGGTCGGAGACGTTAGGCAGTTCGGCCCCGAGAGCGACCCGAACCCGTCGGTTTACGTCCCGCTCGCGGCGGAGCCGTGGGCGTGGGTGTCGTTCGCGGTGCGGATGCGCGAAGGAGCACCGGCCACGCCGACGGCGCTTCGCCGGGCAGCGCTCGAGGCCGAGCCGAACATGCTGCCCATGGGCCCGGGTGCTCCAATGACGTTCAGCAGCGTCGAGCGGGGCCTGTCCGCGGCGCTCGCCCCGCGGCGGTACGTCCTCGGGCTCGTCGGTGCGTTCAGCACCTGCGCGCTGGTGCTGGCGGCGTTAGGTCTGTACGGCGTGGCCAGCTACTCGGTGGCGCGCCGGACGAACGAGTTCGGGATCCGTATCGCGTTAGGTGCCACGGGCGATCAGGTCGTTCGGTCGGTGCTCCGGTGGGGCGTGACGCTGGCCGTCGTGGGTTGCCTGATCGGCCTCGGTGGCGCGCTGGCGCTGGTGCGGTTGGTCGAGCAGCTGCTCTACGAGACGTCGTCGCGAGACCTCACGGTGATGGTCACAGTGCCATCGATCCTGATCGTGATCGGGGCGATTGCCGTGTACGTGCCGGCACGCCGGGCGGCGCAGGTCGATCCGATCGAGGCGCTCCGAAGCGAGTGAGGGCGCTTGGGCCCGCTCGTGTCCTGCTATTGTCGGATAAATAGCCAGCGACGGTAAACGGTCGCCTTGATTCGGCAAAAATGACCGAACCCACGAGCGCGGACGGCCAGTTGTCGGATATGCCTTGCGGGATCGTTAGGTCGATTTCATAATTGTGCCCGCTCGCGGGCAGGTGTCGGCGAGTGGTTGTATGCGGTCACTCGTAGCTCCATGTCACGGTCATGCGATGCTCGAGGCCGTCCTGTGCTCTTTGGCCAGTTCCGGTCTAACCCATCGAGTGAGGTTCAAGACATGCGCATGATGAGAGGGACGGCGCTCGCAGCGAGCGCTTCATTGGGAATGGCATTCCTGGCAGCGTGCTCGGATTCACCAGTCGGGCCGGCTACGGCGAAGGTGGCGGCGCCGGTTTTTGCGGTTGGTGATGCCGCAACATCGACGCCCGTGCCTGGCAAGCTGATTGTCTGCAAGGAAGGCAACATTGGTGGCGACTTCACCGTCACACGTAGCTCCGGCTCGGGTTCGTTTGACGACGACGGACTGCATCTCGACTCCGGCCAGTGCGTCGTCGTCGCCGAGGACGGCTCGCCGCAGGGCAGCGGGTCGGTGTTCCAGGTGCACGAAACTGGTGCCCCGAACGTGACGTTCGTGGTGACCGCAGCGTCCGTCGAGATCGGTTTCCCGCCGACAGACCTCGGCACGGTGAGTGACGGCGCCGACTTCTTCATCAACAGCATCCACGGCATCCGCCTCACCTACACGAACACCTTCACGCCGCCGCCGGGCGACGAGGGTTGCACGCCGGGCTACTGGAAGCAGGATCAGCACTTCGACAGCTGGCCA
>JBKOYV010000003.1:0-7255 GCA_046725585.1 Gemmatimonadota bacterium | reverse complement strand
AACGAGGACCGCGACTGGGCACTCGCCAACCTCGCGGTGAGACTCGTGCGCCCGCTCCAGTTTCCTCGGCCCACGACACCCGACACGATTGTCTCAGCCACTCTCCACGATCGGGCCCTCGCAGTTGCGCGCGAGATCCGCTCTCCCGAGCCGCGAGTCGATGCGTTCCTCGAGATCGCCAACCGCCTGCGCTATCAGCACGACACGGCTCGCGCCCGCGCAGCCGTCGCCGATGCACTGGCATCGCTTCCCGGAATTCGCGATCGCGACCTCGCTTCCCGTCGCTTGCGCATCATCATCGACCACCTTGGGAGCACCGGCTACAGAGACTCGGCCCTCGCTCTTCGCCGATCGCTCCTGCGCGATGATCGCATCTTCGCCGCCCGGGGAATGGGCTGGTGGCCCAACGCGCGGAATCCGCGCATCCGAGCCGAGCTCCTCGGGGACGTCTCACGAGTCGACAGTGTCGCCGATGCGCGGGTTCAACTCCCGATGGCGGAAGCCATCGTAGCCGCGTTCAACACGTTAGGCGACTCGGCAACTGCGGACAGCGTGGCAACGCGGTTGATAAGCGATCCCGCGGCCGAACGGAAACCAGGACGACGCGCCACGGCCACGCTATCCGTAATTGAACGGGCCGTGCAACTCGCGCCGAACGATTTCCGTGCAGCGGTCGCGCTCGTCGACACGCTGGATGATCCGTTGTCGTACGGCCGGCGCGCTCGCGCATTCGCCCGAGTGGCGCTCGCAGCGTCCAGAGCGAACGCCGACACGGCTGCACTGCTTCTGCGACGTGCGCGCGAGCTTGCGCTCGCTCGAGGCCTCTCCACACGTCAGCTGAGTCTCACGCTTCTCGAGATCGCCAAGGCGCAGATTGGGCGCGGACTCGTCGACGATGGCGCGGGGACGCTCAATGCGATCCCGGACCGACCGATCGCTCTGCCCGCGTTCGGGTACCCCTACGGACTGCGGCTCAGGCTCTCGAAATCCGACGGGCAACGATTCCTCGCGGCGTTAGGCGACGCTGAAATTCGGGCGGCGGCGACGTCGGACGTGATTGGTCCGTGGATCGAAGACAGGAGTATGTCGCAGGCCGACTTCGACCTGGCGATGAGCGTCGTCGACTCAATACCCCGGAACCGCTGGGCGGAGGTCGCGCAGAACCTCGTCACTCGCGCCTCGTTCTTCCGCGGCGACACCGCCGCCGCGCGTGATCGAGCGTTGTCCGTGCTGCGCGCGAGGGATCGCGACTGGTCGCGCTGGCCGACGTATCCCTTTGGCGATGAGCTCATCTTCTGGGTCGTGCGCAGCGGTGGGCTCAGCGAGGCGGTCGCGTGGGCACGCGCGCTCCCGTCACCCGCGAGCCGAGCGGCGGGGTTGTTGGAGATCGGTGAGGCGTTGGATGCGGTTACCAACATCAGCCACGTCGTGCGCCACGACCCCCTGCTCAACACATGCCGCGACGAGTTCTGACAAGGTGTCCGTTCTGCCACCCGCACGCTAACGGTAACCGGCCGCTATCTTGCGATCGACAGCCTGCACCGCTCCCTTACGCGAGCTCCAGTCTTCCGCATTGCCCATCCCGATCGACCTCCTCCCCGTCTTCCGCGCGGGCAGCCTCGATGACCTCCTCGCGCGCTACCCGACGGGCGAGATCCTCGCGTGCGACTTCTACATCGCGGGCGCCGAGCTCGGCACCGACGTCCCTGGTGGCTATCGACTCGGGACACGCGTCCTCAACATCGACCACCACGCGCCGACCGCTCGGATGTCGCGCGCGGTCTCGGCCACGAACCTCGCGCTCGACTGGCGCGCGGCGAATATCGACACACCATCCGAGTCGCGTCAGGCAGCCGACCAGGCAATCGTCGTCATCAACCACACCGATTGCGACAGCATCCTGAGCTCCGGGATCGTCTCCGGCCGGCTCGGTGCGCTCCCCGTGTACGGCCGCGCCGCGCTCGCCGCCGATCACACGGGTGAGGCGAACGAGATCGCAGACGCCCTGCAGGCCCTCGAGCCGTGGCGAGACGCGGAGCTGTCGTTCGCGGCGCTGCGAGCGGTCGAGATGGGTGCGGCGCTCCCCGAGCAGGCCACCGAAGCACTTGCGCGATGGCGCCACAAGCGCGACTGCGCGGCGCACTACGTGTCACAGGGAACGGTCGCGTCCGACGGCCTCATGGCGTTCGGCATCCTCGACGGCGAGATCGACGGCATCTTCTTCCCTCCCCTCCTGCCTGACGCGGTGCTCATCCTGCTCGCCGTCCCGAAGCCTAACGAGGTTGGCTGTTGGGTCATGGAGCTCCGACTCGGCGCCCGGGCACCGGAGGGCTTCACGATTCACGACCTGCACATGACCGACTTCGATCGGGCCTACGGCGGTCGATGGAACGCGGGGTCGAACGCGCGCGCCGGTGGAACGACCATTCCACCGGCGCGATACGCTGATGAGGTGCGGCGGCGACTGCTCACGGCGAGGCGCTAGTAACGCTGCCGCGCCGTCAGGCGAGCCTTGTCTTGAGGTGGTCGGAGAGGCGAAGGCTCATGGCGACCAGCGTGAGCGTCGGGTTCGCGCAACCGGCAGTCGGGAAGACGGCGGCGCCGGCGACGTACAGGTTGGCGAGACCATGCACTCGACAATCCGGATCGACCACGCCCTGCTTCGGGTCGCGGTGCATTCGCGTCGTGCCCATGTGATGCCATCCGCCGCTCAGCGTGGTGGGCCACTTCCGGTCGGACGCCGTCACCCACGTCTGCACGCGCGCGCGACCGACACCGCTCCGCCCCAGCTCGCCCCCCAACACGTCGTAGAAGGCGCGGAAGGAATGGAAATCGAGGCCTGTCAGCCGCCAGTCGAGCTGCGCCCGGGGCACGCCGAGCGCGTCACGCTCGCGGCTGATGGTCAGGCGCGACAGCGGGTTTGGGGCCTGTTCCTGGCGCGTGTACAGGTCGAAGAGTCGAGTGCCGGCCGCCGACGGCGCGAACGCCGAGAAGACTTTCTGGATGCGTTTGGTCGCCGTCGTGTCGCCCGTCTGGGCGCGCTGGAACGCGTCGAGCAGGTCGGGGGTGAAAAACTGGAAGGTGCTCTTCGCCTCCTGCCCTGGCACCATGTTCCGGACCGACACCGTGGCGTTCAACATGCGGTGCCTCCGCTGCATCGCCGCGCTCGCCGCCAGCTCGCCCTGGACCCTCGTGGGGCTGCTGAAGCCGGCCATGTAGAGCGCGGTGCTCGGGATCGGCGTGCCCGCGAGCGCCAGCTGGCCGCTCGGGATCTCGAGGTGCTCCATGAAGTGACGGCCGACGAGGTCGTGGCCATTCCCCAGCCCCGCGGTCACGCGAGCGTTCGAGGCCAGGAGGAGGCGCGCGTTCTGAATCGTGCAGCAGGCGAGGACGTAGCGCGCGGCGCGGACTCGGTGCTCCTTGCCGTCGATCGTGCGGACACGCAACCCTTCAACGGCGGTCACCGGCTCGTTCGCCTCGATGTCGCACACGTTGGCGTACGTGTACAGGTGCACGTCGCTCGCGCCCACGATTGCGTCGCGGTAGCGCTTGCCGAAGCGCGTCGGGGGACTGAACTGCCACATCTTGGTCACCAACGCGCGCCGGTCGAGCGCGAACGGGACCAGCGTCGAGTCGCGGCGGCTCCACGAGTCCGCGTCGTAATCGTAGTACGGCGTGAGCTCGAGCACCTTCTGCGCACGCTCGTAGAAGGGGTCGAGGTTGGCGCGGGTGATCGGCCATCCGCTGCGCGGCACCCACGGCCGCGGTTCGAAGTCGATCGGGTCCAAGGGCGAGCACATTCCCGCCCAATGGTTCGTCGTGCCGCCGAAGTAGTGCAGCCGCGCGGCGTGCAGCGGATAGTACGGCAGCCCGACGATCTCGCCGCGGTAGAGGTCCTGCATCCCGGGCTCGAAATCGAAGCCGCCGCCCTCCAGGAGGAGGACCTTCCGTCCGGCGCGGATCCACTCGAGCGCAATCGAGATCCCCGCGGCGCCGGCACCGACGATGCAAAGGTCCCCCTCGATCAGGCTTCCGTTCTGCAGCGTCCGAGCATCGATGTGCATCGGTGACTCCTCGCGTCAGCGGCCGAGGAGGGAGAAGAGGGCGCATTGCCGCGCTTCAGTAACGGAGAGCACCCAACCGTCTACGAGTACCGTGCGCTCGTCGGCGAAGTCACGGGCGACGAGCGCCGCCGAATCGAGGCGCGCGTGTTCGCCGCCGGTCGGAATCGGCGTTCTCGCAATGGCGATGGCCGCACGGAGCGCATCCGCATCGCGCTCGGCGGGCGTGCCCTCTCGGTAGCGGACGCCGATCGCGCGCACGCGCTCGGCCCCCAGCACGGCGAGGAGGTCGGGGTAGGCTAGCGCCCGTAGGGTGCGGTCGTCGGTGCCTCGGGCGCCGGCGCCGATCACCGGGACGGACAGGCCGGTCACCGCCCCGGCCGCCGTGACACGCAGGAACTGCCGCCGGTCCATTGCCATGAGACGACTCCCCCTTAGGGATCGGAGCGCTCCCGGGTCCGGTCCCCACACCGGCAGCGCGCCGTGGCGCCACCAACGTATGGGGCGCCGGACCCGGGCGCCAGAGTCGCGTGCCGAGCGCCGGCGACGCTGAGCGAAAAGCGTCGCCGGCTTCGTCAGCCTAACGCCTCCTGATTGATCCTCATCGACGACACGTCTCGGGGTCTCGAGGATGACGCTCTTCGCCTTTCACCGGGTGTCCTTTCGATTCCCTCAGGCGGCCCGTGCTACCGCGCCACTCGACATACCCAACCGGTCGTGCAGCAAGCAGATGCTCAACACCCACATGAGCATCGTATCCGCTCGCGTTCGCGTCGCGGGATCCATCGACGGAATCGAGTCGAGCAATGCGACCACCTTGCGTCGATCGTAGATGCCAGGTCCGTCGAGGAGACTGCCGCGGAGCGTATCCTGGAGCAGCGCGTACAGCCGTCCGTCTCGCTGCATCGTCGCCGGCGGAGACATGAACGGGTGCTTCTGGCGGCGGTACACGGCCTCGGTCAGCACAGGCTTCGCCGCTTCGCGCAGCACGTACTTCTCCGTCATCCCCTTGATCTTCATCGACACCGGCATGCGCGCGGCTTCCGCCGCGACATGGTGATCGAGGAACGGCAACCGTCCTTCCACCGAGTGCGCCATCTCCATGCGGTCGCCTAGGTTGCTCAGGATATAGTTAGGCAGGAACGTCTTCGACCAGACGTAGAGCGACTGGTTCAGCGGATCACGGCCCGCGAGCTGTCGTTCGACATCCAGGTGGTTGAGCAGCAGGCGGAACGTGTCGCGCTCCTTGAACGCCCTCGCAAAGTCGTCGTTCGCCACAGCCAGGAGGCTCTTGCCCATTTCGGCCCACACCTCGAGTGTCGACGGCACGAAACCGAGCACGCTCCGCACGCTGTCGATCGCCACTGACCTTTGTGGCATGAGGATCCCGGTCGACACGCGGTTCGATGCTTCCAGCTGTTCCAGGAGCCGCCGTCTTGCGTCCGGCGACTGTCCGACGTCGCCGTAGAGCACCATGTCGCGCCGGAAGTGGGGATAGCCCGCGAAGATCTCGTCGCTTCCCTCTCCAGTGAGAACGACTTTGATCCCCGAATCTCGCACTGCGCGGCTGAGCAGATACTTCGCGACGCTGTGCGCGTTCAGGAACGGCCGCTCCGCATGATAGAGCGCATCGGCGAAGTGATCCGCGGTGTGCTCGGACCGGATATCTACGCGATAAAACTCCGCTCCGGATAGCTTCGCCTGCGCTTCGGCGAGCGGGCGCTCGTCGTACTCCGCATGATCGAACGACAGCGTGTATGCGCGCAGTGGCTTGGACGAGAGGCGCGATGCGAAGCCGAGGACGGCGCAGGAGTCGATGCCACCGCTCAGATAGCACGCGACGGTCACATCCGCCCGAAGGCGCAGACGCACCGCTTCCTCGAGCGAGAGCCTAACGCGCTCCACGTACTCTCGCTCGTCGGTAATGGGTGCCGCGTCGGCTGCGAGCGGGAAGTCCCAATCCCAATACGGCATGACGCGCACATGCTCGCCGTCGGTCAGTAGGTAGCATCCCGGAGGAAGCTGATAGATCCCGGCAAACGGCGAGCGGTCGGGCGCATGACCGAAGAACTGCACGTCGTACAGCGTCTCCCGATCCCAGCGGAGCGGCACGCCGAGCTCTATGAACGCCTTCACCTCGGAGGCGAGGTAGACCGCGCCGTTATGGATCGTGTAGTACATCGGCTTGATGCCGAACCGGTCGCGCGCAGCGAACAGCGTACCGTCACGTTCGTCCCAGATGGCGAACGCGAACTCACCTCTCAACGAGTGGAGGGAGCGTGCGCCCTGCTCTTCGAACAGATGCAGTGCGATCTCGCTGTCCGATCGGGTTCGGAACACGTGGCCCTGCCGCTCGAGCTCCGCCCGAATCCGCTCGAAGTCGTAGAACTCGCCATTCACGACAATTCTCAGCCGGCCGTCCTCGTTCACTATCGGCTGATCGCCGGTCGTTAGGTCGATGATGCTGAGTCGCGCGTGGCCAAGGCCGGCACGCCGGTTCGGCGCAACCCACACCCGATGCCCGTCAGGGCCACGATGATCGAGCCGCCGCACCGCACGAGTGAGCGAGTCGCGAGATACCACTCCTCGCCCCGCGACGGCAGCGATGATGCCGCACATGGGATCCCCCTTAAAAAAGACGGCGCCGCCAAGCGGCGCCGCGGATTGTCGAACGTGTCGTTGGTGACGCGTTCAACATTGGCGATGCGGCCGGTTCGAACAATCCGGCGGAAGGAGGTGCGGCTCCCTCCCAAAGGTCAGGTATGGCGCGGGCTCCGACGCGACGTGCACTTCGCCTCTTCGAACCTCAGAGCTTGTGAGGCAGCGGACGGCGTGGCCGGCACCGTCACCGCTGAATGTCCAAGCGGATGATCATAGTCCGCGACAACGGCAGCGTGTTGAGCTCACCGCGGGACAATCCCGCCTGCCCGGTGTAGTTCACCTCCGGGTCGAAGCCGGAGTAACCGCTGAACGTCAGAAGGTTTCGCGCCGCGATCGTGAGGTCGAAACGCGCCAGCCCGCGACGGGACGCCCAGCCCGGGACGGGCTTCCAGGTGACCGCGATCTCCCGCAGGCGCACGAAGCTCGCGTCCTCGACGAACCCCGCGCCAGAGTAGCGGACCGCTACCGCGTGGCCCTGGTCGTCGAGTGACGCGCCCGGATCGTACAAGGCGCCGCACAGCTCGAGCTTACAG
>JBKOYV010000327.1:0-10947 GCA_046725585.1 Gemmatimonadota bacterium | reverse complement strand
CCTTGGCACTGCCAAGTTTCTTGACGCTCCGAGTTAACAGGCGGTTAGATCTGCGGCTTCAATGACTCAATTCGACCGGGTGGAGGCGTCGAAACCACGCTGATGCGCGCAATGCGATGCGGTGTGCCCAGGGTGCGTTGTCGCGTCCATCCCGCACCTGATGTTGGAGTGATGCGGCGGTCGCGGCGCGATATGGCCTGGCTCGCGGACGTCAGTCGACAGCGGCCGTTCGCAGTTGTGCGATGATTCGATCTCGCGCGCAGGCGACGTCGGCAATGCTCGCGGGCGCGATCGGCGCGGGCCGTTCGCCTCGTGTCGCCGAGTAGAAGCGGCGCACCAGCTCTCGAAGGCCGGGATACGCGCGCTCTCCCAGGAGTGCCCGTCGCGCAAGGTTGAGCGACGCACTGCCGAGCGTGAGCCCCGCAGCCACAAACGGCCGAGCCATCTTTGCCTGACGCGACACGACGCCGGCATGCCTAACGGCGAACCCGTGGAACAGATCAGCCGTCGCCGAACCGGCAGTACCGACCACGCGTAGCACGTTCTCCGTCGGCCGACCGTGCGCCGAGATGGCGACCGTCACGACAGCGTCCCCAACCGTCGTGACCGCCCGGAGCTCTCCCGCAGTCGGATAGACGACCTGCCACCTGCTCGCGCCGACCGGGGCGCCCAGAACCGCCGAGACGAGCGCGAGCGGGTGCGGCAGTACCTCGGCAACGAGATCGTCGAGGCTCGCTCGGTCGTCGCCCGCAGCACCTGCCGAGCACGTCGAAAACTCTACCTGGCAAACCCGGCCGAGTGCTGGCAGCCACCCGACAATGCGTCGGATGCCATCCTGGAACAGGAACTGGTGCACCGGGCACACAATGACACCGCGCGTCTCCGCGAGGGAGAGCAGGAGCGCGGTGGTGTCGGCGTTCTCGGCAAAGGGCTTCTCGACGAGAGCATGAAGGCCCGCCTCGACGACTGCACGTACGACACCAGCGTGCGTGGAAAGGGGCGTGCACACGTGCACGGCGTTCGCGTGGCGGGAGACCAATGACGGGTCGAGCTCCGCCACGAGCCGGGCCTCCGGGTACCGACGCCCGAGCGCTTCGCGGGCAGCATCGTTCGGGTCGACGATCACGGTCACGCGACCTCCCACCCTTCGGACCGCGTGGGCGTGCCATCGACCCATGAGCCCCGCACCGATGATCGCTGCGCGGGGCCCGCCGTGCTCGCTCATGCCGCGGGGTTCGTGCCCATCCGCATGCCCGCCAGCTCGGGCGGCGTCGTCCCCTCGAGCCTAACGCGACGACCGGTGGCGGCGGCATGGTAACAGGCTGCGATCACCTCGAGGACATCGCGGGCGTCTTGCCCGGACGCCGGCGGAGCATCTCCGGTTCGGAACGCTTCGAGCGTCTTCTCGAACACGAAGCGTGTTGCAATCATTCCGGGCTCCTTCGGGTTTCTCGCCAACAACGTGCGGGTATTCCCGACTTCACGCCACGCCATCCCGGAAACGCCATAATCGAGACGCACGTGAGGGCGCGTACTGCGATGGAGCCCGGCCGTCACGCGGGCGCGACCACCGAACGACGCGCGGAGGGATGCGGTCAGCGTCTCGGCGCGAACCTCGAAGTACTGCGTCTCACCCTTGCAGAGCCGATTCTGAACGACCTGCGCCAGGCGTCCCCGCGAGAACTCGAGTGTCACGAGCGCGACCGCATCGGTGTCCCCTTCGCGGACGCCGCAGGTCGAGACCGTGGCAGACACAGCACGCGGCTTCTCGGCGAAGAGTGCCATGAGGAAGTCCACCAGATGAACCCCGGCCTCGTAGAGCGTGCGCTGCAGCATCTTCCCGCGCCATCCCGGCTCGGCCCAGGGCGGAAGGTCCATCAGCTGCCAGACCTGGGCGAATACGATGTCGTTCGGCGCCGCCGCATCTCGCACCGCGCGGAAGATCGGCATCTCGCGGAACTCGTGATTGAGTGCGACACGTTTTCCTGCCGCCTCCGCCGCGGCGATCACGCGGTCGGCTTCGTCGAGCGAGGAAACGAACGGTTTCTCGCATATCACGTGCGCTCCCGCAGCGAAGCTCTTGAGACAATAGCTCGCGTGCGAATCCGGCGGGGTGCCGATGATGACGACGTCGGCATTCGCCCGCGCGAGCATCGTCTCGAAATCGTCGTAGACCGGGACGTTCCACGTCGTGACGGCCCGATCGCGCCGGCCGGCGTCGATGTCGCACGCGCCGACGACCTGCACGTTCGACATGCCGGCCAACGCCGGGAGATGAAGGGTATGGCCGGCGTTGCCAAGACCAACAACGGCTACACGAAACGGAGAAGTCATCAGGAGCAGTATGGGTCGAGTGATGCAGGCGAGGGCGTGCCGTCGCTGCCCTCAGCGCGCGATCCCGTCCAGGGTTTGCGCGGAGAACAGGCGAAGGCTATCGACGATGTAGTCGACCATGACGTCCGAAATGCCGGGGTAGACGCCGAGCCAGAACGTGCCCTGCATGACGATGTCAGTGTTGGTGAGATCGCCGACCACGCGATGCGGGAGATCGCGGTAGGCGGGCTGGCGTAGAAGGTTGCCGGCGAACAGCTGGCGCGTGGCGATGCGGCGCGCGTCCAGCCATTGCACGAGCTCTCGCCGGGTGAACGGCGCGTCGGGACGAACAGTGAGGGCGAACCCGAACCAGCTCGGATCGCTGTGTTCTGTTGCCTGCGGCATCACGAACACGTGCGAAAGCTCGGACAGCCCCTCGTAGAGCCGGCGCCAGTTGTGCCGGCGCCGCTCGATGAACTGCGCCAACTTCTGCAGCTGCGCGACGCCGACCGCCGCCTGCATATCAGTCGCCTTCAGGTTGTAGCCGATGTGGGAGTAGATGTATTTGTGGTCGTAGCCGTGTGGCAGGTCGCCGAGTTGCCAGTCGAACCGCTTCCCGCAGGTGTTTTCCTTGCCCGGCTCGCACCAGCAGTCGCGTCCCCAGTCACGGAACGACTCGAGAATGGTCTTCATCTTCGGCGCGTTCGTGAGAACACAGCCGCCCTCCCCCATCGTGATGTGGTGAGCGGGGTAGAAGCTCACCGTCGCCAGGTCGCCGAAGCCTCCGACGTGCTTCCCGCGATAGGTGGATCCCAGCGCATCACAGCTGTCCTCGACCACCCAGAGCCCGTGGCGTTTCGCGAGCGCCATGACGGCATCGAGGTCGAACGGGTTACCTAACGTGTGAGCGAGGATGATGGCACGGGTCCGCGGTGAGATCGCCTCCTCGAGCCGGGAGACATCGATGTCGTACGTGCCGAGAGTGACATCGAGAAACACCGGCACGAGCCCGTGCTGGATGGCCGGGTTGACGGTCGTTGGGAACCCGGCAGCGACGGTTATGATCTCGTCGCCGGGTTGGAGCTGACGGTCGCCAAGCTTCCAGGAGGTGAGCGCGCTCGTCGCGAGCAGGTTCGCCGACGAGCCGGAGTTGCAGAGGATCGCGTGGCGCACGCCGACTGTCCGCGCGAACTCGCGCTCGAACTGCGACGCAAAGCGTCCGGTCGTGAGCCAGAAGTCGAGCGAGGCGTCTACGAGGAACTGCAGTTCCGTGGCATCGAAGACGCGCCCGGAGACCGGTACCCAGCTTTCCCCCGGCACGAACGCCGGCTGGCGCAGGGCGGCCTCATAGTACTCTGCCGCGACCGCTCGTGCTCGTGCGCGAAGCTCGTCAGGCGAGGACATACGATGGTCGGAGATCGTTCACTGGAATTGGTATTCCGGGTATTCGGCGCCCGCCGAGCGGAACCAGGCGACCGTGCGGGTCAATCCGTCTTCCAGCGAGACTCGTGCGCGCCAGGCGAGCACGTGTGCCGCGCGGGTCGGATCGCCGGACAGGACCGCGAGCTCGGTCGGGCGATACGACAGCGCGCCAAAGCGGGCCTCCGAGCGACTGCCCGTGCATTGGAGGACCTGGCGGACGACCTCCCGGACGGTCACTGCCGTGCCCGAGCAGATGTTGAACGTCCCGCCTACAGCCGCGTCTGTCGTGGCGGCGGCGACGAACGCGTCCACGGCGTCGTCGACGAAGACGAAGTCACGCAGCTGATCCCCGGGCGTGAGGTCAATGGCGCGGCCCGCCAGCGCGTGCCTAACGACTGACGGCACGAGTCGCCCGGGCGGCTCCATGGGCCCGTACATCGTGAACGGGCGCAGCGACACGACCTCGATACCGGTTCGGCGCGCGAACGCGTTCGCCAGGAGCCACCCCGCCGCTTTGGCCGCGCCGTACTCGGTCGTCGGTGCCGGGAGAGCATCCTCGGACCACCGCTCGCCGGACCCGTACTCGAAGCAGGAGCCGCAGTACACCAATCGACTTCCCAGTCGCCGGGCCGCCAGCAGCGCCGCCATCGTGCCATCGACATTTCCGGTGACGAGCTCACGCACGTCATCAACCTCGCCCATGACGCCGACCGCCGCCAGGTGAAAGATCACGTCGATGTCGCCCAGGACGCCATCCTGGGCCGGCTCAGCGAGGGTTCTGACGTCGGCCCGCAGCATGCCCGCGAGATCCGCGCGCTCGAGCAGCCCCCACCTTCGCGCGTTAGGCTGATCGAGAACACAGACCTCGGCACCCTCCTCGATCAGGCGGGGCACCAGGTGCGATCCGAGAAAGCCGGCCGCGCCGGTGATCAGCACGCGGCGTCCCGCTAGCGACCGCACGTCACGCCAGGAGTGCCCGGTACCACGCGATGGTCTCGCGCAGCGCGGTATCCAGGTTGTACGTCGCGCGCCAGTTCAGCGTGGCCCGGGCCTTCGCCGCGGACAGATATTGATCCCGAATCTCGCCTCGCGCGACGTCGCGTACGTCGGGCTCCAGGTCGGAGCCCATCAGACGCCGGATGGCGTTCACGATGTCGAGCACGGACAGTGGCGACTCGTCGCTGAAGTTGAACGCCTCACCGCGAACCGCGGGATCACATGCGTGCTCACCAAGGAGCATGTACGCGCGCGCGACGTCCTTCACGTAGATGTAGTCTCGACGGAAGGTACCATCACTCCGGAGCGTTGGCCGCTCGCCGCGCAGGAGCGAGCGAATCGTGCCCGGCACGATGCGACTCCAGTTCAGGTCCCCGCCGCCGTAGATGTTGCCACACCGCGCGATCGTGACCGGAACCCCGTAGCTATGGCAGTACGACGCCGCAATGAGATCCGTGCAGCTCTTCGACACCTCGTACGGATGGCGCCCGCGGAGCGGCATCGTTTCGACGTACGGCAGCGCGTCGACCTCGCCGTAGGCCTTGTCGCTCGACGCCACGATGACGCCACGCACGAGCGACGCGTGGATCCGGCTCGCCTCGAGCAGGTTGTAGGTGCCCCGCACGTTCGTCTCGAACGTGGTGAACGGGTTCCGATGCGCAACGCCGACGATTGTCTGCGCCGCGAGGTGGAACACGTATTCGGCTTCGTGGAGGCTGATGGCTCGCTCGAGTGTCCAGAGATCCTCGACGGTACCGTTGAACACGGTGCAACGCTGCAGCTCGCCACTTCGCAGCAGCTCGGACTGCGGGTCCGCGTCCCGTACGAGGACGGCGACGTGCGCGTGACGAGCGAGCAGCTCGCGAACGAGCCACGAGCCCACGATCCCCGTTGCGCCGGTGACGAACACTCGGCGCTCGCGCCAGAAGTCGCGATCCGTCACGGTGCGTCGGTCGGGAGGAACGCCGGGTCCCAAGGTGGAAGCTTGCCGTCACAGAGGCTGTTGAGCAGCCTAACGTCGCGCAGCGTGTCCATGCACTGCCAGAATCCTTCGTGGCGATACGCGATCAGCTGACCGTCGCGGGCGAGGCGCTCGAGCGGGGCGCGTTCGAAGATGGTGTCGTCAGCGTCGATGTAGTCCAGGACCTCCGGCTCGAGCACGAAGAATCCGCCGTTGATCCACCCTTCGCCTACCTGTGGCTTCTCCGAGAACTCGGCCACGAGCTCGCCGTCGAAGACGAGACCGCCGAAGCGCGCTGGAGGCCGCACGGCCGTGATCGTCGCGAGCTTCCCGTGACGACGATGGAAGTCCAGCAGCACCTGCGGATCCACGCTGCAGACGCCGTCGCCGTACGTCATCATGAACGTCCCGCCGCGCAGCTCATCGGCCAGCCGGCGAAGCCGTCCGCCGGTTTGCGTATCGAGCCCCGTGTCACGGAGATGAACCATCCAGTCCTCGCAGTCGGAGCCCTGCACGGCGATCTGGTTCGTGCGCAGGTCGATGCTCAGACTGTTGCGAAGGTAGAAATAGTCGAGGAAGTAGCGCTTGATGACGTCGCCACGGTAGCCCAGCGCCACGACGAACTCCTTGAACCCGCGTGCCGCGTAGATCCGCATGATGTGCCAGAGGATCGGCCGCCCGCCGACCTCCACCATCGGTTTCGGCTTCGACTCGGATTCTTCGGCCAAACGCGTTCCAAGCCCGCCGGCGAGCAGCACCGTCTTCACCGTACCTCCTCGCACTCGCTGCACGAGAGTGTCATGCCGCCACCCGTCGCAGAACGTCAAGCGTTTGACGAGCCGTCACGTTCCAGCGAAACGCGTCGGCGCGACGGTGCCCGCGCTCCCCGAGCGATCTACTCAGCGCGGGATCGGTCAGCACACGCTCGATGGCATCGGCCAACGCGTCGGGCGTCGGCTCGTCCACGAACTCCGCGGCGCCGGCGGCGATCTCGGCGAGGGCGGCACGGTTGACCGTCACGACGGGAGTACCGCACGACAGCGCCTCGACGAGCGTCATCGAGAATCCTTCGTACGACGACGCGTTCACGTACAGGTCCGCCGACGCGTAGATCGGCGGCACTTCCAGGTGGCTCGCAAATTTGCCGTCGGTCTGGATCACGTGACCCGTCACGCCGTGTCGCGCGATGAGATCATCGAGCGGCACGCCGACGTGATTCGGACCTACGAGGAGGAGCGCGTGGGGCAGATTCGCGCGACGCTTCACCATCGCGAATGCCTCGATCAGGATCGGGATGTTGCGGCGCGTTGACAGCTTCCCAACGAAGACGATATACGGCCGGTCATCGCCGAGAAAGCGAATGCGCGTGGCGCGCTTGACGGCATCCTCCGCGATGGGGCGAAAGGCTTCATCAGCGCCTTGCACCACGATGTCGACCTTCTCGCTGGTTATGCCGTAATATCGCTCGAGATCCTGCCGCGTGCTCTCGGACGGAACGATGATCCGGTCAGCCCGATCGGCGCTGAAGCGATAGAGCCTGCTGTACGTGAGCTTGTACCACCACGGATGTGTGCCGCCCTCGACCTCGTTCATGCTGTGGATCGCGACGACGCACTTGCCCGTATACGTGACGGGTACCGAGTAGCTCGGGCAGAAGAGCACGTCGATGTCGGCCGTGAACCGCGGAAGCACGCCGTGTTGCCACACGCTCGGAGGAAGCGACTGGGCGAAGGTCCGGACGCGAATGGACGGCGACGGTTCCCATGCCGATCCATCGTACGGCTCGCGCGTGAACAGCGTGCACCGGTCATCGGCTTCCATCATCGAGCGCCAGTGTTTGACGAGGTACTCGATGTAGCGACCGACACCCAGCCGCTGGCCGGCGAGTCGATGCGCGTCCACGCCCCAGTGCATCACGTCGCCCCTGCCGCGCTTGCCGATCTGACCGGTCCGCGCGGGCCATCGTGCTGCTGCACGCTCTGGACAGGAAGCGCTGAAGTGGGCGCACCCGCAGTTCGAGCCAGTCCGGTAACGCGTTCGTACAGGCGCCCGAGGCGCTCGGCCGCGGCATCGCTCCCGAAGCGATCGACTGCATAACGCCGGAGCGCCGCTCGGTCATAGGTTCGATTCAGCGCCGCTTCGATGGCGATCGCGAGCGCCGCCGCGTCGTCGACCTCGGTCAGAAGGCCCGTCTCCTCCGTGATTATCTCCTCGGGCCCGCCACATCGCGTCGCGACCACCGGTGTGCCTGACGCGAGCGCCTCCGCCGTCACGAGCGAAAACGTCTCACGCCGGCTCGGTACGACGAGGAGGGCGCTCTGCCGCATCAGGGCAGCGACATCGTTAGGCGCGACCTCGCCGAGGAATCGCACCCGGTCGCTGAGGCCGAGGGCCTGGACGAGGTCGCGCACCGCGGCCGCATCGCGCTCGTACGCGCGATAGAAGGAGCCTCCGGCCACCGTCAGGTGCAGCTCCGGAATCTCCGGCAGCAGGTGACCGAGCGCCCGCACGAGCACATCGAGCCCTTTCACGTGCCGAATGAGCCCGACGAAGAGCAATTGGTACGGGTCGCGCGGCTCGTCCGGGCGGGGTGCGACGAAGATTCGATCGTCGACTACGTTCGGGATGACGTCAACCGGCACCGCATCGCCAAAGAGCGCAATGATGCTCGCGCGTAGTGCTTCGCTCACGGACGTTATACGCGCGATTCGAGGCAGCGCACGCTCGACCTGACGACGGACGGAAGCGTGACGATCGAGCCACGGACGCCACATCGCGTGCTCCGACGACACCACCTGCATCCCGAGCTCCGCACCGATGCGACTGGCAATCACGCCTTCGGGATAGATGAAATGCGCGTGAATCACGTCGAACGGTGTCGCGCGGTGGAGATCGACGATCGCCTTGCGAATGGACGGGTACGCGAGTCTCGCGTCGAACGCGTGGAGGAGTTGGCCCGGGCCGGCGGCGACGCGCGGGTGATGGACGGGGACCCCATCTCTCGTACTCGTACGTTCGACCGCGCGAAAGCGCCGCACCGACGACACGGGCACGAGCGGTGGCGCGTACGGCACCGGCGCGACGACGGTGGGGTCGGCAACGATGCGCGACGCCGCAACGAGTCGCTCCGTCCACAACCCCAACGTGGGGAAAGCGCTGTTGGGGTAGTTGCGTGCCAGCACGAGCACGCGTGGCTTGCGCATGACCGGCGCGGGCGCCCCGACCTAACGCTGCCCGGCTTCCGCCGCGCGCGGCGCGTCGCCCGCCGCCGCCAGGCGATCCCGCACCTGCTGCTCCACCCAGCGATACGTCACGCCGATCCCATCACGGAGACTGGTCCTGGCCTGCCACCCGAGCGAATAGATACGCGCGTTACTGAAGTTTCGTGACTGGACTCCCACCGGGCCCGGAACGTAGCGCACCTCGACCTGCTTGCCGCTGTGCCGAATGACTGTTTCCACCAGCTCCCGCACGCTGACGTACTCCGGGCTGCCGATGTTCGCCGGGACTTCGAGGTCCGACCGCATCAGCCGGACGATGCCGTCGACCAGATCGTCGACGTAGGTGTAGGAGCGAACCGCCGTGCCGTCGCCCCACACTTCGATGAAGCCGCCATCCTCCGCCTCGGCCACCTTTCGGCAGATCGCCGCAGGCGCTTTCTCGCGGCCACCGGTCCACGTGCCCTCCGGACCGTAGCAGTTCTGGAACCGTGCGACTCGAACGGCCATGCCATACCGCCGCCCGTACGCGAATGCGACACGCTCGGCAAAGAGCTTTTCCCACCCGTACTCGTTGTCGGGAAGGGCGGGATACGCCTCGTCTTCGGTCATCTCCGCTTCGCCGATGGCCATGTCGCGGTAGATGCACACGGACGAGGAGAGGAAGTAGCGCTTGACGCCGGCTTCCGCCGCGGCCTGAGGCATGTTGACGTTGATCAACGCGCTATTGCGCATGATCTCGCACTCGGCCGTGCTGATGAACCCCATCCCGCCCATTTCGGCCGCCAGCTGGTAAACCTCGTCGATCGGGTGGTCGGCGGCGGGCTTTACCGCGTCGCGGCATTGGTCCATGTCCCGGAGATCGAGCAGCCTGAACTCGTCCGCCTGGGTCGCCGCGAACTCCGGTTCCTTGATGTCGACGGCACGGACCCAGTATCCGTCGCGCTTCAAGCGCTTGACGAGGTGGCTCGCGATGAAGCCGCCCGCTCCGCACACGACCGCTCGTTTCATCGAGTTTCAGTCTCCAATGGGTTCGAGCCCCACGCACCAGGAGGGCGGCGGGGTGGCAGAAATCTACGCGCCGAACTCGCCTGGGCGGGGCAAGCCAGTTGCGCGTGCGCGGGGGCAAGATGCGTGCACGGGTCTACCCTCCAGCTTCGCCGCTTTGCGATGGCACGTCGAAGCACCCGGAACACACGCCGTTGCGGTATCGCAACAGGCCGGGCGTACCGGTAACATTCGGCGTGCCGCGAGCGTGCGCTCGGTCACGCCGGCGGGCTCGAGTCGCGCCCGTTGGGGGCACGGAACTCGCCGTTGCCCGGGCCCGCCTCTGGCTCGTCTGGCTCACACCGACGCATGACCAAGACATCTCCCCTCGTCTCGATCGTCGTACCGGCATACAACGCCGAGCGGTTCCTCGGTGACGCCCTCGCGTCGGTGTGCGCCCAGTCACACTCGGCGATCGAAGTGATCGTTTGCGACGACGCCTCGACGGATGGGACGCCCGGTGTCGCCCGCGCCACCGGCGATGATCGCGTGCGCTACATCCGCAACGACCAGACGCTCGGCGGGTACGGGGCGATGAACCGCGGCGTGCGGGAGAGCCGCGGCGAGTACGTGGCGATCTTCCACGCGGACGACGTCTATGCTCCGCGGATTGTGGAGCGCGAGCTCGCGTTCCTTCGTCAACACAACGATGCCGGTGCGGTCTTCTGCCTCGATCGATTCATCGACGAAGCGGGACGCGAGTATTCTCGATTGCGTCTGCCTCCGTCTCTCGCTCGAGTGGAGCTGTTCGACACGGCATTGCTCGCCGAAAGTCTCCTTCGCTACAAGAACACGTTTTTGAGGACGCCGTCGGTGATGTTTCGACGCGCCGCGTTCGACGCCGTGGGCGGGTTCGATCAGGAGCGGTTCGGCATCGCGGCGGACCTCGACATGTGGGCGCGGCTGTCGATCGAGTGGCGCATAGGCCTGGTGCACGAGTACCTCATGGGCTACCGGCACTACACGGCTCAGTGGTCGAAGCAGTACGAG
>JBKOYV010000005.1:0-15401 GCA_046725585.1 Gemmatimonadota bacterium | reverse complement strand
GAACGCGGAGGCGGCGAACGTAATCGCCCACTGTGCAGCCGAGGTGGTCGCGAAAGGCGCGCGCGACGTGCACGCGGTGCACTCCGGCCACCGTCGCCAGCGTCGCCAGGTCCGGGACGATCGCGAGGTCCGCCCGCAGGTAGTCCTGAAGGTGCGAGAGCCACGCGGGCGGGCATCGCGCTGCCCGGGGGCGTTCGCGCCTCGCGCACTGTGCGAGCACCTCCAGCGTGATGCTCTCGATCACCAGGCCGGAGACGGAATGCGGCCCATCGGTGCGCATCTCGGTGTACACGCGAGCGGCGAGGTCGACGATCCGGTCGTCCCGAACGATCGTGGGCTCGTGGGGCGTCGGGACGTCGGCGAGGTCACCGAGCAGCGCCAACGGCTCGATTACGAGGCACTGGCCGCCGACGTTGCCATAGCAACACGCGTGGCCGTCCCCCGGTGGCGAAACGCGAACGCTCGGCGCTACGCGCCAGACGCTCGACATCCCTCGTCGCTCCTCGATACTGCCCTTGGCGAGGAAGCAGATGTGCGCGGTGTGGCGATGCTCACCCACCGTGCGGACGTCGCCTGGCCACGTGTGCTCGACCAGATGAGTACGCCCGCGGGTCAGGTCCGCGGTTCGGCGCAGCGCCGCTTCCTCCGGTGTCGCCGCACGCATTGCGATTCGCCCTTTCGCTCGGGTTCCGCCTCGGTCCCCACCCCGAAGAAAAGGCCGGGCGAGTCCCGAGCCAACACAACCGGGATAACTGGCGAATAGGAGGTACCGGACGAGGCGAGGCTACGGCTCGTCCCATCGTACGCCCCACGGGGGCGGATGCTCCGGCGTCACCGCATGACGCGGTCGCCGCCTAACGCCGAAGCCTACGCGCGCCGCTCTCCCGCCGACGAGATCCGGGCGAGCACGACGCGGCGGCGGTCGCGGGCCACGATGATCGTCGACCCGTTGCTGAGCGTCAGCTGGAGGCGACCGCCGGCCAGCGACCGGACGGAGCGGATCCGCTCCATGTTCACCAGCCGGCCCCGGTGGATCCTCAGGAAGCGCTCGGTCCCGAGGTGCTGCGCAAGCCGTTCGATCGGAACTCGCGTCTTGAGAACGGTGCCGTTTTCCTGGTGAATGCGGACGTAGTTGCGCGCGGCTTCCACGTACAGAATCTCCGCCACTCGCGTGGCGACCTGCTTGAACCCTGACTTGACGAGGATCACCTCTACCGGCGAACCATTGCGTGGTGCCTCGGAGGCGATGGACGGCGGCTCGAGCTCGCGGGTGATTCGCGCCGGCTGCGGCAGGGGAGGGGGAGGGGGAGCAATTCTGGCGGGGAGCTCGGGTCGAGGGTCGCTCCGGGCGGGTCGGCGGACGACCGCTCCAACGTCGATTGAGTCGCGGTGGTAGCGCATGAGGGCAAGGATGAGCGCCTGCACACGGCGCGTCTTGCACGCATGTAGCATGGTCACCGCTGTCGTCGCGCCTGCCGTCGGGCCACGGAGCGTTGACGAAGTGTTCTGGTTCGAGTCGCCTGCGCCGATTGCGTTAGGCGAACGGATCACGGTGACACACGGCCAGGCGCAGTCCGCCGTGAAGGCCGGCAGTCGCGAATCCTGTGACAGCCGACTAGCATGAGATGTTCGAGCCCGTCTCGTAACCAACCCGCAACCTCCAGATACGACCGTGAACCACTTCGTATCGATGCGCAGACCGCTCGTGCTGGCGTCGGTCGCGTTCCCCGTTGTGCTTGCCGCCCAGACTCCGGCCACGTCAGGCCGCCTTACTGTCGAGCGGATCTTCGGCTCGCGCGAGCTCGCCGCCCGCGGCGCCGGACAGCTCCGCTGGCTCGACGATTCGACGTACGTCGCCCTGGAAGCCAGCCCACAGCAGAACGGTCCGCCGGAGCTCGCGCGGTTCAACGCGCGGACCGGGGCGCGCGACGCCCTCGTTCAGACCGCCTGGTTGACGCCTAACGGTGCATCGGCACCGCTCGCGGTCGAGGACTACTTCTGGTCTCCCGACCGGAAGCGTCTGCTCGTGTTCACCGCGTCGGAACGGGTGTGGCGCGAGAACACACGCGGTGACTACTGGGTTCTCGACCTGGCCTCGCACCAGCTTCGGAAGCTCGGCGGTGACGCGCCCAAGTCCACGCTCATGTTCGCCAAGTTCTCGCCCGATGGCGGGCGTGTCGCCTATGTGCGGCAGAACGATCTCTACGTCGAGGACATCGCCGGCGGCGCGATCACGCGCCTGACGAGCGACGGATCCCGCACGATCATTAACGGGACGTTCGACTGGGTTTACGAGGAAGAGCTGAGCCTTCGCGACGGCTTCCGGTGGAGCCCGGACGGCAAGTCCATCGCGTACTGGCAGCTCGACGCGAGCGGCGTGAAGGACTTCAGCCTGATCGACGACACGGACTCGCTCTACTCGTTCGTCACTCCGGTCCAGTATCCCAAGGCGGGCACGACGAACTCGGCTGGCCGAATCGGCGTCGTGGCCGCGACCGGCGGAGCGACGAAGTGGCTCGCGATCGACGGCGACCCACGCAATCAGTACCTCGCGCGGATGGACTGGGCCGGGCTCGGCAACTCGAACGAGCTCCTCATCCAGCGAATGAATCGCCGGCAGAACGAGATCGATGTGCTCCTCGCCGACGCGCGCACCGGTGCCGTGAAAACGATCCTCGTCGAGCGCGACTCGGCGTGGGTGGACGTCGTGAACGACGTGCGGTGGCTCAACAGGGACCAGCAGTTCACCTGGATGAGCGAGCGGAACGGCTGGCGGCGCATGTATTCCGTATCGCGGGACGGGTCGACGGTCCGGGCGCTCAGCGCGGACTCGATGGATGTGACGCATCCCGCGTTCGCGTTCGGCGCGCAGGCCGTGTTAGGCACGGACGCGGCCGGTGAGTACGTCTATCACTACGCGTCGCCGCAGAACCCGACGCAGCTGTACCTGTATCGGACGTCGCTCAGGCGCCCGGGCGTAACGACGCGCGTGACTCCGCCCGAAGAGCCGGGCACGCACTCGTACTCGATCGCGCCTAACGGGCGCTACGCCGTACACACCTGGTCGTCGTTCGGCAACCCACCGAGGGTCGAGCTCATCACGCTGCCGGATCACCGGCGGGTGCGAGTCCTCCAGGACAACGCGCAGCTTCGAACACGGCTCGCCGCGCTCGAGCAGGGCCCCCGAGAGTTTTTCCGCGTGGACATCGGCAACGGGGTGAAGCTCGATGGCTGGATGATCAAGCCGCCGGGCTTCGACGCGTCGAAGAAATATCCCGTGCTGTTCTACGTCTACGGCGAACCGGCGGCGCAGACGGTCGTGGACTCGTGGGGCGGCGGGACGTTCCTCTGGCACCTCATGCTATCGCAGATGGGGTACGTCGTGATGAGCGTGGACAACCGCGGCACCCCCGCGCCGCGCGGACGCGAATGGCGCAAGGCCATCTACGGCAGGATCGGTGTGCTGAACGGTGCCGACCAGGCCGCGGCCGCGCAGGCGATCGCGAAGTGGCCGTTCGTCGACGCGCAGCGCCTCGGCGTGTGGGGATGGAGCGGCGGCGGCGCGACGACGCTGAACGTCATGTTCCGCACGCCCGACGTGTACCGGATGGGGATGTCGGTCGCGCCGGTGACCGACCTTCGCTACTACGACACGATCTACCAGGAGCGCTACGTCGGGCTGCCGCAGGAGAATCCGGAGGCCTACCGGCTCGGATCACCGGTGACGTTCGCGGCACAGCTCAAGGGCGAACTGCTCGTGGTGCATGGGAGCGGGGACGACAACGTGCACTACCAGAATACGGAAGCGCTCGTGAACGCGTTGGTGAAGGCGAACAAGCCGTTCCAGATGATGGCGTATCCCAACCGCACGCACTGCATCTGCGAGGGGCAGGGGACGTCGCTGCATCTCTACTCGCTGCTGACGCGGTATTTGAAAGAGCACCTGCCGGCGACGGAGGCGCCGCGCGTGGCGCAGTAGCGTTAGGCGCGCCCCTCGTGGACCGCGTGGGAGGTGTTGATGGCAGGCGGGAACAGCCTGTATGGCAGAATTGCCATGGCGGAAGTCGTTCTCGCTCGGAAACGGAATCTGCCATGGCAATTCTGCCATATCGGCCCATCCCACCTGCTATCAACACCTGGCAATCACTCCACTAGATCTCGCTACCGAGGCGGTCGCGGAAGGCGTCGCGGTAGCCGCGGCTCAGCGTGAGCTTCGCACCGGTCGAGAGAATGATCACGTACTCGCCGCCGAACATCGGTTGCAGTTCGCGGACGCGCGCGAGGTTCACGATCGCCGACCGGTGTACCCGGGCGAAGTGGCGCGGATTCAGCTTCCTCTCCAGCGTCTTGATCGGCTCCCGCACGAGGTACCTTCCCCGGGCGGTGTGCACCCGCGCGTAATTGTCCGCCGCCTCGATCCAATCGACGTCTTCGACCTGCAGCACGGTCACTCGCCCGTCGCCCTTTACGAGCAGCCGGTCGGCGTACTGTTCCCGGGCCCGGAGCTCCGCTAGCACGGCCTCGAGCCGCTGATCGAGGGTCTCGGCGCGCCGCTCGCCCAGCCGGGACCGGGCGCGCCCGAGGGCGACTCGAAAGCGATCCTCGTCGAACGGCTTGAGGAGGTAGTCCACGGCGTGGACATCGAACGCCCGAATCGCGTATTCGTCGTAGGCGGTCACGAACACGACCACGGGCAGCGGCTCGCCCTCGAGCGCCTCGAGGACCCCGAACCCGTCGAGCTCCGGCATCTGGACGTCGAGAAATACCAGGTCGGGCCGTTGAGCGCGGATGACCTCGACGGCCTCCGGGCCGTTGCGGGCCTCACCCACGAGCAACAACCCGGGCGCCGCTCCGATGAACGTCCGGAGCCCGCGCCTCACGAGCGGCTCGTCGTCGGCAACGACAACCCGGACGTCAGTCACCGGCGGCCGCCAGTGGCGTCTCCGATGTCGCGGACCGCGGCAGCTCCACCGCTGGCTCCGCGAGATCGTCGGCTGTGAGCTGGAATGGAATCCGGATGCGGGCAACGCATCCGCCCTGCGGAAGATTGTCGAGGGTGAGCTCCTGCTGGTTCGCGTAGAGTCGCTCGAGCCGCGCTCGCGTCGTCGTGAGGCCAATGCCCGCGGGCCGCGGCGGCCCCTCGGCGAGCCCCGCGCCGTTGTCGCGAATCTCGAGCGTCAGCCAGTCGCCGTCGCGTCGCGATCGCACCTCGATGCGGCCCGTGCCCGCGTTAGGGCTCACGCCGTGCCGGATAGCATTCTCGACCAGCGGCTGGAGAATGAGATCCGGAACGAGGGCGCCGAGCGTGCTCGGTTGGACGTCGTAGGCGATCTCGAGACGGTCGTGGAACCTGGTGCGCTCGATCTCGAGGTACAGCGTGAGGATCTCGAGCTCACGCCGGAAGCTGACCTGCGCGGTGGTCGCGCGAGAGAGCGTCAGGCGAAGCAGGTCACCGAGCCGCGTGACGACGCGCGTCGCGGCAGCCGGATCTTCACGAATGAGCACGGTGACGGCATGCAGGGTGTTGAACAGGAAGTGCGGATGCACCTGCATCTTGAGAGCCTGCACCTGTGCCAGCGCGAGCTGAGCCTCGAGGTGCGCCGCGCGAAGCTCGCGTTCACGGAATCGGCGATGGTAGCCTAACGTGGTCGCGACGCCGAGCACGGCGGCGTAGATGAACGCGTCGCCGAGGAGCCGGCTCAGCACAGCAACCGAGTACACCTCGGCGCGGTTGTTCAGCATTCGGGCCAGCGCTTCGGGCTCGAGGTAGCTCTGGATCAGAAAGCTGATCTGCAGCCACATCACCTCGATCACCACGGCGATCAGCAGCGCGATGCCGAAATGGGTCCACACGGATCGAGCGAGCCGCTCGCGTCGAAACGGAACGCGCTCGGCGGCGTAGAAGACGATCGGGGTAATGGGTACCCACGTCAGCCAGCGTGGGATCTGCATGAGCGCCCACGGCCATTCCTCCTCGAGCGTGCCGCGAAGGAGATACCCGGCGACCGCCTGCAGGAGCGCGACGGATGCCGGGATCAGCCAGACGAGGACGATCAGCGACCACTTCGGGCGCGTGCCGACGAAGGCGCGCCCGTCATCCCACCACGCCGAGCGTTCTGGCTCGGACGTTACGGGACGGTCGGTGAGCGGCGTGCCGGGTGTCATTGGTTGGAATGTACGACATGATCGCACCCGGGCGCCTGTCATCCCGAGCCGCGGTGTCATCCCGAGCGCGGGTGCCCGCGAAGCGGGCAGGTCAGGGATCCTCCGGTTCCCGATAGAGCCCTCTATCAGGAAGATGAGGATCCTTCGCTTCGCTCAGGATGACAGAGAAGCTCGGGATGACAACCGTGCCTAACGGGAAGCGGTCCGCGCCGGGATGGGCTGCGTCAATGATCGGACCGAACCGATGCGGTCAGCCGCCCAGCCCCGCTCGCGGATGCGGGCGACGACCATGTCCAGGTAGAGCGGCGTAGCCGCCGGGCCGCTGTAGACCCAGCGCAGCGACGGCACGTAGGCCACCAGGGCGCCGGGATAGTCCGGGAGATCGATCGTCTCTACCCACACGGAGTCACCGCCAATCCGCAGCCACTGCGGCTTCGCCAGCACCGTCGTAGCAGAACGCGGCTGCTTCCAGTTCGCGAGCGACACGCTCATCGCGGTTGCAGCACCCGGCGTCACGTAGACCGGCAGCTTGCGTTGGGTGAACCATGCGGCACCACCGCGGCCCGTGTTGGGCCCGGTGACGAGCAGCCCCGCGACCGACGATCCCGGGTCCGCGGTCTCGAGCCACTGGACGTCGGTCTCGTTTCTCTGCGGCACGCTCGCTCCTTCGAGGAACAGCCACGAGTTGCCGAGCTTCACGGCCGCCTGAGTCTGGCCAGGGTTGCCGAAGCGTGCGAGACGCGGCTCGAGGATCTTCGCCGAGTCCATAGGGAGCTCCCACATGGGTCGATTGGATGCGCCGGCGAGGAACGCGGTCCTGAGCGAGTCGGAGATGGTGAACGAGTCGGCCGGTGCGACGGCGTCGAAGTCGGCCGAGAGGACGACGAGCCGCTTGTACATGCGGCCGAGCCGCCGCACGTCCCATTGCGTAGGATACGCTATGCCGGGGGTGCTCGGCACCGGGAACTTGCTCCACCGGGAATACCACATCTCGGCTTCCATGTCGCCCCACGGTGCGAGCCCGAAGTCGTTAGGCTGGGCGGCTCGATATCGGGCCATGGCGAGGAACCCATCGTTCCTGCGGAGGAAGATCGTCGTGGGGAAGCCGTCGACCGTCGCGCTCACGCGCGCGTGGGGCTGGCCGGCGATCGTCGTGTCCGGCAGCCCGCGCAGGTCGCTCGCATTCCGAGCGCCGAGCAGCAGGCGTTCGGGCGCGAACGCGAAGATCTCCTTCCGCTCGTCGATGTACGCGATGTTGATCGGAGTCCATGGAGATGCCGCTCCATCGGGCTGCGGGGGGAAGCGCCTGATGCCGACGTCCTTCCGGACGATATCGGTCATCTCCTGCAGCGTCGGTCCACCGACGAAGCGCCGTGTGTTGCGCCAGGCGACGAGCGAGTAGTTCCGCAGGTCGCTGTGCAACTCGTAGGCGATGATGAGGTCCGACGGCCGGTTCTCGAACGTCATGCGCTGCCAGAGGGTCATCGTCTCGAAGCGCACGCGCTCGATGCGCTCGAGGGTCTCGGCGCCACCCATGCGAGCGATGGCGGTGTCGAGTGCGGCGGGCGCGTCCGCCGCGTGACGAACGGGTGAGTCGACCGCCGGCGCGATGAAAGCGCCCGCGCCAACGATGAAGGCTCCAACGCCGAGAGGGCGCCGGACTCGAAGTATGGACATGACAACTCCAGGCACGTGGTGGTTGGAGTCGTCAACGTGAGAGTTGGCCGAAACGGTGAAAACGGCGGCGTGGCGAATCGCGGAAACGAGGGGTGGGCGGCGTTCACGGATGGTGGCAACCTGATGGCAATGGCGGTGCGAGACGACCGCGCTTCACGCGTGACCCAGTGGACGGCGTTAGGCGAACGTCCTTGTGTGAGAGGGCGGTGGGCAGCGCACCGAAGCCGGGAGTGGGCAGTGGGCAGTTGGCAGTAGGCAGAGGGCAGAGGCAAAGACGCGATGCCTGGTGCACTCTCTGCCCTCTGCCTACTGCCGTCTGCCCACTGCCGTCTGCCGTCTGCCCGCTTCAGTTGTCTGCCCTCTGCCGTCTTACACGGCCGTCCAGCACCACAATCGGGCTGGGTCTATCGAGATGGGTCTATCGAGATCGGTCTAGCCGAGCCTGGGACGAGACGCCATCATGTGTCCCGCACCTAGCAGGCCCGGGTTCGTCCGACACAGCCCCAAGGAGTCACTACCCTATGGTCCTCCTTTCCGTCGTTCGTCGCATCTCTCTCTCCACCGCCGTCATCGTCGCGCTGTCGCCGGCCGCCGGCACTCCCGCGGCGGCACAGGGCGGGGGCGCGCCACAGCAGCAGCCGTACGAGAACCTCAAGTACTTCTCCAAGGATCTACCGCGAGACTCGCTGCTCACGATCATGCGCGGGTTCACGTACGCGCTCGGTGTGAACTGCGCGTTCTGTCACGTCGAAGAGCCGCCCGCGCAGTCCGGCGGCAGGCCGCGCCTTCGTCCCCCGCTCGACGACAAGGTCGAGAAGCTGACCGCGCGCTTTATGCTGGCCATGGTGGACACGCTGAATAGCGTCACCCTCGCGAACGTGCCGAAGCGTCACGAGGAGGTGAAGATCACCTGTGTCACCTGTCATCGCGGCTCGCCGCTCCCCGGTACGATCGAGACGGTGATCACCGATGCGGTGGACCATTTCGGCCCCGACTCCGCGATCGCCCGATATCGGAAGCTGCGTGAGAACATGGGGAATGGCCGCTACGACTTCAGCGAGGTTCCGCTGAGCGTCGCCGCGCGAACGCTGGCGGGGCGTGGCAAGGGCGACGCGGCGATCGCGATCCTCAACATGAGCCAGGAGTTCAACCCGAAGTCGGCCGACGTCGACATGCAGCTCGGCGAGATCCACGAGAAGCAGGGCGACAAGGACAAGGCCATCGCGCGGTATCAGGCGGCGTGGACGAAGCGGCCTAACGATCCGAGGATCCGCGGAGCCCTAACGAGGCTGGGAAGGCCACCGGCGTAAAGACACTGGGGAGATCAAAAGGGGTCAGAGTCGTTGAATGCGAGATCTCGGTAGGCCGAAGTCCCGACATTCAAACGACTCTGACCCCTTTCATCCCGGGGGTGTTCAACTGCGAGTCACCAGTTACGGTTACCAGTGGCTGTCGTGCCGCGCTTGACGCGGCGCGATACCTGTCGTATGGTTCCGAACAGAACTGATTCCCGTGGTGATTTGCCGCCTATTGCCGCCACGTAAAACAAAGCGCTAAAACGCGACGCGCCCGGCGGCCGCTTTCGCCCGGGCGTTTTCGTTTTCCGGTAAGACGGTGCTAGCGCGACCGCATCCGCGGTCGACCGGATCTCGACCGCGGTCCCGTTCGCGTTACGCCCGGTGGCGCCAGTGGAGGCACGCATGGGAGACATGAGCGCGACGACTTTCAACGCGGTTGGCATCTCCGGCAGTCCGGCGGCGCGATCGAAATCGCGTACGCTGCTCGAGCGCGCACTGTCCACTCTGGCGGAGCGTGGTGTGACCACGACGCTCATCGACCTGTCCGCTCTACCGGCTGACGCCCTGCTTGGCCGGCGTCGCGCGAAGGAGGTCGACAGCGCACTCGGGAGCGTGAGTCAGGCGACCATCATCGTCGCCGGCACACCCGTCTATCGTGCGACGTACAGCGGACTTCTGAAGGTCTTCTTCGACCTGCTGCCGCTGAACGGACTCGTCGGCAAGACGGCGATTCCCATCGCGACCGGCGGCTCTCCGGCGCATCAGCTCGTCATCGATCACGGCCTGCGCCCGCTCTTCGCCAGCGTCGGTGCCGTCACGACACCCACCGGCGTGTACGGCACCGACTCGGCGTTCGAGAACGGTGTCCCTCACGAATCCCTGATCGCGCGGCTCGACGCGGCGATCACCGAAGCGATCGCGATCAGCGAACGGATTCACGTCCCGACTGATTCATCCTCGTCCCCCTTCGTAGCGAGTTGACTCATGCCGAACGCCACACGGCCCATCGCCGTTTTTCACGAGCATCCCGACTGGTTCCGCCCGCTCTTCAACGAGCTCGAGCGCCGTGGAGTCCCGTACGTTAGGCTCGATGCCGCCTCGCACCGGTTCGACCCGTCGGAGCGTGAGGTCCCGTATTCGCTCGTCGTGAACCGCGCGAGTCCCTCGGCGTACCTTCGCGCGCACGGGCAGACGACGTTCTACACGCTGCACTGGCTGCGGCACCTCGAGCGGCTCGGCGTTCCCGTCGTGAACGGGTCGGACGTGTATGGCCTCGAGATCTCCAAGGCGACGCAGCTCGATCTCCTCACGGACCTCGGGCTCCCGTTTCCGCGCGCCGTCGTAATCAACGATCCCTCGCAGGCGCCGTCGGCCGCGAAGGGGCTGCGCTTCCCGGTGCTCGTGAAAGCCAACGTCGGGGGAAGTGGTGCAGGGATCGTCCGGTACGACACGCCCGAGACGCTCGAGGCCGAGGTGGCCGCAGGGCGTGTGTCGTTAGGGATCGACGGCACGGCACTCGTGCAGGAATCGGCACCGCTCCGCAACGGTCACATTACCCGCGTTGAAACGCTTGGCGGAAAGTACCTCTACGCCATCAACGTTTTCCCTGCGGTCGGCTCGTTCGACCTCTGCCCGGCCGACGCCTGCCAGACGACGAGCGGTGTGGAGCTCGTACGCGGGGCGTGCGCGATCGACGCACCGAAGACGGGCCTGCGCGTCGAGGGCGGCAATGCGCCGGCCGAGATCGTCGCGGAGGCGGAGCGCATTGCGCAGGCCGCGAACCTCGACGTGGGCGGCATCGAGTACCTCGTCGACGACCGCGACGGCAAGCACTACTTCTACGACATCAATGCGCTGTCGAACTTCGTGGCCGACGCGGTGAACGTGGTCGGGTTCGATCCGTGGGCGAGGTTTGTCGATTATCTCGTGGCCAGAGTGGGAGACGGGAGACGGGAGACGGGAGACGGAACGGCCGCGGGACGCTCCTCTCGCGGTGAGCGACATCCTGAGGGTTCTACGATTCCCGATTCCCGATTCCCGATTCCCCAGTTCGCCGAGGCCAGCTGACCATGCGATACGGATATTGGTTGCCAGTTTTCGGCGGCTGGCTTCGCAACGTGCCTGACGAGCAGATGGAAACCTCGTGGGCGTACGTCAGCCGGCTCGCTCGGCGCAGTGAAGAGATCGGGTTCGACCTCACGCTCATCGCCGAGCTGTTTCTGAACGACATCAAGGGCATCGATGCGCCCGCACTGGACGCGTGGTCCACCGCCGCCGCGCTCGCGGCGGTCACGAAGCGCCTCGAGCTCATGGTCGCCGTGCGGCCGACATTCCATCAGCCGGCGATCCTCGCGAAGCACGCCGCGAACATCGACCACATCAGCAACGGCCGGCTGGCGCTCAACGTCGTGAGCTCGTGGTGGTCCGATGAGGCGCGCCGCTACGGCGTGCAGTTCGACCAGCACGACGATCGTTATGCACGCACGGCCGAGTGGCTCGACGTGATCGACGGCGCGTGGAAGCAGCCGAAGTTCGACTACGCGGGCAAGTACTACCAGGTGAGCGACCTGATCGTCGAACCGAAGCCCGTGCGGCGCCCGCGTCCGACGATCTACGCCGGGGGCGAGTCCGATGCCGCGAAGTCGCTCATCTCGCGTGCGTGCGATGCATACGTGATGCATGGGGACCCGCCCGAACGTGTCGCCCCGAAGGTGGCCGACATGGCGGCGCGCCGAGAGAAGCTCGGGCTCCCGCCGATGACGTACGGCATGGCGGGCTACGTCATCGTGAGGGGATCGGAATCGGAGGCGCAGCGCGAGCTGGAGCGGATCACGAACGTCAGCCCGGGCTCGCCGGGCTACGGGAACTATCAGGACTGGATCGCTCACACGAAGCTGGAGCAGCAGGTGAGCCTGCAGGACTACTCCGTATCGAACCGTGGACTCCGCGCGGGTTTCGTCGGAACCGCCGAGCAAGTGGCCGAGCGTATCATCGAGCTCGAAAACGCGGGCGTTTCCCTGCTGTTGCTGCAGTGCAGCCCGCAGCTGGAAGAGATGGAGAGATTTGCCGAAACCGTCATCCCGCTGGTCAGCGAGGGAAGACACGCTGGGATTGCCTAACGACAACGGCAACAAAAGACAGGTAATTGCTTGCTGGGGATCAAAGGGCCTGAACCGGGTCGACTCGCGTCGCGTGGCGGGCCGGTATGTACGCGGCCACGAGCGCGACGAGCAGCAGCAGGACGGCGGAGCCGACCATCGAGATCGGGTCCGCGGGGCTGACCCCGAACAGCAGCGTCGTGAGCAGTCGCGACGCGGCCAGCGCCGCCAGGAGCCCGACCACCGCGCCGGTCCCGGTCACGAGCAGCGCCTGACTGAGCACGCCGCGCCGCAGCCGTTCCGGCGACGCGCCTAACGCGGCCCTCACGCCGAGCTCCCGGATGCTGCCTCGAACCGAAGCGGCCATCACGCCGTACAGGCCGATCGCGGCGAGCAGCAGCGATACGGCGGCGAAGCCCGCCAACAACAGGGCGCTCATCCGCGGCTGCGCCAGCGGTTTCGCGATCAGATCGTCCATCGAGTCGGCCTGCCACAGCGTCAAGTCGGGATTCACCTCCGCCGTAGCACGGCGCAGGGCGGGCAGCACCGAGGCGAGACTGCCCGACGTTCGAATCGCGAACGACCCTTGCCAGTACGACTGCTTCCACGGCAGGTAGATCTCGGCCGTCTTCTCCCGCAGCGACCGGTAGTGCATGTCGCCCGCGACGCCGACCACGGTCCGCAGTGTCGTGGAATCGGCGCTCCAGAAATGAATGCGCTTGCCGATCGGATCGGCGTTAGGCCACAGCCGGCGCGCGGCGGATTCGCTGACGACGGCGACGTTCTCGGACTTGTCGTCGTCGGCCTCGGTGAACGCGCGACCACGCCGGATCGGGATGCCGTAGACCCGGAAGTAATCGGCGCCGCCCGCTTCCATCGGGTACACAGGATTGCTCTTCATCTCCTCGGGCGTCTGGCCTTCGAGGTCGAGCCGGCCGACGAATATGCCCGTGCCCATGAACGGTGGGACGAGCATCTGGGTCACCACGACCACACCGGGCACGGCCCGATATACCGGCGCGAGCTGGTCGCCAAGCGCGTTCAGACGCCGCTGGTCGATCTTGCCGGCCGAGTCCTCGTACACGCTCGGCGGAAAGGCCAGGCCGATGAGCGCCAGGTGGTTCGGGTCATACCCGAGCGAGAGTCCCTGGAGGCGTTCCAGGCTGCGGCCGAGCAGCGCCGCGCCCGCGAGCATGACGAGCGCGAGCGCGACCTGAGACGCGACGAGCGCCTGGCGCATTCGCCGTCGTGCACGGGTCTCCGTGCCGGCCCGAGAGTCGTATCGCAGAGGTGACGCGAGCTCACCGTGCGACGCCACCAGCGCGGGCAGCACCCCGAACACGAACACCGCCGTGAGTGTGACGCCGATCGCGAGAACGACAGGGGTTCCCGCGATGCCGATCATATCCGTTCGAGGCAATTGCGGCGGCGCGTACGCGAGAAGGACCTTGATCAGCGCACCGGCGACGACGAGGCCGAGCGCGCCTCCGGCCAGGCCGAGCAGGCCGCTCTCGACGACGAGCTGCCGCACGACGTCGCCGTACGTGGCGCCGAGCGCGCGACGGACCGAAAGCTCGCGGGCGCGGCTCGCCGCGCGGAGCAGCAGCAGGTTGCCGACGTTGACACAGGCGATGAGGAGCAGGAGGCCGACTGCCGCCACCAGCACGACGAGGATCGGCCGCACGTCACCCACAACCGCGTGCGTGAACGTCTCGATGTGAGCGCCGTCATACTGGCGGTCAGCCGAGAGGCCCGCCATGAGGCGAAGAAACTCGCTCTGCGCCATGCGTGAAGTCGCGTTAGGCGCCAGTCGCGCGACGGCAATGACCGACAGCTTGTCCGACGGTTGCCACACGGGCATCCATACGTCCACCGCCGCCGGGTACTCCAGTCCTGGCGGCGCGACTCCGATCACGCGGTAGGTCTTGCGTCCGTAGGGCTCGATCAGTCGGCGTCCCACGATGCCCGGGTCGCCGCCGAAGTGTTTCTGCCACGCCGCGTAGCTCAGCACGAGCACGAGCTCCGCGCCCGGCGCCTCGTCGCTCGGCTGCACGAGGCGGCCGAGCAGGGGACGTGTGCCTAACACGTTGAAGAAGTTGCCGGTGACGAGCGTCCGGTTGACCACGAGCGGACGATCTCCGTCCACGAGGGGTGCCGGGGGCGCGCCCCAATGTGCGATGCCGGCAATGTCCCGCATCGTCTTGCTCGTCGCGGCGACCTTGGTCAGGTCCTCGCGGAGCACGTAGTAGTCGGTGTTCGGATCACCCTTGTACGTGAACAGCTCCACGACCCGGTCGGGGCTGGTGACGGGGAGCGGTCGCACGACCACCGCGTCGAACACGGTGAACATTGCGACGGCCATTCCGATCCCGATGGCAAGGATCAGAACGGCCGTGATCGTGAACGACCCAGAGCGGCGGAAGCCGCGGAGCGCGATTCGAATGTCGTGGGTGATGCGGTCCATGGTCTTCGTTGTCATCCCGAGCCGACAGGCTCCTGTGTCATCCCGAGCGAAGCGAGGGATCCTCAGGTTCCCGATAGAGCCCTCTATCAGGAGGTTGAAGATCCCTCGCTGTGCTCGGGATGACAACGTGCCAGGTTGCGAATATCCGGGCCGAGTCGACCGAAACCGCGCGGGGCGTGCCGATCGCCCTCCTATCCAGCGCGCGCGAACGCGGCCGGCGCTTGCTGCAGTGCGTCGCTGCTGGATTGCAGCACACCCTCCGCGATCCGCAGCGCTTCGCCAACCGACCATGCCTGGAATGGGCACCCGCCGGGCGTGTGGGGCGCGTCGCCGTCGGCGATCTCCGCGATGTGGCCAGGCGCGCTCACCTCGAAGTGACGGAGCATCGGCCCGAGGAATCGCGTCGCCGCCTCGATGCGGGTCTCCGGCGTATCGCTCCTGACGCGGAGCCACGCTTCGACAAACGGGCCCGCCAGCCACGGCCACACCGTGCCCTGGTGATACGCGCCATCGCGCTGCCGCATGTCGCCGCGATAGCGGCCGACGTAACCGGGTTCGCCGGGCCCTAACGAGCGGAGCCCGGCCGGCGTCCACAGCTGGCGCTCGACGACGTCGACGACCCGCCGCGCCAGCTCGCCCTCGATGATCGGGAACGGCAGTCCGCCGACGGTGAGGATCTGATTCGGGCGGAGGCTGGCG
>JBKOYV010000259.1:0-12093 GCA_046725585.1 Gemmatimonadota bacterium | reverse complement strand
GTCAGCTTGTCGGGCGGAATTCCGATTCCCGTGTCGGCGACGATCACGGACACCTGCTCATCGCGCGTATCCAACGCGACGGTGATCACCCCGAGCGGTGGCGTGAACCGCACCGCGTTCGAGAGGAGGTTCAGCAGGATCTGCTCCACGCGCGCGCGGTCAGCACGCGCGACCACGGGCGCATCACAGCCGACGCACGCCGCGCGCAACGATTTCTCGTTGACCAGCGGCGCCATGGCGGTGAGGACGTTGTGGACGACGCGATCCACGTGCACGTCGCCGACCTCGAAGGGCAGCTTCTGCGCGTCGAGGCGGGTGAAGTCGAGAATGTTCCCGATCAACGTCAACAGATGCCGCTGGTTGAACCGCACGCGCCCGAGATCGCGACGCTGATCCTCGGTCACCGGGCCGCGCACGCCAAGCTCGATGAGGTCCACGTAGCCGCCGATCGCGTTGAGCGGCGTCCTCAGCTCGTGCGACATCGTCGCGAGAAAGTCGGCCTTCGCGCGGTTGGCTTCCTCGAGACGTGCGGCAAGCATGCGTGATTCGGCGATCTGGCGCTCGAGGTCATCGTGCGACCGCTGTACCTGGCTCGCCATCGTGTTGAACGCTTCGGCAAGGCGACCGGTTTCGTCACGCTGCGCAACCGGCGCGCGGTGAGCGTAGTTGCCCGTCGAGATGGCGTCCGCAGCCAGCGTGAGCTCCCGTAGCGGGCGCGTGATGCGGCGACTCAGGATCCACGCGGCGATGATGCCGATCACGAGCATCACGAAGGCCACCCCGACGCTTCGGCGCAGGAAAGCGCTCGGTCGCTCGAGCAGCGTCCCGTACGGCATCGCCGAGATCATGCGAACGGAGTCTCCGGAACGCGCGCAAACACGGCCACGTACTTCTCGCCGTCGGGGCGCGCGTAGCGCACCACGTTAGGCGCGTCGGCCGAGTCCGGGGTCAGGGATGGGCCCATGATGGCCTTGCCGCTCAGGCTCGCCCACTTCGCGGCGTGGTCGCTCGCGACGTAGATCGAGACCTCGTCGTTGCCGGCCAGGTCGCGAATCTGCCGCTCCGCGCGCGGACTGCTGCTGACGGTCCGACGAAGCACGATGTGGCCGAGCACGCGGCCCGGAGCCATCACCGGCCCGGCGACCCAGTAGTATGCCGAGTCGTTGCGAAAATGAATCTCGCCGATGGCCGGCTGGCCGTCCTTCAGGCTGGCGATCAACGCCGCGATCGGTTCGGATTCGTCGCCGCCGACTTCTGGCGTCGTCGCAATTCGAAGCGCCACTCGTTGGGCGAAGCTCGGCGACGATGGCGGTGTCGGTCGCCGAGGTCGAGAGGCCACGCAGAGCGGCAATCGCCCGCCGCTCCGCGGCGGTATCGGGCTTGGTCTCACTCAGATACGCCACGACCGCGCTGTCGGCGGCAACGCGCCGCATCGCGGCGAGCCGTTGCTGACTGCCTGTTGCTGCGAGCTCTGCGAGCTGGCTCGTGAGGCGCTGCAGGCGCTCGATCCCGCGGAGCTCCGACGTCTGTTTCACCTCGTGATACCCGGCGCCCGTGAGCCCGACCGCGAGCGCTACGAGAAAAACCGAGATGAGTAGTGGGAGCTTCCGTTCGAGCGAAAGGGATGCGGGCGCGGGCATCACCCGGTCGGCGGTTGTGTCCGGCGTTTCATGGGCGCGAATGTGTTGTAGGCGTCGGGCTCATGCAAGCGACGCACCAGGCGACCTCGTCAGGCAGGCCGCGCCTTGCCCATCACCACGGTCACGTTGTCCTGTCCCCCACGGGCAAGGGCGAGGTCGATGAGGGACTTGCACACCGATTCCGCCGGGTCGGCGCGAAGCAGCTGCTCCCGGATCTCGTCGTCCGAGACGTGCTTCGTGAGACCGTCGGTGCACAGCAACATGACATCCCGCCGCTCGAGGTCGAGGGAGAAGACCTGGGGATCGACCTCCGGGCTGCCGAGCGCGCTCACCAGGACGTGCCTAAGCGGGGAGGCGTCGGCTACGGCGCGCGTCCACTCCCCGGAGTCGACCATCGCCTGCGCCATCGTCTGGTCGGTCGTGAGCTGCGTGAGCTCCGCGTCACGGAGGCGATAGGCTCGGCTGTCGCCGACGTGCACCACGAATAACTTCGGCCAGATTGCCACGAGCATCGTGAGGGTGGTAACGGCCGATCCCGGAATTCCGTCCTCGTCCAGTGCGAGCAGCGTCTGGTGGGTTTCTACGACAGCGTCGTGGACGCGCGACACTACCTCCTGCTCGCGGTCGGGATCTGCCGAAAGCGACACCTCCGACATGTCCACGAGATACTGCGCCACCGATCGAATGGCGCGCGCGCTTCCGTTGGCCGCTTGCGCGAATGCCCCGACGCCGTCGGCGACGAGGAAGACGTAACCGCGCGAGTCCGCGGACAGCGCGGGGAAGGCCGTGTCGGGAATGCTGGAGTTGTGGACCTGCATCGCGCGATGGAAGCTGGCGATGAGGAAGTGGTCGGCGTTCTCACTGCGGACGCGCCCACGGTGAGTGAGACCGCAGACGTCGATCTCGGCTGGAACGGGTTTCTGCAACGCGCGCGAATCGGTGACGCCGCTGGTCATGGAGCCTCCGCCGCTCAAGGCCGCCGCAAGAACAGCATGTCATCCGGCGGGTCTCGCCGCCAGCCCCGCGGTCTATCGCGCAGCGGCGAACGTCGCCACGAACGTGTGGAGCTCGCCGGCATTCAGGTCCGACACCGCCCAGTATTCGATCCCGCCGGATCGCCACGTCACGAAGTGGTAGCCATTGCGGCTGAGGTCATTGAGCGGCGACGCGCCCTGGCTCGGCGACGGCCACGCGTAGACGTTGATCATGTGCTGACGGCGAGCGTAGACCACCACCGGCACAACGCGCCCCCGCACGTAGTCCGCCCGACCACCGACCAGCGGAAAGCCAGCGCCATCCAGATTCGGTACCGCCGGTGATACGTCCACCCGACCGTTGAACCACGGCTTCACCGTGTGATGCTCCGTGGACACGACATCCGTCAGGTGACCCGGCATGAGCGACCGGACGTGTGACGCCAGCAGCTCGTCCGCTGCCGCATCGCCGCGACCTGAACGGTTGACTGCCATCAAGGTGACACCGCTGCTCGCGATCGCGATCAGAATTCCCGCGGCGAGCTGTCGCCACCACGGCGGCGTCGTGCGCACGGCGACCCGAGGTGAAGCGGCTCCCGCAATCGCACCGCGAATCCGCGCCTTGAGGACGTCTGGTGCGTCATACCGCATGAGGTTCTCCGTGAGGAGGCGATGGGTCTCGGTCAGCGTCGCGTACTCTCTCGCGCAGGAGGGGCACCCCTCGAGATGGCGATCGATCTCGCGCGCTTCCTCCGGCGTGATCTCGCCGTCGAGCCGCGCTCCCAGCGCGTCCCGGCACTTGTCGCACAGCATGTCAGCTCGCCTCACGCGCGCCGACCTCCAGCAGCACCGCGAGCCGCTTTCGCGCCCGAGCGAGCCGTGACATTACCGTGCCGATCGGAACGCCCACGACGTCACCGATCTCCCGGTAGCTGAGGTCCTGGACTTCCCTCAGCACTATCACCTCGCGGAAATCTTCGGGAAGGGCCGCGATGGCTCGCTGTACCCTCGCCTGCTCCGAGGCCTGGACCGCGACGGCGTCAGGAGCCTCCGCCTCGCTCGCCGCGAGCTCTGTCGTGTCTTCGAATGAAACGGTGCGATCATCCACCCGCCGTCGCTTTCGCCAGGTGAGGGAGCAGTTGCGCACGATGGCGAGGAGCCAGGCGCGCGCATCGCCGCCGCTGTAGCCGTCGAAGTAGCGAAGCGCGCGGAGCGATGCCTCCTGAACGACGTCCTGCGCATCGTGCTCGTCGCGAAGGAGGTAGCGCGCGAGCGTATAGGCATCGTCCAGATGCGGCAGGACGACGCGCTCGAATCGCTGGAGCTCACCCTCGCTCATCTCGCTCCGTTCGTGTGCATGCCTCACACACACCAAGACCTCGGAGCCCCGCGATGTATTCCCGCGACCGGGGGGAATAAAGCGACCGGGCTTCGGGTCAACGTGTCGTCCCTGTTTCGAGGCGCAACCTCATGACGAAGCATCTGGATCGCGACGATCGCCAGTTCGATGACGAGGGCAACACTCGGCCGACTGGCAGCAACTACATCATCAAGGTCGATCACAGCGACGACGGGCTCGACCGACGTGGCTTTCTTCGCTGCATGGCATGGGCAGGTACGGCAACGGTCTGGGCGATAAGCGGCGGCGTCCCGAAGTCGTTCGCCATCGCGCGTGCGTCGCTGCTCCCCGACTCGGAGAAGAAGGGCATCTTCTTCGCGCAGATCAGCGACAGCCACATCGGCTTTAATAAGGAAGCGAACGCCAACGTGACCGCGACCCTGCAGGAGGCAGTCGCGAAGCTCAACGCGCTACCGCAGGCGCCGGCGTTCGTGCTCCACACGGGCGACATTACCCAGCTCGCGAAGGCCGACGAGTTCGACACGGCGAACGAAGTGCTCAAGGGAGTGAGGACCGACCGCATATTCTACGTGCCCGGGGAGCACGACGTCGCGACGGACAACGGCGTCTCCTACCTGAAACGCTACGGGAAGGGTACGAAGGGCCAGGGCTGGTACAGCTTCGACCATCACGGCGTGCATTTCGTCGGGCTCGTCAACGTGCTCAACCTGAAAGCTGGCGGGCTCGGCTCGCTCGGCGGGGAGCAGCTGGCCTGGCTGCGAAATGACGTTAGGCGCCTGTCGAGCAGCACGCCGATCGTGCTATTTGCTCACGTGCCGCTGTGGACGGTATACCCGGAGTGGGGGTGGGGCACCGACGATTCCGAGGCGGCGCTCGCCCTGGTGAAACGCTTTGGATCGGTGACGGTGCTCAACGGGCACATTCATCAGATCATGCAGAAGGTCGAGGGGCACGTGTCGTTCCACACGGCGTTGTCGACGGCCTTTCCGCAGCCCGCGCCCGGCACCGCGCCGAGTGCAGGGCCGCTGAAGGTCGCGCCGGAGAAGCTCAGGAGCGTGCTGGGTATCGCCGATGTGACGTTCGTTCCCGGCCGCGGTTCGCTGGCGATCGTCGACGCGACGCTGTCGGGCGAACACCCTGGCATGTTCGCGGGGTCGGGCGAGTCGAACGGCGCGCGTCGCGACGTGGCGAAGCTCGGCCCTAACGAGATCGGGATCGACAACTTCCAATTCACGCCGCCGACGCTGACGGTCAAACCGGGAACCAGCGTCACGTGGGTGAACGGGGATGACGTGCCGCACCTGATCGCGAGCGCGGATGGGCACTTTCAATCGTCGAAGGTGCTCGACACGGGCCAGCGCTTCACCGTGAAGTTCGCGAAACCGGGCAGGTACCCCTACTTCTGTTCACTCCATCCACATATGCAGGGCCAGGTCGTTGTGACGGGCTAGCTGCTTTGGTCGGTCTCGAGCTCCGTGTCGGCATCTTGCCCAGGAAAGCAACAGCGTGCACCCGGACACGGCCGGACGAACTACACGGACACGGCCGGACTTGCTCCACACCCGCGTCGAGCGGCGCCTCCCCACGAGCCGGGATTGGAAGGAGGCACAGCGGTCGTCATCCCGAGCGTAGCGAGGGATCCTCATCTTCCCGATAGAGCCCTCTATCAGGACGACGAAGATCCCTCGCTATCGCTCGGGATGACAACCCTGGTCAAGGAGCGGTCCGCGTGTGTCCGTTGTCGTTCTCCGGCCTTGTCCGCGTGCACGCTGTTGGCCGGACCGGTCGCGATGCCTGTTGCGATGCCAGGGAGCCAAACTAGCGTGGCTTGGGCGCGGCCCAGAAGCCGGGCGTCCCTGCAGCCCCCTCGGCCATGTCACGACCGAACAACGCCGCGTTGAACACCACCCGGAACGTTCCGAACGGCTGCCCACGCCACTGCGGCCGGAAGCCGATCAGCACCACGTGCCCGCGGCCGTGCTTCACGTCGAGCGCGGCCGCGTTGTCGTGGAGGTACTTCTCGCCTAACAAGTAGCCCGAGAGGCGCGGCGAGCCGGCCGAGGCGTACTTCGCCAGCGCCGCGCCCTCGAAGCCTTCCTTCGTCGTGAACACGGGGCTGTCGTCCACGAACACCTTCGCGCGCTCCGGCATCCCCGCCATGAGCGGATGTGCGGGATCCGTGATCACCTCGAGGATCGAACCGCTCGCGAAGAAATCCTTCCGAGCCACGCCGGCCACCACGTTCTTCACCGGCAGGCCGAGCGCGTCGATAGCGAAGTCCGCGCTCTCGTTCAGACAGACGAGCGTCCCGCCCGCACGCACGAACGCATCGAGGGCGCGAGCGCCGGCGTCACCCACGCCACCCGCATAACGCGGCGGCACCGTGCCGGCCGAGTAGCCGTTCATGACCGACCGAGGCGAGTCGGACGCCATGAGGATGACGTCGAACCGCGACGCGAGGTCGCCGCTCCGGACGTCGACCGGCGCGATCACGGTGTACCTGAAGCCGTATTGATCGAGCAGCCATTCCGTCCACCCTTCGTCCATGTTGGCGGTCCACGGCTTGAACAGAGCGATCCGCAAGCGCGCGGCGGGAACGCCTCCGCCCGAAGAGACTCGCTCGGCCCGCAGCGAGAGGTCGCGGGCCCATCCCTCCAGGCGCGACATCGGCACGCCCGAGACGACATACCGCCCGCCCTGCCCTCGCGCGCCAGGAACCATTCGCACGGCGCCGCCCGCCGCGAGCGCCTGACCGATCAACCGGAACGCGTCGTTCTGTGCGGGGTCCACGGCCAGACGATCGCCCGATCCGGTGACCGAACCGGGCGGGTTCACGATTCCGGCGGCGGTCGAGTCGGTCGAGAACGGCGCGTCGGCCGACGCGCGCAGGTCCGTTGGCTTGCCGCGCACCGGCCTGATCGCGGCGCGCGCGTCCGCCGATAGCGGCGACCGCACCTCGATCACGTTCACGTCCATCTGAAACGGCAGCGTCCAGCCGGCGGCATCGTAAGGCTGTTCCGGGGGCCCCTCGGGGTACTCGCGCAAGTCCGGATAGTCCTGCGCCTCGAACAGCTGCCTAACGAGCTCGGCGAACTCCTGGTCCATCGGGATCACCCAGCTCCCTCGCCGGTGGCGTGTCCCGTCCATCGCGACGTCGCGTTCGAGCTGACCCACGCGCACGCCGTTGAACGCGAGTCGACGCAGCAGCTCGGCCGCCGTGCCCGGGTCGCGCTGCGCCTGCGGGATCACGTACGCGTACGGTGGCTCCGCCGTGTATCGCTTGATCGCGTTGCGTCCGGCCTGGTAGCGGTTGTACAGCAGCTCCTCGCGATACTTCGCCGCGTAGTCGAGCGTGGCCATCGACGCCGTGCGCATGTAGTCGACCGCGTCCTTGAGTCGCCACCAGCCACCGGGCCACGGGCTCGGATACAGCGACTGCGGTCGCAGATCCCGCATGTCGGCCGGGAAATCCCCGATCGTGTAGAAGTGCGGTGTCGCATAACGATAGAGCGCCGTCTCCGTCCAGTACGCGTTGATGTTCTGGAGCATCGGCATGTAGTCGATGTAGCCGGGATACCACGCATCGAACCCCGTGCCCATGTGCGTGGCGCCAACCTGGCCGTTCGACTCGAGCGCCTGGGCGATCGTCATCCCGATCGTGTTGACCTGGCGCGACATGAGGCCGGGCACGCGCGGGGCAATGGGCTCCGCGAACGGCGGGAGCCAGATGCGCGTCGGGAACGGTGCCGTCTGATGCTGCACGTAGATGATCTGCGGCTCCCACTCGCGCCACGTGCGGGCGACGACGCGCGACTCCACGACGTTCAGCATGTACGCGTCGCGATTGTTGTCGTGCCCGATGTACTTCTGATAGAGCTCGTGAAGCGGTGACACCTCGTACGGCGTCCCGACGTTCTCGCGGTACCAGTTGACGACGATGTTCTGCCCGTCGGGGTTGATCGACGGCCACAGGAGCAGCACATCGTTTTCGAGGATCGCTTTGACCTTGGGATCGTCGGGGTGCGCGAGGATGTCGTACGCGAGCTGAATGGTGTGCTGGGAACCGGCGATCTCCGATGCGTGCAGGCCACCACTGATGTCGACGAACACCCTCCCCTCGGCCGCGAGACGGCGCGCCTCGGCGTCGGTGAGCCCCCCGGGATGCGCGATGCGCTGCGCGATCTGCTTGAGGCGATCCAGCTTCGCGAGGTTCTCCGGCGAGGAGATGATCGCAAGCGTCCACGGGTGGCCGGTCGAGGTCTTGCCGACATCGAAGAGGCGAATCCGGTTCGATGCGGCCGCGAGCTTCTGGAAGTAGGCGATCGACTCGTCGTAGGTCGCGAGCTTGAAGTCCGCGCCAACCGGGAAGCCAAGCACGGATTCGGGCGTCGGGATGGAGGATTGCTGTCCGTCGGCCCGCGACGTAGTGGCGCAGACGACGGCCGCAAGGATGACCGTGAGTCGCAATCGTGGCATTGGCAGGGAGCGGTGGTCTGGAATCGGCGGATTTCGGCGCGGCAATATGCCCGCGCGCCGGCCTCGACGTAAATGAGGCTGCGATGCCGGCATTCGCGTTGCGTCACCCCATCGTTCCCCCGGGGTGTCGTGGGTATCGCGTTAGATTACCGAGGTCAACGGGAGTCGGGTGCGCTCATGCGACATGGTGGGTCGGGCACGACGAAACCGATGAGACGATTCCTCCTGGCCGCCGCGCTGACTGGTCTCGCGGCCTGCGCCAACGCGTCGGCAAAGCCGGCCGTCGAGTCACGCGTGGTGTACTCGGACGCGTTCACGATCGACACGACGTGGGCTTCCATGAAGGGCCCGTATCGCGTGATGGACGTCACGCTGAGCGACACGACGACGCACGAGATCGTCTGGGTCGTCGGCTACGAGGCGGCGATCGTCGACGCCGACTCCCGCGAGCCAAAGTCGTCGGAGTTCATGTGTCACTCGAACGTCGACGTCGACATGGCGCGCCACCGCGAGATCTTCGGCTGGCAGAAGTATCCGAGCCGGCGGCTGTTCACACTGTCGGAAGGCCAGACCGAAGTGCGGCTCCCTGACGGGTTCGGCATCCCGCTGCGGTCGGACGAGCCGCTGTCGGTGACCGCGCAAGTGCTCAACCACAACTACCACGGCGCCCCGATCCGCGTGCGGCAGCGCATCACGGTGCACTACGTCCGGGATCGGGACCTCAAGCAACCGCTCGTTCCCCTGTACCAGCGCGGCATCAACACGCTCGTTAGGCTCGACGGGCCGGGCGGCGCGTACAACAGCGAGGTCATGGATGCGGAGATGCACGACCACGCTTCGCCGGAGGGCTTGGGCGCCGACTCCGTACCCTATCACGATCACGCGGGCCGGACGTTCGCCGGCCACTGGGTGGTGAAGCCGGGCCAGGAAGTCCGAACCACGCCGATCAATGGCTGGCTCGACATGCGCCAGGATCTCAAGGTCCATTACGTGGCGGTGCACCTGCATCCGTTCGCCGAATCGCTCCAGCTGCGCGACGTGACGACCGGCGAGACGGTGCTGGCCAGCAAGGCGGAGAATCGTCCGGAGCGGATCGGGCTCGCGCGCGTCGACCAGATCGCGTCGCCGGCGGGCATCACGCTGCACAAGGATCACCAGTACGAGCTGGTGAGCGCCTACAACAACACCACCAACCAGAACCGGACGGCGATGGCCGTCATGTACCTCTACGTCGAGGATACGGAGTTCAAGCGGCGGTAACCTCGGCACGAACCGTTTGTCCCGCCTAACGATCGTCTCGTCACGGCGCGACACGACTCGGGGATGGGGAACGGCGCGCGGCGGGACGGGCTCGCATCTTCTCAGTACGCCCAGCCCGTCCTCCTCAACCGCCGCCGGCCGTGCCGATCTCGTTCTCCATCGAGCCAACCACCGGACTGCTGCGGACCGTCGTCACCGGCCGGTTCAGCCGGGACGATATGGTCGCCTACACCAACGAGCTCCGAGCCCATCCCGCGCTGGACCGAGTCGAGCGCCGGCTGGTCGACGTGCGTCCGTCGGCGCTCGTGACCGCCGACGACCTGCACGATCTGCTCGTGCTCGAGCACGACCTCGCGGGGAGTACACGCCGGGCGGATCGACGCGCGATTCTCCTCACCTCCAACACCGGCCCGACCCTCGGCCGCGAGCTCGTCGTTACCGACCGGCGCCACTCCGGCGTTCCGATCTCCTACCGGGTCTTCCGATCCGCGGCGCACGCCTACCGATATCTTCGAGTCGAGCCGCGACCTGTCTCCGATCGGGCACGGGTAGCGCCTCGTCGAGCAGCAACGGACTCGGACGGTCGGATGTGAGGCGGATCGGCCGATCTGTCCCGTTGCCCGATCGCGACCTGCGCACTCGAGCTCGCCAGCGCTATTCGAGTCGGTAACAGCGAGTCGCTATCGCGTCACGGGCTGCGATCGGTCTATCGCATTCGCGCGACCACCTCCTACATATTGCGTCACGGCGGCAGAGGGTCCGGGTGCAAGTCCTATCCCGCGAGGAGTGCGAACGATCTGTTCGGGGTAAGCTCGGATCGACGTCGCCCAACCGGTCTCGGTTCAGGACGTGGCCGTTGACGCGCAGGAGCGCTCCGGCCGCCTCTGCGACGGTTCTCCCGAGTCGAGCGTCCCATCCGAATCCCGCCGCGTGCGCGCGTTAGGCAAGGCCTCGACCTCATTCGCCCCCACGAAGACGTCCAAGTCGACGGTTGCTGCACCATGATCACACCGGCATCGGAATGGCTGGAAGCCGACGGGCTCGGCGGCTTCGCTTTTGGTCGAATCGACGGCGTCCGCACGCGCCGCTACCACGCGGTGCTCGCCGTCGCGACCACGCCGCCCACCGGCCGTATCGTGCTCGTCAACGGCTTCGACGCCTGGGTCGACACGTCCGACGGAAGGTTCGCGCTCACCTCGCAGCGCTACGCGCCGGACGTCACACATCCCGACGGCGCCGCCCGCATCGCCAGCTTCACGCGCGACCCGTGGCCGACGTGGACCTTCCGCCTGCCTAACGAGCTGGAGGTGATCCACGAGCTCGTGGCGGTGCGTGGCGCGCCACTCGTCGCCCTCTCGTGGCGGCTCGACCGGGCGGACGACGCGCACCTCGTGGTGCAGCCGTATCTCTCGGGCCGCGACGTCCACGGGTTGCACTACGAGAACGACGGGCTTCGGTTCGACTCGCGCGTCGCCGGACGACGAGTGACGTGGCAGCCGTACGGCGACCTGCCACCGATCATCGCGCTCGCCAACGGCGAATACTTCCCCGACCCGACCTGGTACCGGCAGTTCCAGTACGATGAAGAGCGTGCACGCGGACTCGACTATTTGGAAGACCTCGCCGCGCCGGGTCGATTCACGTTCGCGCTCGACCGGCGTGCCGTGCTCGCGTTCGGGGCCGGCTCGGGCGCCGGGTCCACGGCCGTGCTGCCCCTGCTGAACACATCGCCCGAGCGATGCTGGGAATCCATCGAAGCGGTTGAGCGCCGGCGGCGCGCTTCGTTCCCTTCCGCGCTGCACCGCGCGGCCGACGATTACGTCGTGGCCCGCGGCGGCGGCAAGACCATCATCGCCGGCTATCCGTGGTTCTCCGATTGGGGCCGCGACACGTTCATCGCCATCCGCGGCCTGTGCCTCTCGGGCGCGACCGCGGAGTACGACCGCTTCTCCGACGCGCGTGAGATCCTGCTCGAGTGGGCGGAGCACGTGAGCGAGGGCATGCTGCCGAACTTCTTCCCCGAGGGTGGTAGGACCGCCGAATACAACTCGGTCGACGCGGCGCTCTGGTATGTGATCGCGGCGCACGAGTTCCTTCAGCTCACGCAAGCGGACCGGCCACTCACCGCGGCGGATCGACGCAGACTTCACGCGGCGATCGACGCGATCGTGAGCGGCTACGCGCGCGGGACGCGCTTCGGCATCCGGGCCGACGGGACCGGCCTGCTCGCCGCCGGCGAGAAGGGTGTGCAGCTCACGTGGATGGACGCGAAGGTCGGCGACTGGGTCGTGACGCCGCGCATCGGCAAGCCGGTCGAGGTGCAGGCGCTGTGGATCAACGCGCTGCGCATCGCCGGGCGCCGGTCGGCGCGGTGGGCCGCGCT
>JBKOYV010000358.1:0-14109 GCA_046725585.1 Gemmatimonadota bacterium | reverse complement strand
CGCATGCTTGCCGCACGTCTCGAGGAAGCCAACCGCGCGAAGGCCGACTTTCTCGCGACGATGTCGCACGAGCTGAGGACGCCGCTCAACGCGATCGGCGGCTACGTGGACCTCATCGAGCTTGGCGTGCGCGGGCCGGTGACCGAGGATCAGCGTCGCGATCTCGGGCGCGTGCGGTTCAACCAGCGGCATCTGTTGACGCTGATCGGAAACATTCTCGACTTCACGCGTCTCGACGCGCAGAAGCTCCCGTTCGAGGTCGGCGACGTGCACGTGGATCGCGTCGTCCACAACGTGCTCACCGCTGTGGCGCCGCTGCTCAACGAGAAATCGTTGCGCGCGGCGTGCGTCGGCTGTGATGCGCCCGTGGTCGCGCGTGCTGACCGCGCGCGCGTGGAGCAGATCCTGCTGAACCTCCTCTCCAACGCGGTGCGGTTCACGCCACCGCTCGGGGTGATCACCGTCGCGTTGGATACGCGCGATGAGCAGGTGTCCGTGATCGTCGCCGACACGGGAATCGGAATTCCGCCCGACAAGCTGACGGCGATCTTCGAGCCGTTCGTGCAGGTGGAGAGCGGCCTAACGAGGACGGTGGGAGGCACCGGCCTTGGCCTCACGATCAGCCGGGCACTCGCGCGCGGCATGGGTGGAGATCTCGTCGCCGAGAGCGACGGGGCCAGCGGGACGACATTCACCCTGACGCTTCCCGAGTCTGAACGACTCACGGAAGAGGCGACGGATCAACCGGGGCTGCAAGCTGCCAGCAGCTACTAGCTGGGCTGCCTGCTGGTAGCCGACGGCTGCGCGCTACTGCCGCGTGCTGCTAGTGTAGTGTCCCAATAATTCGATGCATAATTCTTGCTGGGCTTCGGGGATAATTTCCCGGAGCCTGTATGCCTCGTGGCCGGCCGCGCACCTTCACCCTAACGCTGAGTGAGTTCGAGCGCGCTCAGCTCACCGCGCTCGCCAACTCGCGCGCGCTGCCGCACGGCCTCGTCCGCCGCGCCCACATCATCCTGCGCTCGGCCGACGGCGAGACGAATACCGCGATTGCCACGAGTATGGGCGTGAGTCTCCCGTTCGTCGGCCACTGGCGCCGCCGCTACCGCGACGCCGGGCTCGCCGGGCTGTACGACGCCCCCCGCGCCGGGCGGCCGCGCACACACGACGACGACGAGGTCGCGCGGTTGTTGCAGACGGTGCTCCGGACCAAGCCTAACGACGGTACGCACTGGACGGTCCGGGGCGTGGCCGCCGAGACCGGCGTCAGCAAGAGCACGGTGCAGCGCTACTTCGCGCTGTTCGGCGTGCAGCCGCACCGCACGCGCGGCTTTATCCTCTCGACCGACCGGTTCTTCGTCGAGAAGGTGCGCGACATCGTCGGGCTCTACCTCAACCCGCCCGACAACGCGCTCGTCCTCTGCGTCGACGAGAAGAGCCAGATCCAGGCGCTCGAGCGGATGCAGCCGAACCTGCCGCTGGGGCTGGGTTACGTCGAAGGGATGACGCACAACTACCGCCGCCACGGCACGACGGCGCTGTTCGCGGCGCTCGAGGTGCAGAGCGGGGAGGTGATCGCACGCTGCAAGCGGCGGCACCGCCATCAGGAGTTCCTCGCCTTTCTCGCCGACGTCGACGCCAACGTGCCGGCGCATCTCGACCTCCATCTGATCGTCGACAACTACGCGACCCACAAGCACCCGAAGGTCCGCGCGTGGCTTGCGCGGCACCCGCGCTTCCACCTGCACTTCACGCCGACCTACGCCTCGTGGCTGAACCAGGTCGAGCGGTGGTTCGCGCTCATCAGGCAGCGCGCGATCCGGCGCGGCTCGTTCCGCACCGTGCGCGCGCTGATCGAACGCATTGATCGGTTCGTAACGACCTATAACGAGTCAGCCGAGCCGTTCCGGTGGACGGCGACCGCCGCCAGCATCCTTGCGAAGATCGAACGACTTACGAAACGAATCTCTGGGACACCACACTAGCTGCTGCTATTACCCCAACGAGCCAGGACCGTACGGTTGTCATCCCGAGCGAAGCGAGGGATCCTCAGTCCCCGGCAGAGGGTTCTCTTTCGGGACGATGAGGATCCCTCGCCTGTCGGCTCGGGATGACAAGGCGTTTGCCTGCCGTCCGCCCTCCGATTCCCGATTCCCGATTCCCGACGCAGCGGGTAGTCTACGAGACGCCTCACTCCGTCCAATTCGGGAACTCGCATGATCGGAATCCATTGGCGACGCGCGGCCGCGCAGGGCGCCGTCATTGCCGCCGCGATCGTTTCGTTCATCAGCATCGCGTCCGCCCAGACCGCGACGGGACCCGGGGCTGGCGCGCCGGCGATCGACACCGCGAGCGCCGCGCTCCTGCCACGAGACCCCCACGTCATCGTGGGCACGCTACCTAACGGGCTCCGCTACTACATCCGCAAGAACGCCAAACCCGAGAAGCGTGCCGAGCTCCGGCTCGTCCTGAACGCCGGTTCCATCCTCGAGGACGACGACCAGCGCGGGCTCGCGCACTTTCTCGAGCACATGGCGTTCAACGGGACAGCGCGGTTCCCCAAGAACCAGCTCGTCAGCTACCTCGAGTCCGTCGGCATGCGCTTCGGGCCCGACATCAACGCTTCGACGAGCTTCGACGAGACCATTTACGAGCTGCAGATCCCCACCGATTCCGCGAGCATCGAGGGGAAGGCCTTCGATATCCTCGAGGATTGGGCCCGCAGCATGACGCTCGACACGGCCGAGATCACGAAGGAGCGCGGCGTCGTCATCGAGGAGTGGCGCCTCGGCCGTGGCGCGGATGCGCGCATGGCGGACAAGCAGCTCCCGATCCTGCTCAAGGGCTCCCGCTACGCCGATCGCCTGCCGATCGGCGACAAGAAGACGCTCGAAACGTTCAACCCCGCCGCCGTCTCACGTTTTTACTCGGACTGGTATCGCCCCGATCTCATGGCGATCGTCGCGGTGGGCGACTTCGACCCGGCCGCGATCGAGCGGCTCATCAAGTCGCACCTGAGCGACGTCCCGGCCAAGCCTAACGCGCGACCGCGCGCGAAGTACGGCGTCCCCGACCAGGACTCCACGCTCGTGACGATCGCCACCGACAAGGAAGCGGAGTACACCACGACGTCGGTGTACTTCAAGATGCCGCACAGAAACTCGACCACGGTCGGCGGATACAAGCAGGACCTCACGGAAGCGCTGTTCAGCCAGATGCTGAACGATCGGCTCGACGAGATTCGCCAGAAGCCGGACGCACCGTTCATCGGCGCCGGCGGTGGGAAGAGCACGTTTCTGGGGGACCGGGACGCATTCACGCTGACCGCCTACGTTCCCGACGGCGGCGTGCTGCGCGGCCTCGACGCCGTTCTCGCCGAAGCGGTGCGCGTACAGAAGCATGGCTTCACCGCATCGGAGCTCGCGCGCGCGAAACAGAACCTCCTGCGCTCGTACGAGCGCACCTACGCCGAGCGCGACAAGCGACAATCCGCGGCGCTCGTGGGAGAGCTCGTTCGCAACTTCCTCAACCAGGAAGCGATTCCCGGTATCGAATACGAGTACCCGCTCGCGCAGCGGCTCGTGCCGAGCATAACGCTGGCCGACGTGAATCGCCTCGCGAGCGACTGGCTGAGCGACAAGAATCGTGTGATCACGGTGAACGCGCCGGAGAAGGCGGGTGTGGCCGTCCCAACGCCGGCGCAGCTTCTCGCGGTGTTCGACTCCGTCGCCAACCGTCAGCTCGCGGCCTACGACGACGGCAACGCGTCGCGCCCCCTCGTCTCGCGCGCGCCGAAGGCGGCCACGATCATCACCACGTCGAGGATCCCGGAGCTCGAGGTGACGAACTGGACGCTCTCGAATGGCGTGCGCGTCATCCTCAAGCCCACCGACTTCAAGGCGGACGAAGTCGTCATCCTCGGCACGAGCCCCGGGGGCGCGTCGATGCTCTCGCCCACCGAGTTCGCGCGTGCGCGTGAGGCGACGACGCTCGTCACCGAAGGTGGCGTCGGCGACTTCAGCCAGATCGACCTGCAGAAGGCGCTTGCGGGCAAGGCGGCGAGCGCGTTTCCCAGCATCGGCGAGCTCACCGAGCAGATGTTCGGCCGCGGATCTCCGAAGGATCTCGAGACCGTGTTCCAGCTCATGTACCTGTACTTCACATCGCCGAGGGCCGACAGCACGGCGGTGGTCGCCCTCAAGCAGCGATTCCGTGCCGCGCTTGCCAATCGCGGCGCCGCGCCGGAGCAGGTGTTCGACGACACGTTGTCGGTCACGCTCATGAGCCATCACCCACGATCGACGCCTGTCTCCGTCGCGACGATCGACTCGCTCGACCTCGGCGCTTCGATGCGCTTCTATCGCGACCGCTTCGCCGACGCGAGTGACTTCACGTTCGTGATCGTTGGGAACTTCACCATCGACTCCATCAGGCCGCTCGTGCTCACGTGGCTTGGCGGACTGCCATCGACGCGCCGGAAGGAGACGTGGAAGGACATCGGCGTGCACGTGCCGGCGGGTATCGTCACACGCGATGTGAAGCGCGGCACCGAACCGAAGGCGCGTACCGTCATCGTCTTCAATGGCCCGTTCGAGTGGACGCGGCAGAATCGTTATGCGCTGGCGTCGCTCGTGGAGGTGCTCCGTATGCGCTTCCGCGATGTGCTGCGTGAGGAGCTCGGTGGCACCTATGACGTGTCCGTGAGCCAGTCGAGCGAACGGGATCCGCGCCAGGAGTATCAGGTGACCGTGGACTTCGGATCGTCACCCGAGCGTGCTGACACCCTGCGCGCGGCGGTGTTCCGGGAGATCGAACGAATCAAACGGGATGGTCCGACGGCCGAGGAGATCGAGAAAGTGCGCGAGATCCAGAGGCGCGCCGAGGAAACCGAGGTCAGGCAGAACGGGTTCTGGGTGAATACGCTCGCCTCGGCGGCGCGGTACGGTCAGGATCCGCGACTCATCCTGCGGCGCTCGGAGCTGCGCCAGTCGCTCACGCCCGCCTTGCTGCGCGAGACGGCGCGGAAGTATCTCGACGAGTCGCGCTACGTTCAGGTCCGACTCCTACCCGAGTCGTGATGCGCGGCATAGCGTATCGACAACGTCCCAAACCGGGAGGCGCCTTCATGCGGAGTGCATGTCTGCTCGTGTCGATCGCCGCCGCGGCGGCGTGCGCATCGTCCGGGTCTCCGGGACCGAATGTCTCGGCGCCGAGCCAGCGCACAGTAGCAGTCGATGACCAGCAGGTGTATCGAACGTCCGTGGCGGTGAACGCCAAGGTCCCGATCCCGGCGGCGCCGAGCCGCGTGTTCGAGGCGTTGAAGTCCGTGTACGAGGAGCTCGGTGTCCCACCGGGAACGCACGATCCAACGACCGGTCGCGTCGGGAACACGGATTTCTGGAAGTCTCGCCGTTTCGCGGGGGAGCCGATCTCGTCGTTCTTGAGCTGCGGGGAAACGTTCACCGGTCCTGCCGCGAACAACTACCGCATCTACATGTCGCTCTTGTCCGTCGTCCGCCCCGACGGCAAGGGTGCCTCCGAGGTCGAGACCGCGTTCTCGGCGCAGGCGCAGAACATGGAGGGCACGAGTTCCGACCGGATCGCCTGCGGATCGACCGGCAAGCTCGAGGAGCGTATCCGGAAAGCGCTGCTCCTCAAGCTTGCCCCCACCGAGCAAAAATCCGACGGTTCGTCCCTGCGGTGAAACTGTTCGGCTGAGCGTTCCCGTACGGGCTGTACCCTCTCGAGAGCCGGCCCATGGATACGTTCGTTCAGGACGTTCGGTACGCATTCCGGACGCTTTCGCGCAGCCGGATGTTCGCCCTGATCGCCGTCGCGTGTCTGGCTATCGGCATCGGCGTCAACACCACGATCTTCAGCGTGGTGAACGCCATCCTCCTTCGACCCTTCGCGTTCACCGACCCGGAACGCCTCGTCGTCGTCGAGGAGCTGGACACGAAAAATGGGGACGACGCCGGCGTCTCGTGGCCGAACCTCGTCGACTGGCGCAATCAGTCGACGGCGTTCGCGGCCATTGAGGCAGTGCAGGGGCGTTCGCTCACCCTCGCCAACGTCGAGGAGCCCGAGCGACTCGAGGGGGCGGCGATCACCTGGAATCTCTTCCCGATGCTCGGCGTCAAGCCCGCCGTCGGCCGTCTGATCCGTGCTGACGAGGACAAGCCCGGCGGAGATCGCGTCGTCCTCCTGAGCGATGGCTTGTGGCAGCGTCGATTCGGCCGCGATCCGACGATCGTCGGGAAGACGCTCATGCTCAACGAGATCGCGCATACGGTCATCGGGGTCATGCCGCCGGCGTTCAAGTTTCCCGAGCAGAGTGAGCTTTGGATCCCGCTGCGTGAGCTCGACGGTCGCAATCGCCGCGATGAGAAGGGACTATTCACATTCGCGCGCCTCGCGCCCGGCGCGACTATCGATCAGGCGCGTACGGGGCTCAAGCAGGTCGCGGCCCGGTTGTCCGCGTCCTACCGGGAGAACGCCGACTGGAGCGCACAGGTCACCCCGCTGCGCGACACGTTCATTCCGTCGGACATCAAGCTGATCACGCTCACGATGATGGGTGCGGTGACGTTCGTGCTTCTCATCGCCTGCGCAAACGTGGCCAATCTCATGCTGGCGCGGGCCACCGCGCGGTCGCGCGAGATCGCGATCCGGTCGGCGTTAGGCGCCGGGAAACACCGCATCGTCCGGCAGTTGCTCACCGAGAGCGTCATGGTCGCCGTAGCGGGTGGCGCGCTTGGCATCCCGCTGGCTGCGTGGGGGCTCAAGCTCCTGGACTCCGCGATTCCGCCCTCGGATGCCGTCCCGTACTACATCGACTGGAGGATCGACCAGCCGACGCTGATCTACACGATCATCATCTCGATGATCACCGGCATCCTGTTCGGGCTTGCGCCCGCGTTACAGGCGGCGCGGGGCAGCCTGCAGGAAGCGCTTCGCGATGGTGCGCGTGGCAGCGGTTCCGGCGTACGCAAGAACCGGCTCCGAAGCTCGCTGGTGGTCGCCGAGATCGCACTGTCGCTGGTGCTCCTGGTCGGTGCCTCGCTCTTCGTACGCAGTTTCCTCACGCTCCAGAACACGAGCGCCGGGTTCGCCACGTCGTCGCTCATGACGACGCGGTTCTACCTGCAGGGCCCGCGGTACGACTCGCTCGCGTACCGCGCTCGGCGGGCGGAGGACATCCTGCAGCGGATCGAAGCGCTGCCAGGGGTGCAGTCGGCGTTCGTGTCGGGGCTGATCCCCGCGTCTGGAGGAATGGGTGGCGATGAGATCCTGGTGGACGGGCGCGCCGTCGAGAGCGGCCGGCAGCCCACCGGGCTGTACGCAGGCGTCAGCGAGCACTTCTTCTCGACGTTAGGCGTCAAGCTCGTGAGCGGCCGCACCTTCACGTCGGCCGAGGCGCGCGACAGCACGCCGGTGGCGGTGATCAACCAGACGATGGCGAAGCGCCTCTGGCCTGGTGCGGATCCCGTCGGGAGGCGGTTCAAGTACGTCCATGATTCCCTGGGTCCCTGGTTCACCGTCATAGGAGTCTCACCCGACATCGCGAACGACAATCTCGATGAGAAACGACCGCAGCTCGCGGCGTACCTCCCGCTTCGGTTCGCCGTCTGGCGCGGGCTCGGCCTCGTCGTACGTACGAGCGGCGAGCCATCGGCGATCACCCCCGTGATGCGGCGCGCCATTCGCGATTCGGACGCGACGCTAGCGCTCTACGACGTGAATACGATGGAGACGGTGCGCCAGCTCGGTTTCTGGCAATACGGGCTGTTCGGGAAAATGTTCTCGATCTTCGGGGTGATTGCGCTCCTGCTCGCCGCTGTTGGCGTCTATGGCGTGATCTCGTACAGCGTCTCGCAGCGCACTCAGGAGATCGGTGTCCGTGTCGCGCTCGGCGCTCGGCGCACGGATGTCCTGCGGCTGATCGTGGGGCAGGGCATGCGCCTCGCGGCGATCGGCCTCGGGGTCGGACTCGTTGGCGCGTTAGGCGTGACGCGCGTGGTGCGGAGTCTCCTCTTTGGGGTGACGCCCACGGACCCGGTGAGCTTCGCCGGGATCACGGTGTTTCTGACGCTGGTGGCGGCGGTGGCGAGCTGGCTCCCGGCGCGTCGCGCGACGGGTGTCGATCCGATCGTGGCGCTGAGAAGAGACTGAAGCGGGAGACGGGAGACGGAAAACCGCCGGGAAGCGGGAGACGGGAGACGGGAAGCGGGTAGGAAGCGTAGAACCCCGTGATGCCTCTCTACGTGGGATGAGCAGCCCGAGGGTTCTCCGTCTCCCGTCTCCCGTCTCCCGGTCGTTAGGGCTTCCGAACAACTCGATAAATCCACCCGCCCTTGTCGTCCGAGATGTAGAGCGAGCCATCCGGCGCCTCCGCTACAGAGACCGGCCTGTGAGCGGCGCCGGTGGGTGACGGGTTCCCGCCGGCGAAGCCATCCGCGAAGACCTCGAACTTTCCGATCGGCTTGCCGTTCTGCCAGCTCACGAACACCACGTTGTATCCGGGCCCGGCAGGCTGCAGGCGCGGGTCGAAGCGCGATCCGTGGAACGCGATAAACAGCCCACCCTCGTATTTGTTCCCGAACACATCGCCGGTGTAGAACGTCATGCCTAACGGTGCCCAATGCGCCGGATAGTTGGCGAGCGGGAGCTCGCGCGTTGCGCACCGGCCGACGGCTTTACCGTCGCCCCCGTACTCAGGCGCGAGGACCTTCTGGTTGCGAATGCCGTCGTAATAGCAGTACGGCCAGCCGTATTCCTTCCCGTCATCGATACGGAACAGCTCCTCGGCCGGGAGGAGTGCGTCGTCCCTCTCGTCGTACAGGTTCGGCCAGTTCTCGAACAGTTGATCCCGCCCATTCTGCGCGCCGTAGAGGAGGCCGTCGGCGGGATTGATCGCGAGCGCGTTCATGTTCCGCGTTTCGGTCGCCACGCGGTGTCCGCTCGCCGGCGTCTGTCCCGTTGCCGTGGCGCCGAAGCGCCAGACCCCGGCGCGAACTTCCAGCTCCGGACATGGGTCGATACCGGCGGACTGGAGTTGGCGGTTGGCGACCTGGCACGAGTTCGACGCCGAGCCGTGGTTCACGTAGATGTTGCCCTTTCCGTCGAGCACCACGGTTTTCCGCGGGTGATCGCCGCCCACCGGCAACCCCGAAACGACGTCGACCGGAGCAGCGCTCGGCACCAGCTCGTCTCCGGTGAAGTCGTAGCGGACCACGCGATCGTTAGGCGCGAAGTAGAGCTGTCCTTCGCTCCACGCGATCCCGTTCCCGCCGTTGTCACCGAAGCGCTGCTGGATCTCCGGCCGGCCATCGCCGTCGGCGTCGCGGAGCGCGAGAATGCCGCCGACGACGCCCCCCGGTCCGTTGTCGATCGCCACGTACAGGTCGCCGTTGGGTCGGACGGCCATGTGCCTCGCGCGGCCAACGTCCTTCGCAACCGCGAGCGCGCAGAACCCGGACGGCAGCGTCAACCCGGCGTTGTCGGCATCGCACTGAATGGCGGTCGCGAGCGGGCGGGCGGCGTTTGCCGTGCCAGCCGTCGGTGCCGGTGGCGATGTCGCGTCGCTGCACGCGATCGTTAAGCCCGAGAGTCCCACGGCAACGAGCGCCGTGTGACGTCGCATAACGCTTCTCCACACCTGGTGCATGCTTAGCATTCCTGACCTCCTTGAAGTGAGGCGCCGCCTCGGCGGCGCGTCGTCAGGTTTGCGGCATGCCACGGCCGTACCGTGTGCCATGCGTGGCACCAAATGCCGGCGGCACGCGGCGAACGGCCGTGACGTCACGGTCGAAGGCCGTCATGCGCCGGTGAAGTCGTCTGCTTGCGCGTTATGAGCGGCTGGAACGCGTCCGGGGCGCGTCGATGGCGAGCAGGAGGGCTCAGCGATAAACTTCCGGCGAGTACATTGATTCTCGGCTCGATTCCCTATTCCCGATTCCCGACCATGGGTGCGGAATCACAGTGCACCGTGCAGTTCGGAGGGCAGCGCTCGGAAGGCAAGGCGCAGCTCGAGACGGATCACCTGATCTTTCGCGGCGCGTTCCGCCTCAGCATCCCTCGCAAGTCGATCACGAAGCTCGAGGCGACCGATGGAACGCTGCGCGTCACCTTCCCCGATGGGACTGCGATCTTCGAGCTCGGTCCCACTGCGGCAAAGTGGGCGCACAAGATCAGCAATCCGCCGTCGTTGCTCGACAAGCTGGGCGTGAAGCCGGGGATGCGCGTCGCCGTCCTGGGGGTCGACGACGACGCATTTCTCGAGCAGCTCGCTGAGCGTACGAGCGACGTCGCACGCAGGACTCCGAAGAAGGACACGGAGATCGTGTTCTTCGGCGCCGACGAGGTGGCGGACCTGGCAAGACTCGCGAAGCTGCGCGACTACCTAACGCCGGCCGGTGCGATCTGGGTGATTCACACGAAGGGGAAGGGCGCTGCGTTCAAGGACGTAGACGTCTTCGCCGCGGCGAAGAAAGCCGGGCTCGTTGACGTGAAGGTGGCCAGCTTCTCGTCGACCCACACGGCCGAGAAGCTCGTCGTGCCGGTAAAGAACCGGAAATAGCGGAAGCGGGAAGCGGGAGACGGGAGACGGGAGATGGGAGACGAAGGCCTGTCATCCCGAGCCGACAGGCGAGGATCCTCAGGCTCCGGGCAGAGGGCCCTCTCTCGGGAGGATGAGGATCCCTCGCTTCGCTCGGGATGACACCTAACGGACGATGACAATCCCTCGCTGCGCTCGGGATGACAACCGTACCGTCCGGGCTCGTCGGGGTAATAGCAGCAGCCAGCAGCACGCGGCAGTAGCCCGCAGCCGTCGGCTACCAGCGAGCAGCTGGCAGCTGTTAGTCTCTGGCCGCGATCCTCATCATCATGCCATGCTTCGGCCTGAGCGTGATGATTGGCTGAAGCGCGACTGGATGGCCGGGCACGAGCCGCAGCCGCCAGCGCTGCGCTATCGTCGCGAGGAGAATCACGCCTTCCATCCACGCGAACTGCTCGCCGATGCACACGCGCGGGCCGCCGCCGAACGGGAAGTACGCGAACTTCGGACGATCCGCCTGCTGCTCGGCTGAGAACCGCTGCGGGTCGAACCGCTCCGGATCCGGAAACCACCTCGCGTCACGGTGCGTGACGTACTGCGACATGAGGACGATGGAGCGCGCCGGAACCTCGTACCCGTTCGCCTGGAACGGACCGAGCGCGCGTCGGCCCAGGATCCACGCTGGGGGATAGAGGCGCATGGACTCGGCCAGCACCATCCGCGTGTACGGCAGCGACGGAAGGTCGTCCGACGTCGGCAGCCGTCCACCTAACGCCGAGTCGATCTCGGCGTGAAGTTGCGCCTCCACGCCGGGGTGCTGCGAGAGGAGGTACCACGTCCACGTGAGCGCGTTCGCGGTCGTCTCGTGCCCGGCGAGGAAGATGGTCATCGCCTCGTCGCGCAGCTGGATGTCGCTCATGCGGCCACCGTCTCCCTCGGTGTCCTGCGCGAGCAGCAGCATCGAGAGCAGGTCGCCGCGATCGACGCCGCTCCGTCGACGCTCCTCGATCATCCGGTAGATTGTCGCGTCGAGGCGCGAGCGGGCCTTCCGGAAGCGGAGCGTCGCGGGCAGCGGCAGGCGCTCCAGCAGCTCGCCGAACGGGAGGAAGAAGCCGAAGTTGAACGACTCGAACGTCGTCGTCAGCGCGGCGCCGATCTCGGCCGCCTCGTGCTCGACGTCGGAGTCGAAGAGCGTCTTGCCGACGATGGCGAGCGTGAGCGCCATCATCTCCTTGTGCGCGTCGAGCACGCCCCCCGGTTGCCACCGATCGCGACGGGCCGCGGCGTAGGACGCCATCGTCGCTCCATAGGCGGCCACGCGCTGCCGGTGAAAGGCGGGCTGCGCGAGACGCCGCTGACGCAGGTGGAAGTCGCCCTCGCTCGTCAGGAGCCCCGTGCCGAGCAGCATCTTTGCGCGCTCGAGCCCCCGGCCCTTGTGGAAGTTGCGATGGTTCGTGACGAGCACATCGCGCACCAGGTCCGGATGGTTGAACAGGTACAGCGTCTCCGGGCCTAACGGGACGCGCGCAATGTCGCCGTAGTCCCGCGTGAGCGCGGCGAGAAAGGCGAGCGGGTCGCGTCCCATGCGCAGCGCATTCAGCGCCGGCACGCGGCGCCGTGGCCCGGGCGGCTGCACGCGGATCGTTAGGTTCGGCGTGTCCTGCACTGTCGAGTTGCTCATGTCCCCTTTCAGCAGGCGAGCGAAGATGACCGTGCCTCCCGCATTATCGTTGCACGCACGCCGCGCGCGGAAGTGAAGGCAAAAGAACACGCCGTGAAGCGAGCGCTCCACGGCGTGTCTGGATCGTCGTTTGCCCCCTCAGGCGCTTTCCGATCCAGTCCCCCTTCGACCTCCGATCTCGACTATCGGCTGCCCTGTGCGCCGCCCGCCGGCAATCCCAGGTTCGAGCAGATGATCGCCCCCGACTCGACGCCAGTCGCATCCGGGCCCGCCGCCGTCGTACACGGCGTCGCGAGCCAGGCGTGTCGCGCCAGGGCGCTCCACCCTTTCAGCGGATCGGTGGACACGATGGTGATCTCCACGTTCGATGAGCGACGGAAGTCCAGCTGAGACAGCTCAGTCGTGTAACGCAGATTCTCCGCATAGTAGGCCTCTTCGGCCGTCCGCAGCGAGCCGAGGTCACTTCGCAGCGTGGCCTGATAGGATCGCTCCTTCATGTTTCGAATGCGCGGGACGCCGATTCCCGCCAGCAATCCCATGAGCACCATGACGATGAGCAGCTCGATGAAGGTGAAGCCGGGCCTGTTGAAGCGTCGCATGTTCTTCTGAAGGTCTCGCGTGTGAGGGTTCGGGTCTGCGGCGTGACGGAAGGCAGAACCGGTGCCAGCTGCGGCACGCGACCTAACGCGATGCGAGCGAAGGGGTTGAGGCGTGACGAGCGCGGTGATGACAGCGCCCGTGGTGTGGCCTGAGGCCTACACGCGGCTCCGGGGTGTCGAGGCGTCGCGACAAGCGGTCCGCGTTTCGGTTCGTCGAGTGAGCGACATCACGAAAGCGCGCCGCGTGCCTAGATCGCGAGCGACGATTGTACGCAGACCGCGAGCGCCACGCCGAACGCACGCGCGCTCGCAAACCGGTCGTTGGCGTTGCGCGCGAGCGCTTTCGCGAGGGCCGCATCGAGAGCCGCGGGAACCGCTCGCCGAAGGTCGCGGACCGGTCGCGGGGTGCTCGAGAGCTTCGCCGCGATGATCATGTGCGCCGCTCTCGCCGTGAACGGCGGCTCGGACGCGAGCATCTCGTACAGCACACAGGCGAGGCTGTAGACATCCGCGCGGCCATCGATCTCGCGGTCGCCGCTCGCCTGCTCGGGGCTCATGTATGCGGGACTTCCGACCGTCATCCCAGCAGCGGTCGTCCACTCGGTGCCGCTCCGGCGCATCGCGCGCGCGATCCCGAAGTCCGCGACAATGGCGTGCCCGTCATGCAGGAGGATGTTCTCGGGCTTGATGTCGCGATGGATGACTTCGCGTACGTGCGCGAAATCGAGCGCGGAGGCAACCTCTATCGCCACCCGCACCGCCTCGTCGATCGGCAGCTGATGCTCGCGCTTGAGCCGAGCGCGCAGCGTCTCCCCCTCGACATAGGGACTGACGAAGTAGCTCGTCTCGCCGGTCGTGCCGGAGTCGTAGAGCGGCAAGATGTGCGGGTGCTGGAGGCGGGCGAGGAGCCGGATCTCGCGCTGGAATCGTTCGGCGCCGGGGGCGTCTCCGACGTCCGAGCGAAAGACCTTGATGGCAACCGGTCGGTCGTGGCGGATGTCGTGGGCGAGAAACACGACAGCCATGCCACCGCGGCCGAGCTCGCGCTCGATCACATACCGGTCTTTGAGCAGGTTCTGAAACCGCTCGGCCAGGACGCTCATCCACCCTCCCGTCGACAGCGTTGGCAGTATGCGTCGTTCGACGTGAATCGGAAAGGCCGAAAGACCGGGAAGCGGGAAGCGGGAAGCGGGAAGCGGGAGACGGGAGACGGGAGACGGGAGACGGGAGACGGGAGACGGGAGACGGGTAAGAAGCGTACACCCTCGGGA
>JBKOYV010000096.1:0-21758 GCA_046725585.1 Gemmatimonadota bacterium | reverse complement strand
GTCGCGGGGTTGTTGTAGTTCTCCGGCCTGATGAGGAACGCGCCGACGCAGAGGAAGAAGATGATGATGCCGATCTTGAGGAGCACCATCGCGTTGTTGGAATTCGCCGACTCCTTGATCCCGATGACGAGGATGACGGTGATCACCGCGACGACCGCGAACGCCGGCAGGTTGAAGATCACGGGGAGGCTGCCGAGATGCGGCGCGTTGGTCCACGCCGACGCGAGGTACTGGGTCCCCGGGTCCGTCGCGCCCCCGCCTAACGCAACAAACGCATCGTGTGCCGATCGATAGTCAGTGGCGAGCCAGGAGGGGATGTTCACCCCGAAGTGGGTCATCAGCTCCTTGAAGTGTCCCGACCAGCCGATGGCGACGCCGATGTTGCCCACGGCATACTCGACGATCAGGTCCCAGCCAATGATCCAGGCGACGAACTCGCCAATCGACGTGTAGGCGTAGGTATACGCCGACCCGGCGATCGGCACCATCGCGGCGAACTCCGCGTAGCATAACGCGGCGAACCCGCAGGCCACTGCCGTGAGCAGAAACGAGAAGACGATCGCCGGCCCCGCGCCCGGACGGGCGGGGTCACCGACGATCGCCGTTCCGGTCGTGGCGAAGATGCCGGCGCCGATCGTCGCGCCGACACCTAACGCTGTGAGGTGCCACTTGCCGAGCGAACGTTTGAGCCCGCCGGCGTGCGACACTTCACGTTCGGCGTCGGCTACCGATTTTCGGGCGAAGATGGAAGACGACGCCATGCGCGCGTTTGGGTCAGGTGAGTTAGACGGCCGCTTTCGTCTCGATCCGCATTCCGTAGAACGACCGATACACGAACACGAGGGCGGCGAACAGGAACACGGCCGCGAGGATGTGGCCTAACGTGGGACCCTTCGACGCGCTGAGCGAGACCGCCAGCTCGACCGCGAGCAGCCCGAATAGCGTCGTGAACTTGATGATCGGGTTGAGCGCAACCGACGACGTGTCCTTGAACGGATCGCCCACCGTATCGCCGACGACCGTCGCCGCGTGCAGCTCGGAGCCTTTTTCCTTCAGCTCGACCTCGACGATCTTCTTCGCGTTGTCCCAGGCGCCGCCGGCGTTGGCCATGAACACGGCCTGGTAGAGACCGAACAGCGCGATCGAGATGAGATATCCGATGAAGTAGTACGGCTCCACGAAGGCGAACGCGAGCGTCGCGAAGAACACCGTGAGGAAGATGTTGAACATCCCCTTCTGCGCGTACTGCGTGCATATCTCGACGACCTTCTTCGAATCGGACACCGAGGCCCTCGTCGTGTCCTCGAGCCTGATGTTCGCCTTGATGAACTCCACGGCGCGATAGGCGCCGGTCGTGACCGCCTGCGTGGACGCGCCAGTGAACCAGTAGATGATCGCCCCGCCGGTGATGAGCCCGAGCAGGAACGGCGGGTGAAGGATCGAAAGGTTCTGGAGGTACTCGGGGCGCAACCCCTGCGTGAGGCCGACGATGATCGAGAAGATCATCGTGGTAGCGCCGACCACGGCAGTACCGATCAGCACCGGCTTCGCGGTTGCCTTGAACGTGTTCCCCGCGCCGTCGTTCTCCTCGAGCATGTGCTTCGCCTTCTCGAAGTCGACGTCGAAGCCGAAGTCGCGCTTGATCTCATCGCGAACGCCCGGGATCTGCTCGATGGTCGACAGCTCGTACACCGACTGCGCGTTATCCGTCACCGGTCCGTAGGAATCGACGGCGATCGTGACTGGACCCATCCCGAGGAACCCGAAGGCCACGAGACCGAACGCGAACACCGCTGGCGCGACCATCAGGCTGGCGAGACCCAACGTGCTCACGCCGTACGCGATTGCCATGAGCGACATGATCGTCATGCCAAGCCAGAACGCGCTGAAGTTGCCGGCGACGAGACCCGACAGGATGTTGAGCGACGGACCGCCTTCGCGCGACGATGTGACGACTTCGCGCGTGTGACGGCTATCGACCGACGTGAAGACCTTCACCAACTCCGGAATGATCGCGCCGGCGAGGGTCCCGCACGTGATCACCGTGGACAGCTTCCACCACAGCGTTCCGTCGCCCAACGTCGGGATCGTGTAGTACGAGACGATATAGGTGAGAATCACGGACACGATCGACGTCAACCACACGAGGAACGTCAGCGGCGCCTCGAAGTTCATCTTCGCCGCGTTAGCGTATCGAGCCTTCGCGATCGCGCCGTTGATCAGGTACGACGCGCCGCTCGCGATCACCATCATGATGCGCATGACGAAGATCCAGACCAGGAGCTGGACCTGGATCGTCGCGAAGTTGGGCCCGGCCGACGCGGGATTCACCGCGAGCAAAATGAACGAGATCAGCGCGACGCCGGTGACGCCGTACGTCTCGAAACCATCCGCGCTCGGCCCGACCGAGTCACCGGCATTGTCGCCCGTGCAGTCCGCGATCACGCCGGGGTTTCGGGCGTCGTCCTCCTTGATGCGGAAGACGATCTTCATCAGGTCGGAGCCGATGTCGGCGATCTTCGTGAAGATACCACCAGCGACGCGGAGCGCCGCCGCACCTAACGACTCACCGATCGCGAACCCGATGAAGCACGGGCCGGCGTAGTCGCGCGGGACGAAGAGCAGAATGAAGAGCATCATCACCAGCTCGACGCTGATGAGCAGCATGCCAATGCTCATGCCGGCCGAGAGCGGAATCTCGTAACACGGGTACGGCTTGCCCTTGAGGCTCGCGAACGCCGTTCGCGAGTTCGCGAACGTGTTCACGCGAATGCCGAACCACGCGACGCCGTAACTGCCGGCGATGCCGACGAGGCTGAAGAGCAGAATGACCGCCACCTTCACCGGCGGGAATCCGCGGACGACCGCGCCGCTCGCGTCGGTAGTCGACGCCAAGGCACCGAAGTACAACGCCGCGATCGAGCCGATGAACAGCCACAGGACCAGGATGAACTTGCCCTGCGTCGTCAGATAAGTCTTGCAGGTCTCGTAGATCAGCTCCGAGATCTCGCGCATGGACTCGTGGACCGGCAGCCGCTTGAGCTGGCCGTAGATCACGAGGCCGAACAGGAGGCCGAGCGCGCAAACGATGAGGCCCGCCATGAGCAGCGTGTGGCCCGGGAGGCCGAAGAACTGGACGCTGCTCAGATCCGGGATGAGCAAGTTCGCCTCACCGCCCGGCCGATGCTCCTGCGCCGCCGGCTCCTGCAGCGCGAGGAGCGGCCGCACGAGCGGACTGGCGACCAGCGCAAGCAGCGCCGCGAGCGCGACTGGTACCAGGTTGCGTAACGGGAAAAACTTCCGATTCATCGCTAACGATCTCCTGTGGGGTTGCGGGACGGCACGGCGCGATACAGCACCTGGGTTGCCGCCCTCGAGGCGAGCACGCCGCCCCGCGTAACGGGCGACGCGTTCCTTTCGCTGGCGCGTGCTACGACGCTTCCACGCGGCGCCAGATGAAATACACGGGGATACCGATGAGCACGAGGACGAGCCCTGACAGGGCTTCGGTGCGTGTCTTCGGCGCGATCAAGAGGATCACAGCCACGGCAGCCGCCAGCGCCATGTACAACGCCGGCAGCACCGGATACCCGACCGCCCGGTATGGACGCTCGGCATCTGGTCGCTTCGCACGCAGGATGAACAACCCGATCGTGGTCATGACGTAGAACACGAGCGCGGCGAAGATTACGTAGTTGAGCAGCTGCCCGTACGTTCCCGTTAGGCAGAGCAGCGACACCCAGACCGACTGAACGATGAGCCCAGCGGCGGGCACCGCCTGGGCGTTCAGCGAACCGACGCGCCGAAAGAACAGGCCGTCGCGCGCCATGGCGTAGTAGACGCGTGCGCCGGCGAGAATGAGCCCGTTGTTGCAGCCGAACGTGGAGATCAGGATCGCGCAGGCCATGAGCACCGTCCCGCTCGACCCGAAGATGACTTCGGCGGCCGCGGTGCCTACACGGTCCTGCGTCGCGTGCTGGATTCCCCGCGCGATTGCCGTCGCGCCGTCGGCCGATCCGACGAGGGGCAGCGTGTTCAGGTATGCCACGTTGGCGAGCACGTAGAGCAGGCTCACGAGCCCGGTCCCGAGCAGGAGCGACAACGGCAAGTTGCGCTGCGGGTTCTTCACCTCGGCCGCGGCGAACGTGACGTTGTTCCACGCGTCACTCGAGAACAGCGATCCCACGAGAGCCGCACCGAAGGCGAGCACCAGCACCGAATCCAGCGGAATCGATCCCACGAACCGGCCCGTTCCAAAGTTGGCCGCGATCGCCTCCGGGTTCCGCCCAATCGTTAGGCCCAGCAGTACGAGCGCGGCGAGGGCGCCGGTCTTCACGACCGTGAGGGTCGTCTGGACCATTTTGCCCTCGCGCACGCCGCGAAGATTGATCCAGGTCAGGACCCAGATGGAGATCAGCGCGATCAACCGCTGGGGCGAGAGACCCGCTTCGACCGCGCCGCCCGAGATGGCGAAGTCCAGCCGCGGGAACCACGCGAAGCGGTCCGGGCCGATCGAGGGAATGAGCACGCCAAGAAAGCGGCCGAACGCCACGGCGACGGCCGCGATCGTCCCCGTTTGGATGACAAGAAAAAGGGTCCACCCATAGAGGAAGCCCATGAGGGGACCCATCGATTCGCGAAGAAAGACGTACTGTCCACCGGCCCTCGGGTACATCGCAGCGAGCTCCCCGTATGCGAGCGCCCCGAGCAACGTGATCACGCCTGTGACCAGCCACGCAGTGATGAGCCAGAATGGAGAGGGGAGCGACCGAGCAATGTCGGCAGACACGATGAAGATCCCGGAGCCGATCATCGATCCCGCGACGAGCATCGTCGCATCGGTCAACGTCATGGCCTTTACGAAACCGGATTGCTCGGCCTGCGCCTTGGGCGCAGTGGTCTCGGCGGCCACAGTGCTCATCAACTGTCCTCAGGCGGCGCGGAAAGGAACGTGTCGCCGGCGGGTAGGACGAGCCGGGACGATCGGATCGGTTTGCCGCGCAAAATGTATCCGCGCGGGCGCGCGATGGCTAGGCGGGAAGCCGAGTTACGCGATGTCCTCCCGAGCGAAGCGAAGGATCTTCATCGTCCCGGTGGAGCCCTCTGTCGGGATGGCGAGGATCCTTCGGCTGACGCCTCAGGATGACCGTGGGCTATGGCGCAATGGCGGAGATCTGGGCGGTGTCGCGAACCGGGCGGCCGTCGTTGGCGCGAACCGCGGGGCGGAATCTGATCTCGGCGAGCATCTCGCGAATCCGCTTGTTGTAGCCGCCGTCCTTCGAAGGATTGAAGCTCAGCAACGTCGCGTTGCCGAGCGTGTCCACGTCGAAGTACGCGACGAGCGTATACGGACGCACCTTCGACGGAACGGGAATTGGCAGGATGGTGAGCGCGACGACCGTTGGCGGAAAGATCTCGGCGTTCCCGCCGCCTGTTCCGGGGCCGTTTCCGGAGCCGCGGCCAGTGCCGTTGCCTGAGCCGACGCCTCCGCCGGTACCGGGACCACTCCCGGCGGTCCCATCGTTACCGGTACCACCGCCAACCCCAGTGACCTTGCTCGGATCGCTGTTGGCGTTGGCGGCGGGCACCGGCTTGATCTCCGGAGTGGGCGGAACCGGCTCGGGCGGTTTCGGCTTTGGTGGCTCGACTTTGGGAACGACCGGCACCGGTTTGGGCTCGATCTTCGGCTGCACCGGAGCAGGTGCGGGCGCCATCTGCATGTAGCGAAGTCGCTCGCGTGTGTTCTCACCACCGCTGCCTCGCGTTCCTCCACCACCGCCACCCACCGGACCGGGGCCGCCTGCGCCTTCGTTACGGGCGTCGATCTCGCGCGCGATCAGGAATGGCGGCGCAAGCAGCAGCACAACGATGAGCACGTGCAGGATGATCGAGATGAGCGCACCGGCGGTCTTCCCTTCCTCACGGATCGGAATTCCAATCGGAGGACGGTACGGCGGGCGCTTGCGCCTCGACTCGTCTCGGTTATAGCTCGGCGGGCGGTACATCACGGTAGAAACTAATACGGCGGAGGGTCCCAAAAGGGTTCCCTCCGCCGTATTGACGATCCGGTGCGGACCGGCCCGGTTACTGAGTCGGTGCGGACTTATCCTTGGGCGGCACGCCGATGACCTTCACACCGGCTTGGCGCGCCATGTCCATGGCGAAGATCACGTCCTGGTATTTCACCTTCGGGTCGCCCTTCACGAAGATCAGCTTGTCGGGGCGCGGATCGTAGATCTCCTTCAGCCGCTTCGTGAGGTTGTCCTTGTTCAGCGGCTCCTTGTTCACCGCGAAGGCACCGTTAGGCAGCACTTCGAGGACGATCTGCTGTGAGACCGCGTTCGCCGGCGCAACCGCAGGGTTCGGGTCAGGCAACTGAATGTCGATCGCCTTGCGTGCCATCGGGATGACCATCATGAAGATGATGAGCAGCACGAGGAGCACGTCGATCATGGGCGTGACGTTCGGCTCGTTGGTGAGCCCGCCGCCGCCGCCCCCAGTGGACATGGCCATTACGGAGTCCCTCCCTTCTTCGTCGGCGCACCCGGCACGATGTTGTCCCCCGGAACGGTGGACATCGTGCCCGGCCGCTGGTCGGAGATGAGGCCCGTGACGCGCACGCCAGCCGCGGCCGCGATGTCGAGCGCGTCGATCACCTTGACGTACTCGAGATCCTTATCGGCCTTGACGTAGAGAATCTTATCGATGGTGCGCGCGTCGAAGATCCTCTTCAGCTCGGTCGGCAGCGTCTCGTTCTTGATGGCTTTCTTGTTCAGGTAGTACTGGCCGTCGGCCGCTATGCCAAGCACCTGATCCTGATCCTCTTCCGGATGCGGCTTCAGGTTGACGCCCTGCGGCGGCTGAGCGTTGAACCCGGCGTTGATGGCCGGGATCACGATCATGAAGATGATCAGGAGGACGAGCATGACGTCGATCATCGGCGTCACGTTAGGCTCGGCCTTGACTCCTCCTCCCGATGTGGTGGACATCGCCATCGTGTACCTCCCTCGCAGGCGAAGTGGTTACTGCGAGATCGGCGCGCTGCCGCCGGCGGCGGTGTTGAACTCGCGGGTGAAGCGCGACCGACCGAACTCGCCCGACACGCCCTTGATGAGGTAGTCGATCATTTCCTTCGACGAGTACGTCATCTCGGCCGTTAGGTTGTCGATCTTGGTCTGGAAGTAGTTGTAAGCCCACACCGCCGGAATGGCGACGAGGAGACCGAAGGCCGTCGTGATGAGCGCCTCGGCGACACCGGCCGAGATCGCGGAGAGTCCGCCGGAGCCCGACGCGGCCATGCCCGTGAACGCGTTCACGATACCCATCGTGGTGCCGAGCAGACCGACGAACGGGGCCGTCGCACCGACCGTCGCGAGCACGCCCAAGCCACGCTTCAGCTGCACGATCGTCATGAGCATCTCGCGCTCGACCGCGCGCTCGGCCGAGTTGATGTCGGCGACCGTCACTGAGCCATCGAGAATGAGAGGCTTGATCTCGGAAAGCGCGCCACCGAGCACGCGGGCGACGTGCGACTTCTTGTAGCCTTCGGCGAGCTTGATCGCTTCCGTGAGGTTGTCTTCCTCGAGGAACTGCGAGAACTCGGGCGCGAACTTACGGGTTTCCTGCTGCGCTTTGCGGAGCCCCCACCACTTCTGGATCATGATGGTGAGCGAGTACACGGACATGATCGCGAGGACCCACACGATGCCCTTCGCGAAGTAGCCCATCGAGTGCCAGAGATCGATCAGCGACAGATTCATAGTGGTTGTCTCCCGGTGAGCTTACTTCGTGATGCTGAACGTGAACGGCTGTTGAACGAGCTGCTTCACCTTGCGTCCACCGACTTCCGCAGGGATGAACTTCATCTGCGGCAGCGCGTTCTTCACGGATTGCACGAACATGTCGTGCGACGACTTCAGGATCTTGAGCGAACCGGCTTCAGCGCGACCTGTGGTGTCGACGACGAACTGTGCGAGGACCTCACCTTCCACGCCTGCCTGTCGAAGCATGTCCGGGTAGCGAGGAGAGATGGAACCAGGCGCCGGCACGACCGGCTTCTCGACCTGGAACTCGAAGTACGGCTGGTCGCTCTGCACGACCGCACCGCCCTCTTTGCCCTTCGCGACGCCGCCCGCAACACCCTTACCCGAGAAGTCAGCTTCGTCCGTCACCTTCTTGCTCAAGTCGATGTCCGGAATCACATCCGGGATCTCGACGGGTGCGGTGAGGACTTGGAAGCCCTTCGGCGGTGGCGGTGCGACGACGACGTCGGGTGGGGGCGGCGGAGGCGGCTCTTCCTTGGGCGGCGGCTGGTCCTTTGGAGTCTCGACGAAGTCGATCTTCTCCTGACGAGGCTTCTCGTTCTTGATGGCTGCGTTCGCGGTAGCGTAGACCGCGAGGCCGACCAGAATCGAGTGCACCACGACGCTCGTGACCGTTCCACCGCCGCGCTTTTCCTTCTTCGGCTTGGACTCGAGCAGGTTGTTGAACATGCAATCTCCCTAACGCTGGACGAGGTTACCCGAAGTCACTCGCGAGATTCTAGCCGCGGCAGGTATCGCCGGAATGGAAAAAAGATTAAGAAACGGTGAAAGGGGAATTACGATTCGTTAGTGCGGCGCATCACGCGACGCTTCGGGTCGCCACTCGCGAAGCGAGTTGATCTCGGCGCCGCAAAGTTCGAGCTATCAGGCGCTTAGGCAGCACAGTGCCTAACTTGCTTGAGCCGCCCTCGAGCCCCTGGTCCCTGCCCCGATGCATTACGAATCCACCGACGAGCGCGAGGCTTGTGCATGGTTATGCGTCCGCGGGGGCCGCGATCTGGGACGGCGCAGGTTGCTGTGTAGTCCCTTCGGAGGCGGGCTCGGGCGCGATGTCGCTGGCCACAGGCAGCGAGACGGTGAACGTCGAGCCGCGGTGGAGCCGCGACTGTACCGTAAGCGATCCGCCGTGCGCCTGAGCGATCCACTGGCTGATCGCCAGGCCTAGTCCAAATCCGCCACGCTCGGACAGCCTCGAGCGAGCGCGGTCCGCGCGCCAGAAACGCTCGAAGATGTAGGGCAGATCGGCAGCCGCAATACCGATCCCGGTATCGCGGACGGCGAACTGCACCTCTCCGTCGCGACGACGCAGCGTCAGCTCCACCGACCCGCCACGCGACGTGTACTTGATCGCGTTGGTGACGAGGTTGAGGAACAACTGCCTCAGTCGCAAGCGATCGCCGAGCACGACCGCCCCCTCCACGATTGGCAGCGAGACCTGGAGACCGGCATGCTCACCCAGGATCACGGCCGTCTCGAAGACGTCGTGAACGAGCGGCTCCAGCGGGAACGCCTCTCGATGCAGGTCGAACCGTCCCTCGTCAGCACGAGCGAGCGTGAGCAGACTATCCACGAGGTCCGCCATTCGCGTGGTCTCCTGTAACGCCTCCTCGAGCGCGACGAGATGCTCGGTGGACGTCGGCGAAGAATGCATCGCGCGCTCTACGTCGGCGCGGAGCACCGCCAGTGGCGTTTTGAGCTCGTGGCTGGCGTCGGCCGTAAAGCGACGCAGTGCGGCGAACGAGGTCTCGAGGCGCGCGATCATCGCGTTGAGCGTCGCACCGAGCCGCGCGAGCTCGTCGCCCGTCATCTCCACCGGCAATCGGCGGTGCAGACTGCGGCCGTCCGTGATCGCCTCGACCTCGTTGATCATCCGGCCCACTGGCTCCACGGCTCGGCCGGCGATGAGATACGCGCCACCCACCGACGCCCCAATGATGAGCGGCGCGACCACGAGGATGGTGGCGAGAAACTCACGCACCCAATCCGCGGTGAGATCCACTTCGCGTCCAGCAACGACGCGTGCGACGAGCGTGGTCGAGTCGGTTTCCGGCAGCGCCACGAGCAGCACGCTGTTGTTGCCGACGGAGACCGGGAACGCCTGCATACCGGGTGCGAGGTTGACGGCCTGCTGCATCAGCCGGTCGTAGTCTCCGCTCGTCGGATCGCGGGACTGAAGCTGGCGCACCGACGGCGACACATAAAGCGGCTTCCCGCTCGAGTCCATCAACACCACGTAGTCGGGAAGCCCATCCAGGATGGCCGCGATTCGCGGCGTAATCTGCGCGGAGGTTTGCACGAACTGCTGCGTGCCCGCGCCGATCACCTGGCTCGTCGTGGTCGTAACGGACTCGTTGGCGGTGGCGGCGAAGCGCAGCACGCGCAGCGCCACATCCGCCTGCACGGCAACCTCGCGCGTGAGCTCGCGGCGCGCGTTCGACCGGCGCTCTCCGTACAGCGCGACGGAATAGACCGCGACGCTTCCGAGCAGCGCACCCGCGTATGCAACGGTGAGCTTCGCGCGAATTGTCGCCATGCGTCACCCTTTGACTACGTACCCGACTCCCCGGACTGTCGTAATCAGCTTTCGGTCGTGCCTGGCGTCGATCTTCTTGCGCAGATGGTTGATCACGACGTCGACGATGTTGGTCCCGGGGTCGAAGTGATACCCCCAAGCATACTCGGTGATCAACGTGCGGCTCATGACGCGTCCCTGGTGGCGCATCAGGTACTCGAGGACGGCGTACTCCTTGGGCGTGAGCTCGATCACCTCTCCGCCGCGGTGCACCTCGCGCGTATCGCGATTCAGCTCCAGGTCGCCCACGCGGAGCATCGGCGACGCCATGGCGCGCGGGCGGCGCGCGAGGGCCTCGACACGCGCCAGGAGCTCCTCGAAGGCAAACGGCTTGGTGACGTAATCATCCGCGCCTGCTCGCAACGCATTGACCTTTGCGTCGACGGCGTCCTGCGCCGTCAATACGAGCACCGGGCGCTCGAATCCGCGGGCACGCAGGGAATTCAGAACATCCATGCCCGATTTGCCCGGCAGTCGCATGTCGAGGATCACGACGTCGTATGCGTCCGACGTCGCGAGCCTCTCCCCTTCCTCACCATCCGCGACCAGTTGTACGCCCCAGCGCTGCTCCTCCAATCCTCGCCGAACGAAATTTCCTACGGTGGGATCGTCTTCAATGACCAATACTTTCATTACGAAAGATGCTCCCGAGACGGGGGGAACAAAGTCCGATGCAAAGGCTTGACGTGGCGTAGCGCGGAAGCATAACGCGCAGGTGTGCGCACCGCAGTGGGTACCTACTCGCAGCGCGCTTCTTCCCTCGGAGCTCTACGGTCTCCAGTGGCGCGTCGCCGAGGGGTTCGCGGTCGTTGGTCGTCGTCACGCGAAATAACCTATCCGGCCGCTCGCGCGGACTCGCCGCTAGCGCGGGCTTAACGACGCCTCGCGCACTTCAAGTCGTCGCTGGGGGGGGGCGTCCTACGTGCCGTGCTCCACGTTGAGCCCACCGTCCTTCGCGACCGCAATCACCTTGGTCGTCGCGGCGCTTAGCTGCAGCGGCACACGCGCTCGCGTGAGGGCGACGGCGAGATCCGAGGCCTCCGCGGTCGACATGCGCATCGACTTCGGCACGCCACGCCAGCCGTACAGCTTCGCGAGCGCGGTGACGTCGTGCCATTCCCACCACGTCACCGTGACGCAGTCCAGAGACTGGGGACACTGAAGGTAGACTCTCCGGCTGATGGGGGCGGGTGCAGGCGCGGCCGCGCCCCCAATGGGATGATTGCTGGGATTCGACAATGTCGCGCGCTCCGAGGCCATAGAGGGCACTGCGGGGCGCCACACGGGGGTACAGTGGGGCCGGCGCGAAGCGCCGCGTGGCAATAACGCGGGGCTCTATCGGTAATGAACCCGATGGACCGCGACAACGCAAACGCGCCCGCCGATCGCCAACTGGAGGCAGCCAGTGCCCCGACGTTAGCGTGAGCGTTGCGATACCAATCGTCATGCCCCGCGCGCGCATGCAGCGGCCCTCGTCAGGTATCGCTGGTTGCCGTAAATAAGCTTCGTCGGGCCAGACTTCGCGTGGACTCACCCCGGTAAGCGGGCCGTCATCGCCCGGCTTTTGAGCTTGCGCTACCAACCGTCATGCGTCCAACACATATGCAGCGGCCGATCGAATACCGCGACCGTCAGAGCCGTGTGTGGTACGTCTCGGAAGTCGCGCGGCTCAAGGTCGTCTCGGCGTCCATCGACGGGCCGAACCTCTGCCTCGTGATCCGGTTCGAGCGGGAGGGCGAGGAGCGCTTCGCGCGGTGGATCGGCGGCGACGAGTGGATCGCGCGCAACGCTCTGCACCGGCTCTTCGCGGAGGCGGAGCCGGCCGAGGGAGTGGCGAGCCCGCCACCCATCGCGATTCCCAAAGCGCCTAACGATGCCGCCACACGCGACGCCCCGGTCGAAGCGGTCGTGATGTGGGTACAACAGATCGCGTCGATGGGGCCCGACGAGCTCGAGGCGTTCGAGCACGAGACCTTCCGGCAGTGGGACCGCGCGAGCCTCGTTGCCGTGCGCCGCGCGATCGACCGACGCCGCCGCGAACTCGCCGGCTGAGGGCGCAGCCGCTACGGCAGCGGTGGGAAAGTGCTGCTACCGCCCGCCAGGGTCGCGTCGCTAGTGGAGTGGTTGTTAGGTGTTGATAGCAGGCGGAGACGGGCAGTATGGCAGGATTGCCATGGCGGACATCGGACTGGCCCACACGATAGAGTCTCCCCATGGCAATACTGCCATATCGCCCTAACCGCCTGCTATCAACACCTCCCACTCAGTCCACTAGTCGCCTCTAAGCCTTTATTGCCGAGCCGGGGCGATGTAGGTCTCATTCTATGACCCGGCGCTCACCGTCCAAATCGACGGTCGACCACATCCCCCGCCCGCTGCTGCCGGAGGCGTCGCCTAACGCGTACAAGTCACCTGCCCCGCCGATGGTAGTCGAGGCGTGGTGCGGGCTCGTGGAGCGCATGGACCGACGCACGCTCAACCGCTTCACCAAAAGCATCTGGGCCCGCTTCGACGAAAAGGACCTCGAGCCGTTGAAGTGGGCGATCCTGCGCCGTCGCCGCGTCCTAACGCGGCAGGCGTGGCCGTGAAACCTGCGGGGCTAGCCAATACTTTCATTATCCGCCGTTGGCCGCGCGAGGGCGGTGGAACCCGTACTCGCGAATCTTCCGATAGAGTGTCTTGGAGGATATCCCGAGAACGGTCGCGGCACGACCCTGATGCCAGTTCGTACGGGAGAGCACGCTCTCGATGTGGCGGCGTTCGACCTCCGCCAGCGAGACGACCTCGCCGTTGTCTCCGACGCGCGTCGGCGCCTGGGTGTCGTGCAGCGGGAGGTCACGCGCCTGAATGACCCCGCCGTTGGCGAGGAGCACCGCGCGCTCGATGACGTTGCGGAGCTCGCGCACGTTCCCGGGCCACCGGTACTCCTCCAGCGCCCGCATCGCTTCATCGGACAGCCTGGGCGGATGCGCGCCACCGAATTGGGTGAGGAACGCGTTCGCGAGCAGTGGAATGTCGACGGTTCGCTCGCGCAGCGGGGGCAGCACGATGCTGATCGTGTTGATGCGGTAAAAGAGGTCGCTCCGGAAGCGGCCATCCGTCACTGCGGCGGCGAGGTCCTTGTTCGTCGCGGTGACGATGCGGGCGTTGACCTCGACCTTCTGCGTTCCTCCGACGCGGAAGAACGAGCCCTGTTCGAGCGCGCGGAGCAGCTTCCCCTGCACCTTCGGCTCGAGCCCGCCGATTTCGTCCATGAACAGCGTGCCGCCGCCGGCCAGCTCGAAAAGGCCCACCTTCCGCGCTTCGGCGCCGGCGAACGCGCCCTTCTCATACCCGAACAGCTCGGTCTCGATCAACCCGTCGGCGATCGCCTCACAGTTGATGTCCACGAGCGGCCCGGCACCACGCTCGGAGAGCCGGTGCAGCGCGCGAGCTATCAGCTCCTTTCCCGTTCCCGACTCACCAGAGATGAGGATCGGCGAATCGCTCTTGGCGACGCGAGCGACGAGCTGCAGCACCGCCTGCATGGGCGCGTACTGCGTGAGGATCTCGGGTACGCCCTCGACCTTCGACAGGCGGTTGTGCAGGAGGGCGTTCTCGCGCGCGAGCTGGCGGCGCTCCCAGGCGCGCCTAACGAGGACGTCGATCTCCGCCATGCGGTACGGCTTGGACAGGTAGTCGTACGCCCCGAGCCGGATGGCCGTGATCGCGGTCTCGATCGTGCCGTTGCCGGTGATGATGATGACCTCGGGGTGCGCCGCATCGTCGCGGACGCTGCGCAGCACCTCCAACCCGTCCATCTCGGGCATGACGATGTCCAGCAGCGCGACGTCGTACGCCTCGCTGCGAAGCGCGGCCAACGCCGCTTTTCCGTCACGTGTCACTGTAACCTGGTAGCCGCGCCCGAGCAGGAACTGCTCGAGAATGGTGCCGAGGTGTTCCTCGTCCTCGGCGATCAAGACTTTGATTCGCGGTCCGGTCGTGGGCGCGGTCATAACGAGGCCTCCTCGGCCGGCAAGAGAATTCTGAAGGTGCTTCCGGCCCCTGGTGCGCTATCGACTTCGATGCGGCCACCGTGGTCGGAGACGATTCCGTAACAGATCGAGAGCCCGAGACCGGTCCCGCGTCCCGGCGCCTTCGTGGTGAAGAACGGCTCGAAGATCTTCGACGTGTCTGCGCGTGAGATGCCCACGCCCTGATCGATCACCTCAGCGACGACGGCTTCACGCGCGCCGCGACCGCTCCGGGTCTTGATGGTGATCGTTCCCTGCTCCTCCATCGCGTCCACGGCGTTGATCAGCAGCGCCATGAAGACCTGGACCAGCTGCTCACGGTTCGCCGTCACGCGGTTCAGCTCACCGGCGAGCACCGTTTCGACCCGCATCTTCTTGAACCGTGCGTGATGCTTGACGAGGAAGAGCGTGTGCTCGACGACCTCGTTGATCTCCGTGCTCGATTTCGTGACCGGCTTCGGGCGACTGAAGTCGAGGAGGCCATCGATGATGCGCTTGCAGCGATGGACCTCGTTGTCGACGATCTTCAAATACTCGTCGGCATCGCGCGGCGTCCTCTCGCCGTCGCGGCGCATGTCGTCGAGGCGCATCGTGAGGCTCTCGGCGCAGGCCGCGATCGTCGCGAGCGGGTTGTTGATCTCGTGCATGACCCCCGCCGCCAGCTGGCCGATGGCCGCAAGCTTCTCGGCGTGCGCGAAGCGTTCCTGCGCCTCGCGCCATTCTGTCACGTCTTCGCCGATCGCGATCACGTGCGTGATGCCCGCGTCGGTGAGACGCATGGGGATCTTCGAGATGCGGAAGGTCCGCGCGTCCCCGCTCGCGGTCGACTCCATGTGCACCGTCTGAATTCGCCCGGTTCGAAAGACTTCGTCGAATTCCTTCCGAAGGCTCTCGGCGGGCTGGCGGTGCAGGATCTCGAAGATGCTTTTCCCGATCGCTTCCTCGCGCGACACGCCCTGCATGCCGCTCTCGCGCTTTCGGTTCCACGCCTGGACGCGGTACTCGCGGTCCACGACGTACAGCCCGACCGGCAGCGAGTCGATGATCCGCTCGATGAAGCGGCGCTGGTCATCGTTCTGGCGCGTCCGCAGCGCGACCTCGACCTCGAGCTGCCGCGCGCGCTCTGCATGGGCGAGCCACGGCACGAGCATGTCGGCGATGACGCGCAGCACCAGATGGTCTTCGACGCTGAGTGCGCTGGACCTGCGGAACGAAATGGCGCCGAGCCTCTCCAGCTCCTCGGCAATGAGGGGGCGAATGACCAGGCCGGCTCGTTCTGTGAGGTCGGCGGCCAGCAGCGCACTCACCTCATCCGGCTTTGTGACGTTGTGGCCTGACGAGGCGAGCTTCTCGAGCCCGCCAGGGCTGAACGACCAGAGGACGCATTCGTCCGCACCGAGCGCGGCCCTCGCGGCGTCCACGACTGCCATGAGCTGGTCGCGCTCCGGCTCGCGCGCGGCGAGTCGGGCGGCCACGGCGGCCACTCCCGCGAGAGCCCGCGGTGCAGCAACCACGTCCGCGCTGGCGGCGGAGATCGCAGGTAAGGCCAAAAAGTCCTCGGCGTTGGAGGGATCGCGCCACCGGCCCGGACCGTGACGCCCTCTCGGACAGGATGACCGGCAACAACGATCGGACGTCACGTCCGGTGCCACGTGACGACGCTCACACCGAAGAGCCGCCATCGACTGTTTCGCTCGACAAGCCATAGTGGGAACGGAGGTTGCGACACCCACCTCACGTTGATGGGAATGCCCCACCTGATGATTGGAAGGAGGTTTGCCATGGTGTATCGCGGCTCGCTCACCGGACCCGTCTTCGGGCTCCGCCGGGAGATCGACCGGCTGTTCGAAGACACGTTTGGCGGCGACTCGAGGCGGACCGGCTGGGCGCCGGCGGTCGACATTCGCGAGGACAACACGGAGATCGCAGTCGAGATCGAGCTGCCCGGCATCAAGCCGAGCGATGTCGAGGTGATGGCCGAAAACGGCGTGTTGACGATCCGCGGCGAGAAGCAGAGCGCGGCTACCGAAGGCTCAGAGGGCCGTTACCACGTCGTTGAACGGAGCTACGGAAGCTTCACGCGGTCGTTCCAACTGCCTACGGGCGTCGATGAACAGCGCATCGAAGCGGACTTCGCCGACGGTCTGCTGACGGTTCGCATTCCGAAGGCGGCGCTGGCGCAGCCTCGGCGGATCGAAATTCGAAACTCCGGAAGCCAGTCGGCGATCCAGGGCACGCAGCCCAAATCAGGCTCGAACCGAGGACGGCAGGGCATGAGCGAGGGCCAGGGCGAGATCGCCGGTTCCGGCAACCCGACCAGAAGCTCGAAATGAACGATCGCGCCGAAGGCTGATCGGAGCACCATCGCACGAACGCGCTCGCGACCGGAGGGTCGCGAGCGCGTGAGGCGTGCCGCCTAACGTTGGCGCGGAGCGGATGGAGCGTACCGGGATCGAACCGGTGACCTCCGCATTGCAAATGCGGCGCTCTCCCAGCTGAGCTAACGCCCCGGCTACCGCCGCCAACGAGCAGGGGTAAATATATGCAGGCACCAACCGGCGAGGGAGCCGATGACCGGCACAGTACAACCCGACGCAGCGACCCCGGAGACCACGCACCGCATCACCGTGCGGTGCCAATTCTGCGAGACGTGGAACCGCGTCGTCGCGGAGCGCGCGAGCGATCGTCCGAAGTGCGGCAAGTGCGGTAAGCCGATGCTGATCGACCGCCCGATCGCGCTCAACGACGATACGTTCACGCGCACGGTCAGTGAGAGCGACGTGCCGGTGGTCGTGGATTTCTACGCGGACTGGTGTGGGCCCTGCAAGATCATGGCGCCGTCCGTCGACCAGCTGGCAGCGGAGAATCAGGGGCGCTTGCTCGTCGCAAAGCTCGACACGGACCGGTCGCCGCGGACGGCGCAATCGTTCAACATCCGCGGCATTCCGACGGTGATTCTCTTCAAGGGCGGCAAGGAAGCGAATCGGCTCACGGGTGCCGTGCCGCTACGGGCGCTGCAGCAGCTGGCGGGCGTGTAACTGCCGGGAGACGGTTCTCCGATTCCCGATTCCCTATTCCCGATTCCCTACTCGTGGGCGGGCAACGGCTCCATCGTCTTCGGATCGACCGGCACCTGGATCTCGTCGCGATACCTCGACGTCAGCATGAACACGCGCATGCGCGGGAATGCGTTCATGAAGGCCAGGTAGCACAGGCCCCACAGCCCCAGGAAGCCTAACGTCACGCCCACCTCGTACAGGCCGAACGGCAGCGGGATCGCGGCGGCCGCGGCCTCGGCACCGGCGGGCGGCTCGGAGCTGGCGTAGGCCGACGGGTAGATCTCGACGTAGCGCTGGAGCCACAGACCGATGGTCGACGAGAGCGCGAAGAACGTCATCGTCGGCGTGTAGATCTTCGGGTACTTCCCCATGAGCCCGAAGAACGGCAGCACGAACATCATCACACCAACGGCGACGGTGAGCGCCGCCCACGGATGACTCATGCGCAGAAAGAAGTAGTGCGTCTCCTCCGGCATGTTGCCGTACCAGATCACGAGGTACTGGCCGAACGTGATGTAGCCCCAGAAGCACGTGAACGCGAAGCAGAGCTTCCCGATGTCGTGGAAGTGCCGCTCCTGGATCAGCTCCTCCGCTCCGAGGGCGTTACGCCAGAGGCGCACGACCATCGAGTGAATCATGAGCGCGACCACCCAACCGCCCATGAAGATCTGCCAGCCGTACATCGTGCTCTGGAAGTGGACGTCCATGGACATCGACAGGTCCCAGGATAGCACGACCCATCCAAACCCAAACACCAGCACGAGGAAAACGGCGATCTTCCCGAGGGCGGAGTGCGTCGAGTGCAATTCGCGCCGCTCTTCCCCGAAGCCGGATCGCATGCGGTCTCGGATCCCCTTCGCCCATCCGCCACCCCACTCGGGAATCACGCCGACGTCGAGCCTGACGGAGCGATAGACGAACCAGAGACTCAGGGTCGTGATCAGCGCGAAGACGATGATCACCCGAAGTGTGAAAAACGTCGGGTCGAGCCACAGCGCCTTCTCGGGAATCGTCGGGGGTGAAACGGCCCACGGGAAGATCGAGCGCTTCCCGACGAAGATCGTGAGCAGCAGGAGCACGAACGCCACCGGCAGCCACGCGACGTAGCCTTCGATGAAGCGGACCGTGGGCCGGGACCACCGCGCCGTCGTTATGCGCTGCGACGCGGCGATCGCCACGCCGGCGGACGAGAACGTCGTGAAGAACAGCCAGTTCACGTGGTAGGCCTGCCACGCGCGCGCGTTGCCGGTGAACACCCCGATCAGAAAGATCGCGAAGCCGACGATCGCCAGCAGCAGGCTGAGCGTGGCCAGCCGCTTCGGGATCGGCCGCGTGATGACCTGAACGACTTCGTCGCGCGACGGAATATGGGCTTCGTGGGCGCTCATTCCCTTTCTCCCTGGCCCGGAGGCCGAGCTCCGGCGCGAGTCGTGTCGGTGCCTGTTCGACGCGTCGTGTCAGCCGGCGCGGGCGTCTGCTGGCTCGCCCCGGTCATCGACTGTATCCCTGCGGCGGTGTGCGGTACGGGACGCGTCGGGCCGAGCGTCGTCGGGCCGGGCACGGCCGGACCATTGAAGCCCGGGACGGCGAGCGGTCCAGTGGCTACCGCCGCCGGCAACTTGCCCTGCAACCCACGCACATAGTTCACGACGTCCCAGCGGTCCTTCTCTTCGATGCGATTGTACGGGGGCATGTTTCCACGCCCGTTGCGGATCATGCCGAAGATGTATCCGTCAGCGCGACTCAACGCCGGTCCGCTCGCGAGGGGAAAGGGGAAGACGCCGTACTTCACCGCCGTTCCATCGCCCTTCCCGGCCATGCCATGACAGACGGCGCAGTTGATCACGTAGTACTTCCTGCCATTCGCGAGCGATGCCGAATCGGGCGGCGTGGGATTCACGAGCGCCGACATCGAATCGATCGTCTGCGGCGAATTCGAATACGACACCGCGAAGCCGGGCATCGCGGTTCCGTTGATCGGCACGGAGTACTGAGGGCTGCCTCGCACTCCAGCGGAGTCGAGCTGTTCCCAGGTCACCACGGACGGTTGACGCTTGAAGTCGGTGAACCACTCGCACGCGGAAAGCGACGCGAGCGACGCACCGATCACCGCGAGGCGGAGCCCCGACCGCGTTAGGCTAGTCGTCATGGCGGACATCCTCGGCGCCGTGGCGTCGGAGTGTGTCTTCAATCACCCGCGCGCGGTCAGCGGCCGCCGGCACCCAGATCCCATAGTGGCCGTGCGTAAATCGCGTATCGAAGCCCACGGTGAGCGTGATCTTCGGAACGCGGGAGTTGACGAACATGCCCGCAACCGTCGACAGCGCGCCGACAAGCACCATGAGCTCGAAGCCAATGATCGTGTACGGAATCCACGACGCGATCGCCTTCCCACCGACCACGAGCGGCCAGTAGTCCGACGTCCAGATCGCGATCCAGTATCCGAAGCACGCGCCACACAGGCCGCCGATGAGCGTGAACCGCCGCACGGGGCTCGTCGGCGGGCTCACGGCTTCGTCGATCTCGTGCCGAGGGGTCGGCGTGTAAACCGTAATGTCAGTGATCTTCTGTCTCTTGAGATCCTCGATCGCGTCCACCGTCGCGTCGAGCTCCCGAAACGCGGCTACGATACCCATCACTCGAATTCCCCTGGCGTGTCAGGCTCGTAGGCCTGGTGCCGCCCGGTGATGTCGATCGCGTCCTCATGCGGGTGCGGAGACCGGAGCTTCGGCAGCACGATTTCCTTCACCTCGGCAATCGCTATCACCGGGAGCTGCTTGATGAACAGCAGGAACCACATGAAGAACCAGCCGAACGATCCGACGAGGATCGAGATGTCCACCCAGCTCGGGACGTAGCTCGACCACTGCCACGGCTCGAACTCGTGCGAGAGCGTGGGCACAATGATCACGAACCGCTCGAACCACATGCCGAGGTTGATGAAGATGCTGAGAATGAACAGCCACCCGGGGTTCCGGCGGAGCTTCTGCGAGAACAGCGACAGCGGGAAGATCATGTTGCACGTGATCATGATCCACGCGGCCCACCACCATTGCCCGAACACGCGGTTCCAGAAGTACATCTGCTCGAACTGGTTGCCGGAGTACCAGGCGATCCAGAACTCGACGAGGTACGCGCAGCCGACGATCATGCTCGTCGTGAGACAGAGCTTCGCGGCCGCGTCGAGGTGATTGATCGTGACGTAGTGCTGGAGACGGAAGAACTTTCGGATCGGGATGATGATCGTGAACACCATCCCTAATCCCGAGAAAATGGCACCGGCGACGAAGTACGGTGGGAAGATCGTCGTGTGCCAGCCGGGGTTGATCGCCATCGCGAAGTCGAACGACACGACGGAGTGCACGGACAGCACCAAGGGCGTCGAGAACGCGGCTAGAAATAAGTACATCCTCGCGAAGTGACGCCATTCCTTCTCCGAGTTCCGCCAGCCTAACGACATGACCGCGAGGATCCGCTTCTTGAGCGGATTCGTGGCGCGGTCGCGAAGCACGGCGATGTCAGGGACGAGCCCGACGTAGAGGAACGTCGCCGAGACGGTGAGGTACGTCGAGATCGCGAACACGTCCCAGATGAGCGGGCTCTTGAAGTTCGGCCAGATGAGCCGCCAGTTCGGGTACGGGATCAGCCAGAAGAACTTCCACGGCCGCCCGATGTGAATGATCGGGAACAAGCCAGCCGTCATGACGGCGAACACCGTCATGGCCTCGGCGCAGCGGTAAATCGTGGTGCGGAACCCAGCGCGGAAGAGGTACAGAATGGCCGAGATCAGCGTGCCGGCGTGACCGATGCCGATCCAGAAGACGAAGCTGATGATGTAGACGCCCCACATCACCGGCGGGTTGTAACCGGCGTTGCCGAGGCCCCAGTAGATCTGATAGGTCCAGGTCGCGGCGCCTAGCAGGAAACAGGCAACGGCGACCGCGAGAGCCCCGAACCACCCGGCGGTCGGCGTGAGACTGCCGCCAATCTCGCGATCGACTTGTTCGTAGTCGACGACGCCAGGAAGCTGTTGATTGGCAGACGCGACGTTAGGTCTCGGTGAGAGCTCCGTCAGGGGTCGGGGGCGAGCGACGGTCGCCATCAGCGTGCGCCTCCCGCGGGGTGATTGACCTTCTTCAAGTAGACCACCGCCGTGTAGGTGTTCAGCTCCTCGAACACGTGGTACGCCCGCCGGTCTTCGGCGAGACGCGCCACGGTCCAGTTCTCGTTGGCAGCGTCACCGAACGTGATGGCCCGCGACGGACACGCCTGAGCGCACGCTGTCGTGAAC
>JBKOYV010000391.1:0-27637 GCA_046725585.1 Gemmatimonadota bacterium | reverse complement strand
CGCCGGCGGCGAGCGGCATAAGCGTATCGAGGCGCGACCTCACCTCGGGGTCGCCGTCCTTCCACGCAAGCTCAACTCGATCGCGGTAGACAGCACTGCTGTCCGGCATGCCCGCCTGAGCGAAGGCGCGCGCCAGCAGATAGTCGATCTCGGTCCGGGTGAGGTGCCGCCCCATCGCGTCGAGTGGAGTCGCGTATGCGAAGCGCAGGAGGCGAATCGCATCTGCCGGGCGGTCGAGCGCGAGGTAGGCGCGCGCCATCTCGGCGTTGGTGCGGGTCCACCCCACCGGACTCCACAGGGCAGTCCCGTTTCTGGCACCGCACCGCCGACCGGAGGCACCGGCGCGGCCATCGTGGGACGCCTAACGACGGATCAGCTCCGGACGGTGCGCACGCTGCTCCTGGCACGCTCCAATGCGGGAGCTCGGTCCACCGGAGACAACACGATACGGCGTCCGGCGACAGTTCCACGCCTGCCGTCGTCCACAGGCGGTGCGCGATGATGCGCCCGCGTTGTGTCGCGGCTCCGCCCTGCGTCACGCGAACACTCGCCCTGGGCGTGACCGTGGCGTTAGGTACGCTCGGGTGTCATCCGTCGCACGGCACCGAACGCCCGTCGGACTCCGCTGATCGGCGTGCCGTCAGCGGCAGCTGGCGCGTCGCCACCGAACCCACCGAGGTGACGCTCTCGGTGCGTGAGGTCCTGGAGACGCCCGGTCTCGTGCGCCATCGCGTTCGGGTCAGCGGGATCTGTGTGGGCTACACCGAGGCGGCCATCGAAGTCGCGCCGCCAATCACCCGCAGCGCTTGGATCCTGGGGGCGCAAGACGCCCGCGTGTTCGTGAGTGGCCCGTTCCCGGAGGGCTGCACCGCGACCACCCGGGGAGTTCACCCGGTCACCATCGTCGGCGAAGTAGCGGAGGACACGATCCATTCGTTAGGCGGTCCCGCTCTTCCCCGACGCTTCCTGCTTCGTGTCCGATAACGAGTGGGCAAGCGCACCTCGCGCTGCCCACCCAAACGAGGAGGACTCTCCCGTGCTTTCCTACACGATCTTCCGCGCCGCGAAATGGGTCGCGGCGCTCTCGATTTCCGCGGCGCTCGCCTGCGCCGGCGACACCGCGACGGCTACCGCCCCCGGCGATCCGGTTGACCCTGGCAACGCCGGGAACCCGGTCCCGGCGACCGAGTGCCCAGCCAGTACGTCGGCACCTGGGTGAGCGGCAACGTCTCGCCCGTCAACTTCTATAGCCCGAGCACCGGCTCGTGGGGCGCGCCGTCCGGCGTTGGAATGTTCTACAAGTTCCTGCCTAACGGGCAGTACGAGAAGGGTGTGCTCCTCCAGTCCACGCTGTACGGCTGCACGATGTCCGTTTTCGGCTATCAGCGCGGCGCGATAAGGGTAGACGGTTCGACCTTCGAGCTTCGTTCCTCCACGCACAAGATGAAGAGCGTCGACAATTGCGTGCAGAAGAACAATTACGAGAAGACGCTCGACAACGAGGCGGAGACGCTCTTCCTCCGCCTGGGAACCGACGACTACGGGAACCGCGCGTTGTGTTCATCCGATCGCCGGACACGTCACCAACGCGGTTCTACCCGAGCAACAACTGAACGACCTCGTCGGATCGCTGACGTCGGCTCGACGAAATAAGCGGGGGGCGTCGCTCGACGCCCCCCTTGTTGCTCGCCCGGAGTCCAACCCCGACCGCGCGGCCGCCGAACCGACTTACTTGTCGGGCGCGACCGCGCGCAGGATGTCGCGGAACCGCGGCTCACCGCGGATGGCGTCGAAGCCGGGATCCTTGAGCGTCACCGCCAGCGTGCCGTCATCCCGCGTGCGGAGGAGCGCGTTCAGCGCCCGCTTCGTGTCGCCGGCCGCAACGTACGCAAGCGCGAGTTGGCTTCCCTGCTTCGCCGTGAACGGCACCTTCGGTGGAATTCGCTTGACGAGGGCCGCCAGCCGGTCCCGCGCCGCCCGCGTCTCGCCAACGCGCGCCTCGAACGACGCGATCAGCGTCTGCGCCTGCCAGTCATCGCCGAGTCTCTCGGCCACCTCGGCATCCGCCCAGGCGCTGCGCAGGTCGCCACGCGCCGCATTCGCTCGAGCGCGCAGCGCATACGCTTCCGGATCAGTCGGCGCCATCGCGAGCGCACTGTCGATCAGACGCCGCGCCGCGTCAGCCGCGTTAGGCTGGCGCGAACGCAGCAAGGCGATCGCCGCGTCGGCAAGTGCTCGCGAACCCGGATTCGCGCGCTCCCGGCTACCAATCGGAAGCGGCGTACCTGGCGGCGCCAAAGACTCGCCGTTCGGTGACGGGCTCTCCACGGTTCGGACCGAGGTAGTCGGGGAGGCCTTCGACGTCTTGACTCTCGCCGCAATCTCCTCGCGCACGGACGAGGAGGACTCGGGCGCGGTGGCACGAGGGGTGCCGCCAACGGATTTCTCCGGAAGCGTCGTCTTCGACGGCAATCCCGCGCCCGCCGTCTGCGGCAGCGCCGGCCCGGTGGCGGTGCTCGACGGGACACTCGCGGCTTGTGCCGTGGTGGGCAACGCGGGCGGCGTTGCGCGCTCGAAGTTCGCGCCGAACAGCGCGTAGAACCCGAACGCTCCGGCGAGCGCGCTCGCGGCGACGAGAACGGCAATTCGCACCGTCGAGCGATTCTGCGCCGGTACCTCGGCCAAACGCAGCGCCGCCGCCTCCGGCACCGGCGTCGGGCTGGCGCCGACCGCGGGCTCCGTGCCGCTACGACGGAATGGGATCGTCGACGCACCCGCAGACGGTGGCTCCGCTTGCGTCTCTCCGGACGTCAGCAGAGCGCCGGCCGCCTCGCGACGACGCAACATCGCCGGAGTGGGCGTGTCCTCGCGGAGCTGCTCGACGAACTCCGACGCCGAGGCCCAGCGACGCGCGGGGTCCTTCTCCAGGGCGCCCTCGAGCGCCAGCAAAAGGCGCTGCGGCGTGTCGGGCCTGAGAAGCGTCAGTGGAGCCAGATCCTGATGCTTCTGCTTGTAGATGATTCCGAAGAGGCTCTCACCTTCCCAGGCGCGCTTGCCCGACAGCATCTCCCAGCCGACCACGCCGAGGCTGTAGAGGTCCGCGCGGCCATCGACCGCAGCGTTGTCGATCTGCTCGGGCGCCATGTACGCGGGCGTGCCGATCGCCATCCCCGTCGCCGTGACCTCGGCATCGCCCTGTGTCGCCTTCGCGATGCCGAAATCCGATAGGAGCGCCGAGCCTTTGTCCGCGTCGATGAGGATGTTGTGCGGCTTGACGTCGCGGTGGATGACACCGTTCGCGTGCGCATGCTCCAGGGCGAGACCGATGTCGCGCAGGATCTGGACGATTTCGTCGAAGCGCAGCTTGCCGCGACGCCGGAGAATCGTAATGAGCGATTCTCCACGGACGTACTGCATAACGAGACCGACATGGCCGCCATGCAGGCGTCGCAGCTCGTACTGGTGAACAATGTTGGGGTGGCGAATGCGCGCCATCAGGCGCGCTTCGCGCTCGAAGCGCGAAAGCGCGTCGGCGTCCGCGATGTATTTCGACGAGATGACCTTGATCGCCACGTCGTGCCCGGCGGTCCGGTGCCGCGCCAGGAAGACGGACCCCATGCCACCACGACCCAGCTCGCGCTTGACTATGTAGTCGCGCTCGAGCTCCGAGAGGTCAATGCTGGGGTCTGGGCGAGTTGCGGTCATGGATTTGGCGAGCTGGTGCATTTACTCCAGCAAAGACCGCACCCGGCGGCTTGAAGCAACTCACGGGACCAATGTAACCCATGCCGCGCGAATGCGCCTCGACAACATTTCGGCTGTCGGGGTGCCCTTCGTGCCGCCCTTCCCGGGATACCCGGATAAAACTGGAGGGTGGTCAGCTTGGCCGAGGCGCGGGGCCCACTCGCAGATCGAGCCCACGCTCGACCGACGGAGCGTCCGCGCCATAATAGCCGTCGATGAACCACCTGACCACGCGATCGGTCAACTCGTTGGCAGCCCGATAGCTTATGCGGGCCGTCGCCGCGTCGATGATCGCACGTTTGAGCGAGACGATCACCATCTCTGGTGTGCGTCGCTCGGCCTTCGCGTTCCGAACGTAGTCCAGAACTGCGTGTCGCAGATCATCGTCGTCGCGGGCTGGTTCGGAAAACGACATCGCAAAGAGCTGACGAAGATCGTCTCGACCACCCGATGCGAGCTGCAAATGCGATTCGGCGGATCGGCTCATTGTTCAACCTATTCGCTGGATCGGGGAGCGATGAGGCCGCGGCGCAACAGCGTCGGAGCTACAACTCGAAGTTCCGTTTCCGGCTTCTCGCGACATCCCGGCATTGGCACCGAACAACAATCTGGCGTTTTGCGTGACGTCGCAAGAACCGCGGGGAACGGGCGGCCAAGAACCTGCAAGATTCGTGTTCGGTTGCCGCCGAGGCCGCGACCGCCGTCACCAAATCGCGGCCGACTCATGACGGCGAGGTAGCTAACCGGCCAAATCCCGAAGGAGACCTGGCGGGATAGCCCAGATCAGGCGGCCCTTTCCTGCGCTCGGCTTCCCATCGAACTCGATGAGACACGCGCCGCCCTTCTTCACCTCGACGGCCGATCGTTCGATGCCGGTTACGAGATACGTGACGAGCCGCCCCAGGTGGGGCTCGTGACCGACAATGGCGACGACGCCCTGATCGAACCGTTCAAGCCAGGTCACAACGTCGGGGAGCGAGGTCCCGGGCTCCAGCTCGCGAGCCGTCTCGACGCGATCCAGCTCGTACTCGCGGCGCAGGATCTCCGCCGTCTCGTTCGCGCGGGTGAACGGGCTGGAGACGAGAACATCGATGCCCCCGACGATCTCGCGAATCCCCCGCGCGGTGCGCTTCATCTTGCGCGTGCCTTCGGCCGTGAGCGGACGCAGCGCGTCCTCGCGGCCCGTGGCCGCGAATACCTCTCTGTCCTCGGCGATCGCGTGACGGACGACGAGCAGTTCCACGATCTCGGACTACGGCTTCTTATCGACGAGCGCCTTGATCGCCGCCGGCATCTCGAACGCTGCCGGGTCGGCGGCATCGTAGTCGACGGTGTTGATGATCAGCACCTGCTCGTTGCCCATGACCTGCTGCGTTAGGCGCGTCGCAATCTTCTGGCCGCCGAAGTCCTTGTAGTCGCTGATGAGGTTCGTCACTTCGATCGTACCCATCGGCGACTCCTGCTTGCCCATCGACGCGATGAGCAATCCGGACGCCACGCTGTAGCAGTCGAAGGTCTCGCGGCCGGACTTCCAGACCATCTTGACCTTGTAGCACGGCTCGCCGTTCATCTCGGTCTTCTCGACGGTTTCGGCCGACGCGACGTTCGGTCCCTGACGAGACGATGTGCCGAAGCTCGACTCCTCGCGCACCGCGTCGAGCTCGCGGCCCGTCATGAGCCGCGGTCCCTGCATCGGATTGATCGACCACGCCGTCGTGCCATCGAACCCTTGCTCGATCTGGCCGATGGAACTGACGTTGATTCGCATCATCGACTTGTTCGGTCGGGCCTGCGAAATCTCGAGGTCGCCGGACACGCCTGCGGCCGGCAGCTCGAACCGCCCTTTCGTCCGCACCGACTGGTGTTTGGCCATGACCGCCGGGCCGTTCGTCGCGGCGACGAACTTGGCGATGAGCTCCTTCGCGGGCGGAAGCGCCGCGGGACTCTGGGCGGCGGCGGGCGCCACGGCAACTATCGTTAGGCTGGCGGCCACGACGAATCGGCGAGCGGTGAGTGAGCGACGTCGGCTGACGAGCATGAAGCGCTCCCGGGAGCGATGGATGGACGAAGGATGCGCCGAACGGCGCACGAGAAATATGATCTACGCGGCCGGCGACGTGAGCCAGCGCGTCGAGTGAGATGCTAGGGTTTGCGTGGCCGAGGCCGCTCGAGCCAGCGGATAGCGGACTCGAGCGGGGCGTCTCGCCCGGCGACCAGATCGCTCCGCGTGAGCGGCACGACCTCGTCGGGCGCCACGCCGCGCCCCTCGATCTGGGTGCCGTCAGGTGCGACGAAGTCGGCCACGACATGCATGAGCACATCGCCGGTCGGCAAACGCGTTGCCACCGCCGGCAGCGCTTGTCCGGCCGTCCGTTCGCCGAACAGACGGGCGCGACCGATCGCCTGCATGGCGGCCGCAAACATCTCCGACGTGCTCGCCGACAACCCGTCCACCAGGATGGCGACGTCACCGGAGAACGGCTCCACGGGAACGCCGGCGTCCGTGGCACGTCGCGGATTCGCAACGAACCGCATCTCCTCGCTGCCCGAGCGCATGATCCCGAGTGTGCGGGGCTCGTTCATGAAGTGTCCCGCCGCGCCCATCATCATGCCGGCCACACCACCGAGGTTGCCGCGGAGGTCGAGGATGATGCCACCGCAGCTCCGCGCCGAGTCGACCGCGCGATCCAGCGCCGGCATCACCGGCGGCATCCAGTATTCGAAGTGGATCACGGCAGCGCAGCGTCCGTCGGCCAGCGTTCGGCGGCTCATCTCGAAGGTTGCGGGGAGTGGTGGCAGGTTGCCGAACCTGGAGAACGGACCGCGCATGGAGTCGAGCGTGATCGCGACGGTTCGCTCTCTTCCCGACGCGTCTCGGGCCACGAGCTGCACAGTGGTACCCGGGGGCGCGCGCAGCGCACGCATCGCACCCGTCAGCACCGCCAGGCGATGTGGACCCACGGAGTCAGCGGGGCCTAACGACGGAATGGCGACATCGTCGATTCGCTCCACCGTCCACCCAGGCTGTACGCCGGCGCGGCGCGAAGCGCTCCCGCTGTCCGTCCGCCACACCACGACGCGAGAATCGATCACCCGGAGCGCGAGGCCGGCGGTGCCTAACGTCGAATTGCTCGCCGTGGTGTTGCCCGCGGGAGCGACGTACGCCGGCAGCAGTGCAAAATGCGACTCGCCAAGGCGCGCGAGCATGTCGCCGATGACCGCGCGAAGGGCGCTGTCCGACTCGGCCCGGACAGCGCGAGGCAACAGCTCCTGCCGGACCTGGGGCCAGTCGAGCCGGGTCACCCCGCGCCGCTCGAGCGTCACGCCGATCGTGCGCCACGCGGAGTCGAACGTGGTCACGGCCAGCGCCGAATCCATGACTCGGTACCCGGTGTCTCGGTCGATCCTGAGCGGTGGTGTCGCCGGCAGGCGTGCATGGCCAGCACGGCCTGGTAGATTGGCGGCCGCCGTGGACAACGCAATCGTCAGTACAACCGCCGTCGATTTGATCGGGAGCATTGCGTAGCGCCGAGGGAGAGCGGCCAGCCGCGAAAGCGGCGGTGGCTCGGGATGTTCGTCAGGCCGGTCAGCCGGACGTCAGCATTTACAAGGACGAGCGACCCGTTGGCTCGTTCACGACGTCGGCGCGCAACGTCGCGGAGCCGGCGCGAATTGTGCCCCCTCTCACATGGACCGGCGTGACAGCCATCCCGCTCTCGCGTCCACATTGTGCGCGGCGGCCGTCGTCCGCTCACTTGCGCCGCGTCCGCGGTCACTATTAGAACACACCATGCCACGCACTCGCCGGTACTACCGCGCCCTGCTTGCGGCGCTTTTCACGCTCGTGCCTCTTCGCATCGCACCTGCCCAGTCACTGGCGCCTGGCACGCGCGTTCGGGTCAAGTCGAACCAGGTCGTTGCGCCGATCATCGGAAGCTACCAGGGCATGCGGCGCGACACGGTCGTCGTGATCGAAGACGGCGTCGGCGCAAGGGTGTGGAGCTTCAACACCACGGCGGTGGACCAGATCGAGGTCAGCGTCGGAATGAAGGGCGGGAACCGCGATCCAATGATCAAATGGGGTCTGATCGGCGCGGCCGTTGGGGGCGGCATTGGCCTGATCACCGCCGCTACCCTCGAGAACAGCACTGATTCTCGCTACAACGAAGCGCTGAGCACCCTCCTCGGTGCCGCAATGGGTGCCGGGTTCGGAGCCTTCTACGGCTCGCGCAAGCTCCAGGAGCACTGGGCAGCGGTCCCGTTGCCCCGCCGAGTTGGTGTGGTGCCTTCGGCGAACGGCCTCCGCATCGGTCTGGCGGCGTCCTTCTGATACCCGCGAGCGGCGTCCATTGCCCTTGCTGAGCGTCCCCTTCCCCAAGCCAGTAGTTTCTTGTCGCGGGTGCGATGCGTGGCGCGCGACAGCGTCGTCGCTTCGGCATTCCTTCCCCAACACGGAGCTTGCGACCACCGTCTATGCCGGGGCCTCTCGTCGGCGTGATCATGGGCAGCAAGAGCGACTACGAGCACCTCGCGCCGGCGTGCGCGCTGCTCGAGGAACTGGCTGTTCCGTACGAGTCTCGGGTCGTGTCGGCGCACCGCACGCCCGACTGGATGTTCGAGTACGCCTCGACGGCGGAAGCGCGTGGCTTGCTCGTGATCATCGCTGCCGCGGGTGGCGCCGCGCACCTGCCCGGCATGGTGGCGTCGAAGACGCTCGTTCCCGTACTCGGTGTACCGGTTGCGGCGACGATTCTCAACGGCGTTGATGCTCTGCTTTCGATCGTGCAGATGCCGGCCGGCGTTCCGGTCGGAACGCTCGCGATAGGCAAACCCGGGGCGACCAACGCGGCGATCCTCGCAGCGGAGATCGTTGCGATCCGCCACCCGGACGTGCGTGAACGCCTTCGCGCGTGGCGGGAACGACGTCGCGACGACGTGCTCGGACAGACGCTCCCGTAGTTGGATGATTCAGCCTGGCGCAACCATCGGCATCCTCGGCGGCGGTCAACTCGGTCGCATGACCGGCTTGGCCGCTCGCTCGCTCGGATACGACGTCCATGTGCTTGATCCAGACCCGAACTGTCCCGCGTCCGCAATCGCGAGTCGAACCGTGGCGGCACCGTTCGATGACGCCGACGCGGCTGCGTCGCTCGCCGAGCGGTGTGCGGTGGTGACGCTCGAGATCGAGCAGATCGGCACTGCCGCGCTGGCGGCGGTCGACGCACGCACACCATTGCGTCCGAACGCAGAAGCGGTGCACGTGATCCAGGACCGGATTCGGCAAAAGACCTGGCTGGCGGCGAAAGGCTTTCCCGTCGGGGGGTTTCGCGCGGTCGCGTCTCGCGACGAGAGCGTCGCGGCATTCGAGCAGCTCGGGCGCTGCATCTTCAAGTCGACGAGCGGCGGCTACGACGGTCGTGGGCAGATCCGCGTCGCCTCGCCGGAAGCCGCGGCGGATGCTTGGAAGTCCCTTGGGGAGCGGCCGTGCCTCGTGGAGCAATTCCTCGACATCGAGAGCGAGATCTCGATGCTGGTCGCGCGGCGGCCAGCGGGCTCGGGATCGAGCGATGAGTCGCGCCACGTGACGTTTCCACCGTCGTTCAATCACCACGAGCACGGGATTCTCGACTGGTCGATGCTGCCCGCGTCCGTGATGCCGGCTACCGTGCGGCAGGCGGAAGAGGTAGCGAACGGAATCGCGTCAACGTTAGGCATCGAAGGCCTGATCGCCGTGGAGATGTTCGTCCTCCGGGATGGAGCCCTGCTGGTGAACGAGCTCGCGCCTCGGCCGCACAACACGTTTCACTCGACGGAGCGCGGGTGCGCCACGAGTCAGTTCGAGCAGCTCGTTCGCGCCGTGTGCGACCTGCCGCTTGGCAGCACGGAGGTTCTTCGCCCGGCGGCGATCGCGAATCTCCTCGGCGATCTGTGGAGTCACGGCACCCCGAACTTTGCGGCCCCGCTCATGATTCCGTCGGTGCGCCTGCACCTCTATGGCAAGGCATCGGCGCGACCCGGGCGAAAGATGGGCCATCTTTCCGCCGTTGGCCTCACGGGTGACGAGGCGCGAGACCGCGTGCTACGCGCGCGATCGGCAATGCGAAACGGTGCCTGATCGGTTGGCGCCTGCTGGTCAGGCGCCAACCTCGATGACACGAAACGGTGGCTGCTCCGGCCAGCATTTCTTGAGCAGCGGCATCGAGACGTTGTATACGGGCGTGCCCGACGCCGTGCGACCCTCCAGGCGACCGTTATGCGCGTGTCCATGGATGACCATCGTCACCGGATAACGCGCAAGCGGCTCCTCGAGTCGGCTGCTGCCGAGATAGGGAAAGATTTCCAGCGGCTCGCCCTCCACCGTCGCTCTGACCGGTGAGTAGTGCAGCACCGCAATGCGGTGCTGCGATCGGAGTCGTGCGAGCGCGCTCTCGAGCTTGAATGCCTCGTTCACCGCCTCTCGCACGAAGCTCTTGATGATGTCCTCGCCCCACGGCCCGAGCGCGCCGCGACCGAACCCTCCGCAGAAGCCCTTCACGCCGGCGAATCCAACGCCCTGGACCTCACACGAATCGCCATCGAGCACCGTGACTCCGGCGTCGGCGAGGATCTGCCGCACCTCGTCCTGCTTTCCTGCTTCGAAGTCGTGGTTCCCGAGAACGGCGACGCACGGCACTCGAAGCGCGGTTCCGATGTCGCGTGCGAGGACGCGTGCTTCCTCGGGCAAACCGTAGTCCGTGAGGTCGCCGCACATCACCAGCAGGTCCGCGCGCTCGGAGACCTGGGAGAACACCGACGACAGTGCACCCTGGCCGGTCTTGCTGACGTGGATGTCACTCATCGCCGCGAGGCGAACAGTGCCGTTCGTTGTCACCATGGCGGTCAGCTCGTGATTGTCGGACGGCGAGCCAGCTCAGCTAGCCCTACTCTTGCAAAGCGGTGGCGCATACGGCTGACGTCCTCTTCAACAAGCGTTCCGTGCCGCACAAACCTAACTCCAGAACGCCGAGCCAGATCGATCGTGACATGGCGGCGCGGTACACCCGCCGCTTCTATCGCGACGTCCTGACGATCCTGGATCGCGCAAATGTGCCAACGCTGGTGGGCGGTGCATTCGCGTTCTCGCATTTTACAGGGATTCAGCGGCCAACGAAGGACTTCGACCTGTTCGTGCGCCGGGAGCACATCGACGCTGCGCTGGACACGCTCACCACTGCGGGGTTTCACACCGAGCTCACGTTTCCACACTGGCTCGGGAAAGCGCGCTCCGACGAGTTCCTGGTCGATCTCATCTTCGGATCCGGCAACGGCGTCGCGGCGGTGGACGATGGTTGGTTCGACCACGCCGTGCAGGCAGAAGCGGTGGGAGTGCCGGTCTGGCTATGCCCGGCCGAGGAGCTGCTCTGGTCGAAGGCGTTCGTCATGGAGCGCGAGCGCTACGACGGCGCCGATGTGATCCACATCCTTCACACGCAAGGGCGTCGGCTGGACTGGAGCCGACTGGTCGATCGCTTCGCCGACCACTGGAGGATCCTCCTGCTCAATCTCGTCCTTTACGGATTCGTGTACCCCGGCGCGGAGTCGCCTGCCCCACCCTGGGTCACGAACACGCTGCTCGCCCGGTTGAAGGCTGAGATGTGTGACCCGCCGACGAACGAGCGCCTCTGCCGCGGCACCTTGATCTCGCGCGAGCAATACCTCGTGGACATTCTGGAATGGGGTCTCGTGGACGCCCGGATGCAGCCGCGCGGACCCATGAGCGCTACTGAGATCGCGCACTGGACCGACGCGATCGGCAAGCTCGCCTAACCGCGCAGGGTCGCGTCCTGTCGCACGCGGTCGGTCAACTCACCGCGCGACGCGACGCCTAACTTCGCGAACACGTTGGAAAGGTGTGTGCTTACCGTGCGGGATGAAATGCCGAGCGCTGCGCCGATCTCCTTGTTCGACTTGCGCGCCGCCACGAGTCGAGCGATCTCGCGCTCGCGCCCCGTGAGCGCACCAGCGCCCTCGGCGATCACGCGCGCCGGCGGACGCGCTCCGAGATCGCGCAACTGATCCCGCGCGCCACGCAGCTCGGTCTCGGCGCCAATGCGCGCGAACACGTCGTGCGCCCGTCGCAGCTCTCGAGCAGCGCCGTCGCGATCGCCGACCGCCGCCAGCAACTGGGAGAGGTTGCGCCGGATCCGCGCCGCATCGAACACGAACGGAACGGCGTCCAGCTGATCCGCCGCTGACCGCAAAAGCTCGACAGCGCGAGGGACGTCGGCATCGCGGAGCCGTGCAACGAGCGCATCGCTCGCGGTTGCCCACGCCAACCCGAGCGTGTGATTCATCCGCGTCGAATCGCGCCGCAGACGCTCGCCGTACCGCTGGACGCGCGCGAAATCCTGGATCCAGAGCGCGGCCTCGAGGATGATGGGGATCAGTCGATGAATGGACCAGACGACGTAGCCCGAGCGGTCGGCCAGCGCGACGCCGGCCTCGCCTAACGCGATCGCTCCTTCGCGATCGCCGGTCGCGAGCGCGTACGCCGCCATCCCGATGTGGGCCGGCACGGCGGTGTGCACGTCGACCGTGCCGTGCTCGGCGTCCGCGGCGCCGGAGAGCGTCCAGCTCTCGTCGAACAGCGACTTCGCCTTTGCCAACTCGCCACGTCCGAGATGCATGAGTCCCGTCCACACGAAGAGGCGCGGCAGCAGCGTGTTCGCGCCCAGCGCGCGGGCGATCGGTATCGTTCGCTCAGCCAGCGCGAGTCCCGAATGCCAGTCGCCAATCCCCGACGCGTACTCGATCGCTACCTCACTCGTCCAGGCGGCGAGGACGGGCGAGCGCAGCTCCTCGGCGATCCGTTCCGCCTCCCGCACGTGACGCGCGAGCTCGGCGGCGTTACCGGTGAGGCCTGCGAGAACCGCTATCCCCCAGTGTGCGGTCCATTCCACGGCGCGCTCGTTCGCCGCGCCCGCGAATGCGATTGCGCGCTCTCCGTGAGCTCGTGCCTCCGCCGCGCGGCCGACGAACAAGTTGAGCTGCATGAGCGCGCGATGGATGCGCGCTAGCATGCCCGCGTTCTTCAGCCGCTCGGCGATGCTGAGCGCTTCGCCAAGCTCGCGAAGGGCATGACCGGGGCGACCGAGCTCCTGGAACGCGGCTGCCTGGGCGATACGAATCCGCGCAGCGAGGCGCTCGTCACCGGTCTGACCGGCTGCCTCGAGGCCTGCAGCATAGTGGGCAAACGCATCGTCGTGCTGCCCCGCCCAGAAACTCACCAGCCCGAGCCGCCGTTCGATGGACGAGATGCGCGCGGAGTCGCTTTTGCCGCGAGCGTGCACCAGCGCGCGTTCCCACAGCGCGCGGGCGGCCGCGTAGTCGCCATCGCGTTGTTTCGCGCGCGCGAGGTCCTCGACGAGGGCGGCGACGTCGTCAGGCGTCCCCGCGCCGGTGATCGCGGCGGCATCGGCGTCGATGATATCCAGCGCGCCACCGAGATACGTGGCTGCTTCACGCGTGGCGTACCTGGCGAGCGCCGATCGACCGGCAGCCGCAAGATATCTCGCCGCTTTTGGCGCAAGCTCCACTGACGCCGCACGGGAGAAATGGAACGCGAGTTCGTCGGCGCGTGACTCGGCTGCCGCGCCGTACATGTGCTCGAGCGCCGTTGCAATTCGGCCGTGCAGCAGACGCGTACGCGCCTTCCCGAGCTCTGCGTAGAGTGTTGCCTGGAGCGTCGGATGGGTGAAGTCGTAGTGAACACCATCGACACCATCGGCGTCCACGAGGACTCGATCGCGCCGCAGCTCGTCGATCGCCTCCACCAGCGACGACGCCGGAAACCCACTCACCGCTTCGAGCGCAGTATACGATGCTCTCGTGCCGAGCACCGCCGCGATGTCGACGACGGTGCGCGCGCCCGCCGAGAGGCGCTCCAGGCGTGCCACGATCGCGTCGCGCACGGTTCTCGGCAGGTGGAGATGGGTGAGCTCCCACCCAACCCACCGGCCGTCTTCGCGCCTGAGCTGGCCCGAATCGACGAGCGACTTGAGCGTCTCCTCCGTGAAGAACGGGTTCCCTCGCGTGCGCTCATAGAGCAGTGCGGCGAAGTCGCGGACGGTGGACGGATCGACGTCGAAGATGCGCGCCACGAGTTCATCACTGTCGGCGCGCGGCCACGGGTTGAGCCTAACGATGGTGGCCGCGCCGAGTCCGGCGAGCGAACGCTCCGTGCTCGCCAGCGCGGCGTTCGAATCGCGGAGCGCGTCGTTGTACGAACACACCACGACAATGCGCTGCCCCGAGAGCTGACGCGCGACGAAGTGCAGCAGCTCCAGCGACGACGCATCGGCCCAATGGACGTTCTCGAGCACGAGGAGAAGCGGACGCTTGGATGCGAAGCGGCCGAGGAACTGGCTGAAGGTCCACAACAGACGCGCCTTCAGGTCCGAGGCGTCCCCGCGCGGCGTACGGACGTCGGTTCGCAGCTCGAGCGCCGGGAAGAGGCGAGCCAGCTCCGCTTCGCCGCCACGTGACATGACGGCGAGCGTTGCCGAATCCATGGCTCTCAGCGTCGGCAGCAACGCATCCGAAAAGAGTGCGTACGGGACGCCGGTCTCCACGGGATACGCTCTGCCGACCGCGGTGCTCCACTTCCGACGCGTCGCCTCGCCGACGAGGAATTCGGCGAGGCGCGTCTTGCCCACACCGCCTTCGCCGGCGAGGAAGATCGTCGACGCGGTCCCGCGCTCGGCGTCGTCGAGCACGCGCGTGAGCGTGGCTACTTCCCTGTCACGTCCGATCAGCGGGAGGGCGCCCAGTGACGCCGGGAGTTGTTCGATCACTTGGGTGTCTAGTCGTTGACGGATGCATCGAAAGAGCTCGAGCGCCTGTTGAGCCGCTATCGCGAACGAGCATCACCAGCAGCACGACGAAAAAGATCCCTCTATATGAGACGGACTCGAGCCACAGTTTTTCGCCCCGGGCGCTGTGACGAGGCCCAGTTCGTGGAGCAGCGGTCCAATGTTATGTCGAGTGCGATGCCGGCCGCCAGCAGTTCGTAGAATGACAAACGAGCAGGGGGCAAGCTTTGCCCCTGCTCGTCAGATCCGCGTCAGCGATGTTGGTTAGGCGCTGCCGATCGCGGCGGTGGGAGCGTCCTCACCGACCTCGCCGAAGCGCCGCTCGCGCCGCTGGAATTCCGTGATGGCCGCCTCGAGATCGCGCGCCGTGAACTCCGGCCACATCCGCGGCGAGAACACGAGCTCCGCGTACGCGCATTCCCATAGCAGGAAGTCGCTGAGCCGTTGCTCGCCGCCCGTGCGGATCAGGAGGTCCACATCCGGCATGCCGCCCGGCGCGTGCGCCGCCGCGGCCATGGCCTCGCTGAATTTCTCACGCGTGAATTGGCCCCCACGCAGACGAGACGCCGCATCGAGAATCATGTCGCGCGCGGAATAGTCGACCGCGACGCGCAGATGCATGTCGCGGCATTCGGCCGTGGCCTCCTCGGAAGCCTGGATCGCTCGGCGCAGCGTACCGCCAAGGCGATCGCGACGCCCGATGATCGAGAGCCGAATGCCGTTCTCGACGCACCGTTCGGTCTCGGCTGCGAGATAGCGACGAAAGAGCGCCATCAGCGCGGCGACCTCGGACTCCGGGCGGCGCCAGTTGTCCGACGAGAACGCGTATAGCGTGAGTGCCTCGATCTCGAGACGCCGCGCCGCCTCGACGGTTTGTTTCACTGCCCGTGCGCCGGACGCATGGCCGAACGTTCGCGGTCGCCCGCGCGTGTTCGCCCACCGGCCGTTGCCGTCCATGATGACGGCAATGTGCCGCGGCATGCGCTGCGATCGATTCAACGGTTGTGGAGTGCTCACATTCATGGTCAACGGCGAGCCGCTCGCATCACGCATCTCTCGCGGCTCGGATCAGGGCTTCCATGTGGTCGAGGTAACGCTCGAATGCTCTGCGCCCAGGTACCGTCAACGCGTAGGCCGTCTTCGGCATCCGCCCCTCGAACGATTTCGTACAGGAGATGTACCCGGCTTCCTCGAGCTTGCGCGCGTGCACGCTCAGGTTGCCATCGGTCGTCTGCAGCAGGCCTTTCAGCTCGTTGAACGTGAGCGACTCGTTCGCGGCCAGGGCACTGACGATCCCGAGCCGCATGCGCTCGTGGATGAGACGATCAAGCCCGCCGGGCGTCGCCTCGGTCGCTTTCCCACGAACTCCGCGCAACGGTTCCTTCTCGTCTTCGCGCTTTCGTGCCCCGCCTCGTGGGTCTGGGGCCGCGGCGTGTCTAGCCACCGTGCCTCCTCGCGATTTGGATACCGAACACGACGTGCACCACCCCAAACCCGGCCACCATCAGCCACTCTCCGGCACCAGGCGGCGCGAACAGAGCGGCCGCCCCGAGCGTCATGAAACAGAGCCCCATCACCGGTATGATCCGAACGGAGAACGCGCCGCCGGCAACCACGGCGGTCCCGTAGAGAAGCAGCCAGACTCCTGGTAACAGGTCGTTCGCGCCGATCCGCAGAAGCGCCGCGGTGAGCAGCGCTCCGACGACCATCGCGGGCGAAAACGCGAGCGCCAGCTTCTGTGCAGGCCCTGAGACCATGGAGAGGTCCGAGCGGCGTGCCTTGCGCGCCGTCGCCCAGAGAGACAGCGCGATGCAAACCACTGCCGTCGTCACCCAGGTCCCGACCCGCCAGTCGACCGTCGGTCGAACCCTCGCCGTCAACGCGGCCGCCATCGCGACGACGCCGACGGCCGCGATGCCCCATCCCGAGATGGCGGTAAACGTCCCCGCCCGCTCCATCGTTTCGCGGATGAAGCGTAGGTTATCCAGCGCTCGTTCACTGAGCGCCGGGTCTCGTTCGACCGGTGGTGGGCGCAGTGGTCTGACGGTGGCCATGGCGGACGCTACCAAGTCCGCTCAGAGTTGTCAAGCACTTTTCGCGAAAAAGTGCGCTCAGGGCGGGGGCGGCGGATCGCTGGCCGGAAACGATTGCTCGACCACGAAGTCTTGCCGTCGCTCATCGATCGCAGCCGGAAAGAGCTGCAGAATCTTCGAGCAGAATGCCGGCAGGTCGTCCGGCTTCCGGCTGGTAATGAGCCTCTGGTCGGTCTCCACGGGCCGGTCCACCCACAGCCCGCCTGCATTCTCAATGTCCTTTTTGAGACTCGGCCAGGAGGTCAGCGAGCGCCCGCGAACCGTGTCCGCCTCGACCAGTAGCCAGGGCGCGTGACAGATGGCCGCGACCGGTTTGTCCGCTTCGATGAACGCCCGAACGAACGACACGGCCCCCTCGTGCATCCGCAGCCGGTCCGGGTTGGCAACGCCGCCCGGAAGGACGAGGGCGTCGTAGTCTCCCGCCCGAACTTCGCTGATGAGTCGATCGACCGTGAAGTGCCCAGCAGGCTCGTCCCCCTCGGTCGCCCGAATCTCGCCGCCGCGAATCGAAATCAGGTGCAGCTCCGCCCCGGCGTCGGCGAGTACGGTCCATGGCTCGGCGAGCTCTCGCTTCTCGACCCCGTCGGTCGCGAGAAACGCGATCTTCCGGCCTTTCACTCCTGATGGCATTCGGGAATCGGTGTGGGCATCAACGATGGCGATCGCACGTTACCGCGTCGGAACACATGAGCGAGTCACGATTCGAGTCACGATTCGTGCCGCCGGTGACTGGTCGGGCGAACTCGCGCCGACCATTTTCCGCTGGTGTCGATCGTTCCCCTTTACGGCCACGAGGCGCTGCGCGCGCGGCTTTCCGCCACGATTCGTCGCGGTGCCCTGCCGGCGAGTCTTCTCCTTCACGGGCCCCGCGGCGTCGGCAAGCAACGGCTCGCGCTCTGGATCGCCCAGTCGCTCGTGTGCTCGAGCCCTGGCGCCGATGGCACGCCGTGTGGACGCTGCCAGGCCTGTCGCTTCGCGCTTTCGCTCGCGCACCCCGACGTGCACTGGTTCTTTCCGCGGCCACGGCTCGAGTCCGGTGCGACGAACAAGGACGTCACGAACGATTTCGCCGACGCATTAGCGGAACGCGCGGCCGGCTCCGGGCTGTACGCTCCGTCGTCCGGGCTCGACGGTATCTACGTCGCCACGGTGCGCGTGATCGTTCAGCTCGCGAGCATCTCGCCGGCCATGGGAAAGCGAAAGGTCTTCATCATCGGCGACGCGGACCAGATGGTCTCGCAGGAGGGATCGGATGAAGCCGCGAACGCCCTCCTCAAGCTCCTCGAGGAGCCGCCGTCGAATACCAACATTGTCCTCACGTCGAGCGAACGTGGTGCGCTGCTCCCGACCATTCGATCTCGCGTCGTGAACGTGCGCGTCGCGCCGGTGGCGCGACGTGACGTCGAGGTGTTCCTGGCCGATCCCATGGTGGCCGGCGTGATGCGGCGCGTGCATCCTCGCGCGTCGACGGAGGAACTCGTTAGGCTCGCGAACGGCGCGCCCGGCACGCTCGTCGCCGGCGACGAGCGTGAGGCAGCCATCGAGAGCGCCGAGCGATTGCTCGCCTCCGCGCTATCGCGCGACCGGTCGAAGACGATTCGCGCCGCGATGGCGCAGGGCACCTCGCGGGCGCGTGGCCGGTTCGCGGACATCCTCGACGCGCTCACCGAGCTCGTGGCCGAGCGCGCCCGCGCCGCTGTCGCCAACGGCGATGACCGCGCAGCACTCGGAGCGAGCCGCGCGATGGCATCGATCGAGCAGGCGAAGACGCTCATTCCGAACAACGTGAGCCCTGCGCTCATCACCGCCGTGCTGCTGCGCGATCTGTCGGCGGAGCTCTCGTGAGTGATCTCTCTCACGTCGACGAGCAGGGCCGAGCGCGGATGGTAGACGTCTCGGCCAAGCCGGTCACGGCGCGTATGGCGCGGGCGAGTGGATCGATTCAGATGCGTCGTGAGACGCTCGAGGCGATTCGCGCCAACACGATCGCGAAGGGCGACGTGTTAGGCGTCGCGCGCGTGGCCGGCATCATGGCAGCGAAGCGAACGTCGGAGCTGGTCCCGCTGTGTCATCCCATCCCGCTCAGCGACGTTTCCGTCGAGTTCACGATCGACGACGCACTGCCCGGACTTCGCGTCGACGCGACGGCAAAAACTGCCGCCCAAACAGGCGTCGAAATGGAAGCGATCGTCGCCGTGTCAGTGAGCCTTATCACCGTCTACGACATGGCCAAGGCGGTAGATAAGAGCATGGTGATCGGCGCGATTTCCCTGGTCGAGAAGGTCGGGGGAAAGTCCGGTCACTGGAAGAGAAGTTAGCGGCACACGTGTTGCCCGCATCGCGGGAGCGGGCAGCGGCGATACCCTTCGTATCGTCGTAACCTTTGGTAATCCAACCATCATGCGAAACCTTCGAGGGACGTACGTCCACCGCGGAGATCGCGACCGTCGACGCCGAAAGGTGCGCACAGGGCTGCTGCTTACGGGCTTTGCGGCATCGGTAGGCTTCGTCGTGCGCGACAGCGGTCCGGCCGAGGCGAAGGCGGAGGCCCCGCACTTCCCCGTCGTCATCGGCAGCGAGGCCGTACGCCTCAGGACCGAGCTCGATGCCGCGCGCAGCGAATTGGATCTCGCCAACGCGCGGCTCGATCGGTGGCACAGGATCTTTGGCTACTCGTCCCAGTACCGCGTTGGGGCAGACCTCGCGGCAGCGATCTACGACATCTCGCTGGCCGAGGGCATCGAGCCGGAGCTGGCGTTCCGTCTCGTGCGCGTCGAGAGCGAATTCAACCAGCGCGCCACCAGTCCTGTGGGCGCGATTGGCCTGACGCAACTCATGCTTCCCACCGCGCGATTCTTCCAGAAGGGCATCACGAAGGAAGAGCTGTACGACCGCGACACCAACCTGCGCATCGGGTTCCGCTACCTGCGAACGCTCGTGCGTGAGTACAAGGGCAACGTGCAGCTCGCCCTGCTGGTGTACAACCGTGGTCCGGTGGCAGTCGAGAACTCGCGGGAACAGGGGCTCGACCCGTCCAACGGCTACGAGCGTGTCGTCATGAAGGGGTACAAGGGCCGCGGCGTGATCGATTGACACCGCTGGCTCGTTAAGTAGGAGGATGTACGAAAGGGTCAGATCAAATTGATCTGACCCTTTCGCGTGCCCATCGTCCGGCCTTGATTCCTAACGGTTGGCGACCGTCTTCGCGCCGGTCTTCGTCGCGCGTGACGAGATGGACTTCGACGTGGGGCGTGACTTTGCGGCAGCTGACTTCGACGGCGACTTGGAGCCGGAGCGCGCCACACTGGAGCTTCGCGGCCTTCCACGCACCGCGAGCTCCTGGCCTGCATAAATCACGGCCTTCTTGAGCCCATTGAGGCGCATGAGCGCGCTCACGGTCGTGCCGTGCTTCCTGGCGATTCCGCCTAACGTTTCGCCGCGCTTCACCACGTAGGTACGAGTGCCGCCACGCGAGCGGCCGTAGATCTCGAGCGACGGGTCCGGGATGTCGAGTGCCGCGGCCACGACGGACCGCGTGGGCACGAGGAGCGACTGACCGACCCGCAACCGCCCGCTCTTGGGCGCCGTCACTTTCGGGTTGTACCATTTGAGCTGCTTCGCGCTGAGGCCGTTGCTGGCGGCCACGGAGGCAAAGGTCTGTCCCTTCTTCGTCTCGACGTGTTTGTAGGCCGTACGCGTCTCCCCATCGAGGGCGGCGAACGCACTGTCGAAGCCTTCGGCGTGGCCCACCGGCACACGCGCGACAAAGCGCGAGCCCGGCGGCGTCACGCCGCGAAGAATCTGCGGATTCAGCTCGCGGATCGAATCGAGCGGCGACCCGCTCGCTTTGGCGATCGCCGAGAGCGGTGTGGAAGCCGGCACGGACACCGAGTCGTACGCGAGCCGGGGCAGTGTGCGGATCGTCATCCCGTACTTCGCCGGCTCCTTGGCGACCAGCGCCGCGGCGATCAGCTGCGGCACATAGTTCTTCGTCTCGCCACGCAGGTAATCGTGGTCCGCGAGCGCGAAGAACGCGTCATCCCGGCTCCCGCCGTCGAGATCGTCGCCCAACCGCGAAAGACCGCGCGAGACTCGACCCGGCCCTCCGTTGTACGCCGCGGCCGCGAGATAGAGCGACCCGAATTGCTCGCGCAGCCAGCCGAGAAACTTCGCCGCTGCGTCCGTGGACCTAACGGGATCGCGCCGCTCGTCCACCCACCAATCCACACGCAGCCCCGTGCCGCGTGCAGTTCCCGCCATGAACTGCCACATGCCTACCGCGGCCGCTCTCGAGTAGGCGTGCTGTTCGAAGCCGCTCTCGACGAGCGCGAGGTAGTACATGTCTTCGGGAATGTTCGCCGCCCGGAATTTTTCTCGAATCATCGGCTCGTAGCGCGATCCCTTCTCGAGGCGAGCGACGAAGCGGTCGCGTGCCGTGCCGCGGAACGCGTTGACGTAGTACTCGACGCGGCGGTGCGTTTCGTATGACCGGACATCGATGTCCCACGTGGGGCTATCGCCGGCAGCTGAGTCGGACGGTTCCGGGCCGGCTGAATCGCCAAAGACCGCGACCGCCTGCCGCGTGAGCACGGAATCAGGAATCGCGATCACGACTTGCGGGATGGACGCCGGGAGTGCCGGTGTCGTGTCGCGCGCGGTGGACGTCGTAGCCACGCTCTTCGGCGCGGAAATCGGTGCCGGTGGTCGGGCTGGTTTGGCGCGACCGCTACAGGCGGCACCACCGAGCACGAGAACGAGCGCGCGTGCGGCAACCTTCATTTCGTCTCCTCTCGTCTTCTCGTTCTTCTCGGGACCGTACGATGCATTCGACAGCACAAGACAGCGCCGCCGTTGCCCGAGCCGGTCGGCTTCTCACACCACACCACCTGTCGGAGTTCCACCGCACTCGCACCCGCCGCCGGGGGCGGTAACTTAACCGGCAATCGCCTCGCGGTAACCACGCCGCTGCATGAGGACGATCTCATCGAGCTTACGCTCGACTTCGGTTGAGCTGCCCTCAGCTGCCCTCAGCGCGTCGCGATGAAGTTGCCCAGCACGCGGTTGGTCGCGTGCAGCACGGCGACGACCGCGCTGCGCAGCGGGTCGTCCTCGGCAAGGTGACATCCGAGAAGCCGCTGCTGCGGACCGCCGCCGTGGGCAGCGAGGACCGACACGATGACGATGTTCGCGTCGAAGGCGCGCATCGTCTTTACTCCAACCAACTCGAACCGCAGCGTGCCATGCGAGAACAGCTCGATGGCACGAAGGGCTGCATCAGCTGCAACGCGAAGGTCACCGAGCGTGCTCGTGACCCCATCGGCCTTTCCGACGACGCGCTCTCCTTCGAGCCATTCGAACTCGACCTCGGAGCGACACGTGCCGGACGGCGCACGATGAAAAACGAAATTCGTGAACCGGAGTCGTTCGCGCTTCAGCTGCGCCTGGGTGATGACCGAACCACTGGGTTGCTCGCTCGACGACGACGGCGGAAGCATGTGGGTTCGAGTGGCGCGGGTGGAGGTGATCGACCTGCGATGGCGTTCGCTTCAGCAACACGACTAAGAACGCACCGCGCAACGGGTTTGCGCAGTGATCGATTGCACGAACCACGAACGTTTCTATATTCGCCAATCATGCGATTCCAATCACATCTCGCGCGCGCGATCGGTGCGACGCTTCTCGTGTCGGCGATCACGAACACACTGTCCGCGCAAGCCGACTCGCTGCGCGATCGTCTCGCGCAGCGCATCGGCGCGACGCCCGGCGCCGTCGTCGGCCTCTACTACAAGTCGCTCTCGTCAGGCGAGCTCGTGACCATCGCGCCCGACTCCTCGTTCCACGCCGCGAGCACGATGAAGGTGCCGGTGATGATCGAGTTCTTCCGGCAGGTCGAGCGGGGTGGCCTCGCTGCAGACCAGCCGGTGCTGCTCGTGAACCAGTTCGCGTCGATCGTCGACGGCTCACCGTTCTCGGTCGCGCCGATCGATGACTCCGACAGCACGATGTATCTCCGCGTCGGACAGCGCGTGAGCGCACGGGAATTGGTGGAGCGGATGATCGAGCGATCGAGCAATCTGGCGACGAACGCGGTGATCGCGCTCATCGGGGCCAGGCACGCCGACTCCACCGCACACGCGCTCGGCGCGCGCAACATCCGCGTGCTGCGCGGCGTCGAGGACGGCAAGGCGTTTCAGAAGGGGTTGAACAATACGACCACCGCGCGCGATCTCGGCGTGTTGCTCGAGGCGATCGAGAAGCGGGCAGCCGCGTCGGCGGCCAATTGCGATACGATGCTCGCGATCCTGAGCCGCCAGGAGTTCAACGATGAGATTCCTGCCGGCCTGCCGCCGGGGACGCGGGTCGCGCACAAGACCGGCAGCATCACGGCCGTGCTGCATGACGCGGCCCTCGTGTATCCGCCAGGACGCAGTCCCTACGTGCTCGTCGTCCTCACTCGCAACATCCCCGACGAGCGCGTCGCGCGGCCGCTCATCGCCGATCTCTCGCGGCTCGTCTACGAGCATGTGACCGGGGCGGCGAGCCAGGCAGCGCGCTAGCGACGCCTAACGCCCGAGGTCACGGAACGGCAGCCGTCAGACGGGATCGGGCGCGTTCAGGGGAAGGTCCACCGTGAACACGCTCCCTTCCCCGATGGTGCTGCACACGCTCACGTCGCCCCCGAGCAGCCGCGCGAGCTGTCGTGCCACGCTCAGGCCGAGGCCGGTGCCGCCCGACTTTCGCGTCATCCGCTGATCGACCTGCCAGAAGGCGTCGAAGACGCGGTCCAGGTGCTCGCGCGCGATGCCGGGGCCCGTATCCGCGACTTCGAAGGCGACCCGGTCATCGTACACACGCGCGCCCAGGCGTACGCTGCCCTTGGTCGTGAACTTCACCGCGTTGGCCAGCAGGTTGATGATGATCTGTCTGACCTTCTGCGGATCGCTGCGCATCACGGCCCGCGCGTTGCCGCCGGAGAGCGTGAACTCGAGTGACTTCTTCTCGGCCAGGGGCCGGATGATCACCGACGCCTGCTCGAGCAGAGCCGCGAGCCCGAAATCCTCGATGCGCACCAGCTCTCGACCCGCCTCGATGCGCGCGTAGCTCAGAATGTCCTCGATGAGCATGAGGAGGTGCTCGCTGCTGGCGCGCACACGCGCGAGGTGATCACGCTGCGTCTCGTTGACCGGACCGACCACCTCGTCCGACAAGAGCTCGGTGTATCCAACGACCGCCGTGAGCGGGGTGCGCAGCTCATGGCTCATGATGGCGAGGAAATCGCTCTTCGCCTGGTTGGCGGCTTCCGCTTCCGCGCGCGCCCGCCGTTCGGCCTCGTGCAACCGCGCGTTGTCTACCGCCATCGCCACGCGCTGCGCGATGTCCTCGATCAGCGCGAGGTCCTGCTCGTCGAATCGGCGTCGCGTGCCGGCCGTCGACAGCGACATCACGCCTAACGTTCGCCCGCGGGCGCGCAGGGCCACGAACACGCACGAGGTGGGGTTGAGACGTCGCGCGAGCGCGAGCGAATCAGGACGTTCGTCGACGACCTGCGGCAGGTCGGCGGGCGAGATCTCCGAATAGAAGATCGACTCGCCGGTGGCGAGCACCTGCAGCGCCGGATGGCGTGTCTCGGCGGTGATCGGGTGGCGCCGACGCAGCTCGCCGACGAGCCGACTGAGCTCGCCCGAGTCGAACACCGTCGCCACGCGCTCCAGCTGCCCGTCTTCGCCGACCAGGTCGATGACGCAGCTGCTCGCTAGCGCCGGCACCGCGAGCTCCGCGATGTTCGCCAGCGTCGTCTCGTAGTCCAGCGACGACGCGAGGATCGTGCTTGCCTCCGCGAGAAAGCGAAGGCGTTCGTCGTGACGGCGACGCTCCGCGATGTCGCGGAACAGGACCGAGAGCCCTTCTTCGGTCGGGTACGCGCGGTATTCGATCCATCCCCCGACCGCGTTGCTGTACGCTTCACCCGACACCTGGCGCCCACTCGCCATCGTCTCCCGCAGCACGCCCGCGAAGGGTGTATCGCGGGCCTCCGGATACACGTCCCACACGACGCGGCCAATCAGGTCCTCGGCCTGCCGGCCGACCAGCTCGGCGGCAACGCGATTCACGTACCCGTACCGCCACTCGCGATCGAACGTCACGAAGCCGTCGGCAATCGCCTCGAGCACCGTCGCCTGACGTCGATGCACCGCGGCGATCGCTTCCTTCGCTCGCATCTCCGCGACGTACAGCCGGGCGCGCTCGATCGCCTGGGCGCACTGGTGCGCGAGCGCACCGAGGAATGTTCGTTCCTCGACGGCCAGCACGACCGTTGACGGGAAATCGAACTCGATCGCGCCAATCGCGCGTTCGTCGGCAACGAGCGGAAGCGCGGCCGTGGCCTCGGCGCTCGCCGGTACCGTGTCGAGGCTCGGGTAGCGCTCACGACGCTGCGCGGCGTTCTCGATGAACACCGGGGCGCGTGTGCGCAACGCGTCCGTGGCCGGGTGATTCGCCTCAATGGAGAATCGCCGAACCCGATCGAGTGCCTCGCCGGCCACCCCCGAGGCGCACACCAGCTCGAGGGACGTCCCGGCCTCGCTCGTGATGTACACGAGCGCTGACGACGCGCCTAACGCCTCGCGGCCGTGCCGCACGATGACGTCGCCAACCTGCGCTGGGGTTCGCGCGTACGAGAGCGCAGCGGTGATCGATTGCAGCCGTTCGACACGCAGCGCGGCGCGTTCGGCGGCGAGCCGCGCTTCGCGCTCGTTGGCGTAGAGACGCGCGTTGTCTATCGCGATCGCGGCGTAGCTCGCCAGATCCTTCGCGAGCGCGAGGTCATCCGCCGTGTATCGCCGGCGCGACTCGGCCATGCCGAGCGAGATCGCGCCGAACGTGCGGCCGCGCGCGATGAGTGGGACGCAGATCGCCGACGTGAGCCCGATCCGCAGGAAGATCGCTTTCTCCTGGCCCGAGAGCCCCGCGCGCCGGATGAGGTCGCGGGTGATCTCCGGGAAAAACGCGGCGACGCCGGTCCGCAGCACCTGCGGTAACCCGTTAGGCGACGCCCAGTCGCGCTCCACTTCGACGCCGAGCTTTCGTGCCCAGGCAAGCTTGTTTGGGTCGCGACCCGCAACGGCCACGCGCCGGACGACCGGAGGCCACGCGCCGCCGGGTTCGGAGTGAACGACGTCGACGGCGCACCAGTCGGCCAGCGTCGGAACCGCAGCGTCCGCTACCTGCTGCAGAATGTTCTCGTAGTCGAGCGACTCGGCGAGGAGCCGACCGGCTTCGGCGAAGAACGCCGCGCGTGCACGCGGACTGGTCGCCGGTGCGGAGACTGGCGTCGATCGGTGAGGGGACGACACGCTCTCCCCTGCAACGGGCGTCGATCGACGGCTATCGGCCGGAGTCGTTCGGTGCGGCGGAGGCGTCTGGTCGAATTCCACGAACGAGACAGCGGTTGAGGCCGAATGGCGTGACGGCGTTGTAAGATTCGCCGAAGGCTTGGCGCCGCAAGTATGGCTACTTGTCGGACGTCAGCCAATGCCTTTCCCCCGGGATTGGCATTCGACGGTTTCGGATCCTGCCATACGACGGCCGTGCATTCGACCACCGCAACAATCGAACGCGGCCTATCGGAGAGCCCGGTACATCATGCTGTCCGGCTCGCTCGAGCTTCACCGCACCGATGTCGGTGATGGTTCAGCCTACCGTGCTCGCTGGCCATCGGGACGTCATTGTCGTTGGTGGAGGGCAATCGGCGCTCGCCGTCGCCTATTACCTGCGTCGCACAAACCTGTCGTACGCAGTGTTGGATGACGGACGGGCGCCCGGCGGTGCCTGGCAGCACACTTGGGCGTCGCTCCGGCTCTTTTCTCCCGCTCAATGGAGCTCACTTCCGGGGCGCCTCATGCCGGGCGGGACGTCGTACTATCCCACGCGCGATGAGGCGCTGGCCTACCTCGCGGACTACGAAGCGCGGTATGCGGTGCCGATCGTGCGGCCGACGCGGGTCTCCCGCATCGAGCGGACCGGCGATTCGTTCACAGTTCACACAGACGTTGGCGTGTGGACCGCTCGCGTCGTCGTGAGCGCGACCGGGACCTGGTCGGCCCCTCAGGTGCCGCGCTTGCGCCATCAGGATCGCTTCGCGGGCCGAGTGCTTCATTCGGCGCGCTACGCATCGGCGAACGAATTCGAGGGGCAGCGAGTCGTGGTAGTCGGAGGTGGCAATTCGGGGGCGCAGATCGTAGCAGATCTCTTCGCCAGCGCGAAGGTCACGTGGGCGACGCGTCGCGCCCCGACATTCCTGCCTGACGACATCGATGGGCGCTATCTCTTTGGCGAGGCGACTGCGCGATACCGCGCGATGACCGAAGGCGCGGCACCTCCGCCGGCACGGTTGCTCGGGGACATCGTGATGGTCGAATCGGTGCGCCGCGCCCGGGAATGCGGCGCGTTGCACGCTATGCCGATGTTCACGTCATTCACCGAGGACGGGGTCGTGTGGCCCGATGGCCGGCGGACGCCGGAGGACGCCGTGATCTTCGCGACCGGGTTCAGGCCGGCGCTCGACCACCTCGCGCCCCTCGACGTCGGAGCGCCTAACGGGCGAATCGAGGTGCGCGGGACACGCTCGGTGCGCGAGCCGAGGCTCTGGCTGGTTGGCTATGGCGAGTGGACGGGCTACGCGTCGGCGACGCTCATTGGCGTCGGCCGTACGGCGCGTGCCACCGCAGAGGAGATCGCGCGTGCACTCGACGCGACCGCGTGATTCATGACCCGGCTGGGGCTCGAACCCAGGACCTACGGATTAAAAGTCCGTTGCTCTACCAGCTGAGCTACCGGGTCCAACTCGATTTCCGTCTAGAGCAAAGGCGCACTGCGGAACGGTGCGGCGTAGCGCGGCGCCTCGTTTGCAGCTCGCTGCAACAGTGCCACCGATTGCGTTCCGGCCGCCGG
>JBKOYV010000286.1:0-5851 GCA_046725585.1 Gemmatimonadota bacterium | reverse complement strand
GCTCCGGCGTGACCATCCCCTTGTACACGATCGTGCGGGCCGAGAGACTCACGACGTGGAAACCGCCCCTCGAGCCGATCGCGTTCTCGATCTGCCGTCGCAGCACGTACAGCTTTCGCTCGAATGCCTCGTCGCCTGTCGTGCCGCGAGGGATGAAGACCTGGCGCACCGTCGGGGCGGTCTGGCGCGCGAGATCGCCGATCGCGCTCGGGTCAACCGGAACGTCTCGCCATCCGAGGACCGTGCGACCTTCCTCGGCCACGATGGTCTCGATGGTGAGCTCGCAGGCGCGCCGCGCTCCGGGATCCTTCGGCAGGAACAGCATGCCCACCGCGTACGCGCCAGCCGAGGGAAGGGCGAACCCGGCTTCGCGCTTCAGGAACGCGTGCGGGATCTGCAGAAGGATCCCGGCGCCGTCACCCGTGCGCGGATCGCAGCCGACCGCGCCGCGGTGCGACAGCCCGCGAAGCAACAGCAGCGCGCTGTGGACGATCTCGCGCGATGGCGAGCCCTTCGCGTGGGCGACGAAGCCGACGCCGCAGGCGTCCCGTTCGTCGCTCGGATCGTACAGCCCTCGCACGCTTGCGGCGGTGTCGTCCATGGAGCGGCACTCCCGTGTGACGGTGATCCTGCTGACATCCACACACGAAAAGGCCCCTCCTTTCTTGCTCGAGGAGGGGCCTGACCAGGCGTTCTGCGTTCTACGTCCTTCTACCCGGTTGGCCCCCTCGTAAGCGGCTTGAGCGCGCACGCGAAAAAGGCCTTGGAGTTCAAGGCCTTCGTGGTAAGCGTAAGCGCGAGGGAGCGGTTCACGTCGATCCGGCTGTGGTCGGGTAAGGTGCGGCGACGGCGAACAAACCTGCGCCGGCCTGCTCCCGCGCAGTGTAGGGCAAGCCGGCCGGCATGTCAAGCATTTTCGGCGTGCCAAGGCGGGTCAGGCGCTCCCGGTCGCCTAACGCTGGCGTTCCACGCGCTCGATCGCACCCGCCGCCTGGTCAACAACGGGATCTCGTTACGTCACCTGACGTATGTCCTGGCGGTCGTTGACCACGCAACGTGCACATGCGCGACGGTGCGCGGCTGAGGAGAGTGCTGGTCAACAGTAAAACCGCCAGATCCAATGCGACCGACTACCAGATTGACCCGGATCTTTCTCGCCGCCACGAGCTGCGCCATCCTCATGAACGCAACGGCGTGCGCGACGATGCCTGGGGACGAGATCACGGGGCCCTGCGACGGCGGCGACGACCCGGTGGCGAGCATTCGGATGGAGCCCGCGGAAGTCACGCTCGCCGTGGGTGGGACCGCGCCGCTCACCGCTACCCTCGTCGCTCCCGACGGAGGAACCTTCATCTTCTGTGCTCCGAGCATTTTCTGGTCGAGCGAGAACCCTCTGGTCGCGAGGGCCTTGAAGGGCGGAGTGGTGGCCGTCGCGCCTGGAACGACCTACGTAACGGCTCGAGCCGGCGGGAAAGCCGGCAGCGTGAAGGTGACCGTCACGCCGCCTGCGCCGGTCGATGCGCGTGCTTCGTCGTCGACGGCGAGCCGCTGACCTCTCGCGGGTGACGCAGCCGATACACGAGGTAGATGACTGCCGCGGCGTTGATCACGAGCGCCGAGATACGCACGTACGTCACTCGTCTCGTGAGCTCGTAGACCTCGAACGGAATCAGCAGGCTCGTCGCGATCACGGTGAGATATTCCGCCCACCGCTTCCCCTTCCAGAGCCCGACCCCTTCGACGGTGAATAGCGATCCATAGCCGATCGCTCCGAGCCCGAGCGCCGCTGCGTGCCCCCGTGTGAGCTTGCTCAGGAGATCGACGATTCTGTCGACGAACCGCTGGCCGGTCGACAGGCTGAAGTGCAGCAGCCAGTTCGTGAGGCGATGGACGGTCGCGGGATTCACCAGGCGAAACGCGCCGAGCCCGAGCGCGATGAGCAGGATGCCTTTGAAGAGCTTGAAGCACGCGATGGCCACGAGCCCGGGATCGCGCGTGGGAGCGAGGCCTTGCCGAAGGTGCGTCATCGAGGGTGCGATAGGGCAAGCCGTAGGCCGCCGCCTTGCCCGTTCAACCGAGTCGATTGAAGCTTCGCCGATGCCACGAACCCTTCAGGTCTCGACGGCGAACGCCGCCTATCAGCGCATCGAAGTCCTGAAGCGCAACCGCACGAAACGACACCGCTACGGCGAGTTCGTCGTGGAAGGGATCCGCGCGATCAATGGCGCGCTCGCCGCCGACTGGCCGATTCGCGCGTTCGCGTACCCGCGCGGTCGCCAGTTGTCGCGATGGGCGTCGTCCATCCTCGAGACGTCGGGCGCCGACTCGCACTTCGAGATGGATCAGACGCTATTCGAGACGTTGAGCGGCAAGGACGAGCCATCCGAGCTGATCGCCGTGGTCGCGATGCGGCCCAACGCGGTGAATCGCCTTCCCGTGCGAGCTGGAATGCTCGTCGTGGTAGTCGATCGTCCGGCAAGCCCCGGCAATCTCGGAACTCTCATTCGGTCGTGCGACGCGTTCGGAGCGACCGGCGTGATCGTCACCGGCCACGGCGTCGACCTCTACGATCCAGCGACGATTCGGGCGAGCGTAGGCTCGTTCTTCGCGCTTCCGTGTATCGCCCTGCCGTCGCATCGCGAGGTGGCGGTGTGGTTGGCGGACGTCCGGCGCTCGTTTCCTGCGCTCAAGATCGTCGGGACCAGTGAAGACGGGCCGTCGTCGGTTCGCGACTACACGTGGCCATCGGAGGTGGTGGTCGCGGTAGGGAACGAGACGAGCGGGCTGAGTCACGCGTACCGCGAGCTGTGCGACGACATTGTTCGCATCCCGATGACGGGTACGGCGACGTCACTCAACGCGGCTGTCGCGACCTCCATAGTGCTGTACGAGGCTGCATCTCACAGGGCTGGCATCTAGACCCCCATCGCGATACCAGCCCGGGCCGAGCTACAATCCCCGCATGCAACTCGGTGATTTGTTCGACCTTTCACTGCTCGGCCGACGCGACAACGTAGGGCTCGAGTACGACACGCCGAACGGCGTGCGCGCGATCACCTTCGGCGAGATCGACGCGCGCGCCAACCGCATGGCGCACGCGCTCGCCGCGCGCGGACTCACTCGCGGCGACAGGCTGTGCGTGCACCTCGCGAACCGCATCGACTTCCTCGACCTCTTTCTCGCGTGCGTTCGCCTCGGCGTCATCTTCGTGCCGATCAACGTGCTGTACCGCGAGCGGGAGATCGCCCACATGGTGAGCGATGCCGAGCCGCGGTTCAGCATCTCCAGTGGCGATCACGTCGCGCTCTTCGGGGATCGCGACGTCGTGGACATCGAGGCGATTGCCGCCGAGGCGGCGGGCCAGGCCGCCGACCGAGTGCGCCTAACGATCGATGGCGATGACCCGGCGGCGATCGTGTACACCTCGGGCACGACCGGCCGTTCGAAGGGCGCCGTGCTGTCGCACAACAACTTCGCCGCCAACGCCACGAGCCTCGTGAGCTGCTGGCGCATCACGAGCGAGGACCGGTATCTCGCCGTCCTCCCGCTGTTCCACGTCCACGGGTTGGGCAACGGCGTCTGCTCGTGGCTCCTGAGCGGGTGCCGGATGCGGCTGGCCGAGCGGTTCGAGGCGGAGCGAGCGGAAGGGCTGTTCGACGCCTTCCAGCCGACGCTCTTCTTCGGCGTCCCTACCATATATGTGCGGCTGCTCGAGCTCTCCGCCGAAGCCGCGCAGCGGATTGGGCGCCACGCCCGCCTGTTCGTGTCGGGATCCGCGCCGCTCCCGGCAGCGGTACACGACGCGTTCCGCGAGCGCTTCGGCCACACGATTCTGGAGCGATACGGGATGAGCGAAACGCTCATGCTGACCTCGAATCCATACGAGGGCGAGCGACGCGCCGGCACGGTGGGGTTTCCGCTGCCGGGCGTCTCGGTGCGCCTGGCTTCGCCCGACGGGCGCGCGCCAGCGGAGGGTCAGGCGATGCAGGTGCTGGTGCGCGGGCCTAACGTGTTCTCGGGCTACTGGCGGAACGGGGACGCGACGGCGAACGCGTTTCACGAGGGATGGTTCAAGACCGGCGACCTCGCCGACCGCTCCGGCGATGGGTACTACACGCTGCGAGGACGGGCGTCGGACCTCATCATTTCCGGCGGATTCAACATCTACCCGCGGGAGATCGAGGAGCTGCTGCTGGAGCAGCCGGGCGTGCGAGAGGCCGCCGTGGTGGGCGCCCCCGACCCGCGACGCGGCGAGGTCCCGGTTGCCTACGTCGTCCCGGAGGGCGAAATCGACGCAGCCCAGCTGCGCGAGGCGTGCACGCGCGGGCTCGCGTCGTTCAAGGTTCCCCGCGGGTTCGTGCGCGTGAACGCACTGCCGCGCAATGCGTTAGGCAAGGTGCAGAAGCATCTGCTGCCTCCATGGAGTGGCGCGTGATGGACCGACCCGACATGCATCGGTACTTCATGGGCATCGCGCTCGCCGTTCGCGAACGAGCCGACTGCACCGGCAACCGCGTGGGCGCGATCATCGTCGTCGACCGGCGCATCGTCTCGACCGGATACAACGGCACGCCCGAGAACATGCCCAACTGCTCCGAGGGCGGATGCCATCGCTGCGCAAATCGCGACCAGTACCCGTCAGGGACCGGTTACGATCTCTGCATCTGCGTGCACGCCGAGCAGAACGCGATCCTCGCGGCGGCCCGCTTTGGGATCGCGGTGCAGGGGAGCACCGTCTACTCGACGATGCGCCCGTGTTTCGGATGCACGAAAGAGATGCTGCAAGCCGGCGTGAAAGAGGTGTATTACCTCCACGACTGGACGCACCCCGACGCAGCCAAGCAAGCCGAGTACAACAGGCTCCAGGGACGTTTCGCGGGCGGGATTCGACGCCTGGATATGCCGGATCCACGCGCGGACTGGGCCATTACCACGCGGCGGGACGTCCGTCCGCGCACTCCTGACGAGACCGGGCATGCGCCCGGCTGAGTCGGGTGCTCGCAACGCCTGCGGCCCGAGTTTCGCGGGATCGGTTCGCTTCCGCACTCGCGAACATGGAGGCGAAGAAATGCTGAAAGACAAGGACGCGACCCCGACCATCGCGGTCAAGGACATCGAGCGCGCACGGAAGTTCTACCAGGACGTCGTCGGCCTAACGCCGCTGCCGGCGACCGAGCCAGACGCCGTGCCGTTCAAAAGTGGCTCGAGCTCGATCCTCGTTTACAAGTCGGAGTTCGCCGGGACGAACCGCGCGACGGCCGCGACGTGGATGGTCGATGACGAGCTCGATGACACCGTCAAAACGCTGAGGTCCAAGGGCGTGACGTTCGAGCACTACGACATGCCAGGCGTGACGCGCCAGGGCGACGTGCATCTCACCGGCAAGTCGAAGGCGGCCTGGTTCAAGGATCCCGACGGCAACATCATCGCGCTCGTCGGGACATAACACGACCGATGGCCGCACTCACCGGCAAGGTTGCGCTCGTGACCGGCAGTTCGCGCGGGATAGGCGCAGCGATCGCCAAGCGGTTCGCTGCCGAAGGGGCGAAGGTCATGGTTCACGGGCGCGACCAGACCGCGCTGTCCGCCGTCGTCGGCGAGATCGAACAGGCGGGCGGATGCGTCAGGCAGGTCACCGGCGACGTCACGAAGACCGGTGACCTCGACGCCATTCGTGCTGATATCGAACGCGCGTTCGGACCCGTCGATATCCTCGTGGTTAACGCCGGCGGAAGCCCTACCAGGCCGGGTCCCCTGGAGACCATCACCGAAGAAGGGTGGCGCGCCGCCGTGGACGGCAACCTCACGGCGGCGTTCCTCACCATCAAGTGCTTCCTGCCCGCCATGAAGG
>JBKOYV010000310.1:0-10111 GCA_046725585.1 Gemmatimonadota bacterium | reverse complement strand
GCACCGGAGGCTCTGGCCCGCGTGGATCGGAGAGTGCGAGGTTCGCCTCATGTACGAGAACGGCGAGCATCCGCCGACGAGCTGACGAGGTGCGAACACCGAGCGTCGAGGCAACCGAATGGGTGACCCAGGGCGGAAGCTGACGGCGGCCGAGGAAGGGGTACTGCGACGGCTGCGTCGCATCTACGAGCCACTCGGCGGTGTGGTCGAGGAGCGGGACAAGTTCGGGCACGTCTCGATCCGCGTGGGGAAGAAGACGCTGGCGATGTTGGGCACGAACGACGGCGTGCCGTCGCTCGGCCTCAAGTCCGACCTCACGACGCAAGCGCTGCTGGTCGAGCGCGGTCGATTCTATCGGACGCCGTATGTCGGGCAGCACGGCTGGGTGTCGATCGACGGCACGGTGAAGGAGATGGATTGGCCGGTCATCGAGGACGTGTTGGTGGCGACCTACCGCGCTGTAGCTCCAAAGAAACTCGCCAAATGAATTCGTCAGGATTGTCATCCTGAGGCGTCAGCCTCGTGTTGTCATCCTGAGCGCGGGTGCCCGCGCCAGCGGGCAGGTCAAGGATCCTCATCTTCCCGATAGAGGGCGCTCTCTGGGACGATGAAGATCCCTCGCCTGTCGGCTCGGGATGACAACAGGCTCGGGATGACACCAACCGGCTTAGATGGCCGCACCCAGCAGGCGAACGATTTCCACGCGGCCGCCGTGCTCCGCCCAGCCAAGCGCGTCGCCGTCATGCTTGCTGTCACGAATGCTCGGGTCGGCGCCCGCGGCCAGTAGAGTGCGCACGACCCCCTCGTGCCCCTGCCACGCGGCGAGGTGCAGCGGCGTGACGTCAGCGTCCCAGTGCGCCCATCGCGCGTTAGGGTCCGCACCGTGGTCGAGCATCCACTGCACGCCCTGAACGTCGCCACGCTTCGCCAGCAGGTGAAGCGCTCCGCCAGTCAGGAGCAGTCCGGGGTTGTCCCGGACGAGTCGATCGGCGGCAACCCGGTCGCCTAACGCCACGCTCGCGATGAGGTCCATGACGTTGCCGTGCACGCGCCGAAGCCCGCGATCCGCGCTGCGCAGCTCTGCCGCCGTCAGATGCCGCACGGCCTCCAGGGCGGCGCGATCCACGTGTGGCGACGTCGCATACATCGCGGCAGGGTAGCCGTCACCGTCGGCCGCGAGCGGGTCCACTCCGAGCTCCACGAGCAAGGCAACCATCTCCGGCCGCTTCATCCGCACCGCGAAGTGGAGCGGCGTCTGGTTGTTCTCGTTCCGGCTCATCCGGCGAGTGAGCGCCGACGGATCAGCGGCGACGATCCGTCGCACTTCATCGGACGCGCGCGTCGCGATGGCGGAGAAGATGTGGTGCCGGGCGCCGTGCGCGAGCAGCACGTCCACGACGGCACGATGGGCGTCGTCGTCGCAGCCATCCCAGCACGTCGCCCAGCCGATGACCTCGAGCTCGTGGTCGTCTCCCTTCCCCACCGCATCACCGCCGGCGTCCGCCAGCCGCCGCACGACGTCGACGTGGCCCCCCGCGGCCGCCCAATGCATGGCGTACGTGTTGTCGCCATTCTCTCTCGCGTTGACGTCGAAACCGCGAGCGAGAAGGAGATTCACGACGCCCAGCTTCCCGTTATGCGCCGCGGCGTGGAGCAGTGTCCAGCCATACGGCTTTTCGCGGAGGTCCAACTTGTCGGGATTCGCGTCGAGAGCCGCCGCGAGCGTAGTCGTATCTCCGTTGCGCGCTGCCTCGAACAGCTGGCCGTCCACCGTCAGCGCGTCGATGTGCGCCTTGAGCGCGCGCCAGCTCGCGAAGCCGTACTGCCTGGCCAGGTCGAACTGGGCGTCGGAGAGCTGCGTCGATGGATTCTCGGCCCGGAGCTCATCGAGCCGCCGCTTCGCCTGCTTGCGAAGCCAGTCGAGATTCGGTTTGTCCGGCAGCGGCAATGCGCCGGACGGAGATCGTGTGATCTCGTCGGACATGTGCACCTCCATTCCTTCGAAAGGGTGCGAGCCCTTTCATGACGCCCGTTGTCCGCAGTCAGGGCGAGGAATAGAAGGCGATTGTGGAGCACGGCGGGGTGGGTTGAACCCTCTACGCGGACCGTCGGCCGCCCCTGCGGCACTGACGGAACGGTATGACAATCGCTCGAGCTCGACAAGTGAGCACGGCTGACCACGGTTCGGCCCACGACAGTCGAGTCTCGAGCCGAGATGTCGAGAATCTGTATGCAACTTCGACTTCGTGTGTACCGGGCAGCCAGCGTGGATCATGCAGATCTGCTCAATCTCACTGAAGGGAGAATTACAAAGAATGGCACACGTCACGATGACCAGCCCCCTGACCGGACCTAACGCCGCTACCGGACCGCTCACGGTCTCGCGCACGAATGCGCGGTATTTCGCCGTCGCACCGAACGATGGTGCCGTCGAACGAGCCATCTATCTGACGGGCTCGCACATCTGGAACAACTTTCACGACGGGCTCGGGCCCGGCCGCGGCTGCGCGAAGGAGCCCGAGCGGAACGACTTCGACGCCTACCTCGCGTTCCTCGAGAAGCACGGGCACAACTTCATCCGGCTCTGGCGCTGGGAGCAATTCAGGTCGCAGGCGGCCGGCGGCAACTTTCACCTGTGCATGACTCCGCAGCCCTGGCCTCGCTCGGGCGAGGGCAAGGCAAAGGACGGGAAACCGAAGTTCGATCTCTCGCAGTTCGATCCGTCGTACTTCGGCCGCCTGCGCGAGCGACTGATCGCGGCCGGTAATCGCGGGATCTACGCCGCCGTCATGTTGTTCGACGGATGGGCGCTGCACTTGAGCCCACCACCCGACAACGTCGACGGGCATCCGTTCCACGCGGCGAACAACATGAATGGCATCGGCATCACGTCGATCCTCGACTACCAGGTCCTGCCGCTCGACCCGCGCGTTCGGGCGCTGCAGGAAGCGTACATTCACCGGGTCGTCGATACCGTCCACGACCTGCCTAACGTTATCTACGAGGTAGCGAACGAGTCATCGGGCGGCGGCACCGTGGACAAGGCGTTCGCGCAGATGCTCGGCATGCGCGAGGTGCCCGACTGGGGCGATTCGACCGAATGGCAGTACTGGGTGATCGATGTCGTGAAGCGCTACGAGCGCGAGCGCGGGTACACACCGCACCCGATCGGGATGACGATGCAATTCCCGGTCGCCGATCAGACGAGGGTGAACGCTCCGCTCTACGCCAGCGCGGCCGACTGGATCTCCCCGGGCTTTGACGACGAGATCTTCGCGGACGGCGGGCACCCCATGGCGCCCAACAGTCCGCCGTCGCGCTGGTTCGCCGACCCGCCCGCGGCCGATGGCGCGAAGGTCATCATCACCGACACCGACCACTACGCCCCGGGCAAGGGGGACGCGGTCTGGGCCTGGAAGTCGTTTCTTCGCGGGCACCACCCGATCCTCATGGACTTCGGGATCATCGATGTCGTGCACCCGCTGGATCCGTCGTTAGGCATTCCCCCGTACGAGCTCTACGAGCCAGCCCGCTATGCCATGGGCGACACTCGGCGCTACGCCGAGCGCATGTCGCTCATCCACATGACCCCGCACGGCGAACTCGCGTCGACCGGCTATGCGCTGGCGAATCCGGGCACGGAGTATCTGGTTCTGCAGCCAAGTGAATCGGGCGAGTCGTTCACGGTGACGTTGAAGGCGGGCACCTATGACGTGGAGTGGTTCGGCGTCGGCTCGCGCGAAACCACGAGGGCACAACCGGTAACGTTGAGCGCCGATGGCGCACAGCACTTCTCGCCGCCCGGCACCGGAAGCCCGTGGGTGGTCTACTTGAGGCGAGTAGACCGATGAGTCCGACTGGCCGGCCGAGCGTTAGCTACGAGACATCTCGTTCGGTCGTCAAGGTGGCATGTCCTTCCGCCCTCACGCCCCGAACTTGCCCCGTCGAACGGCACGCGTCGCGGGCGCCGCGGTTCTGGCCGCGGTGCTCGCATTCGGCGCGCGCCCGATGTGGCACATTGCCCATGCCGCGCTCACGGACCGCGATCATCCGGACGCGCTGCCGGTGGGCTACGCCGATGACGCCAGCCGATTGAACCGAACGAGGGTGGCCGAGGTCTTCGACGTCCCCACTGACTCGGCTCTCGCGGAGGCGCAACTGGTCGCGCTCGTTGATCGCGCGCGCCACGAGGAACTGCACGTGTCGATCGCCGGCGCTCGGCACTCGATGGGAGGCCATACGATCAGCCGCGATGGCATCGTCATTGACATGTCCCACTTCCGCGGCATGTCGCTCAGCTCGGACTCGAGCCGCCTTCACGTCCGAGCGGGGACGACGTGGGCAGACGTAATCCCGTTTCTCAATGCGCACGGCAGGTCGGTTGCGGTGATGCAGTCGAACAACTCGTTCACCGTCGGGGGCTCGCTCAGTGCGAACGTCCACGGATGGCAGACGGGACGCGCGCCGATCGCCGGCACCGTGCTTTCCGATTGCTGATGGCGGACGGACGTATCCTCCGCTGCAGCCGTGAAGAGAATCGGGAGCTGTTCCGGCTGGTGCTCGGTGGTTACGGGCTGTTCGGCGTCATCCTGGATGCCGAGCTGGCAACGGTACCTAACGAGATGTACCGGGCCGAGCGAATCGCGACGTCAGGCGCCGACTATGCGATCCTGTTCGAGCGGGTCGTAGCGCATGACACGACCGTCGGCATGGCGTACGGACGCGTGAGCGTGGCGCCGGATGGGTTCCTGCGCGAGGCGATGATGACCGTCGTCCATCGCACCGGGTCGCCCCTCCGCAATGCGACGCCCCTCCCTGAGCCGTCGCTTCTCGGGCTCAAGCGCGCGGTCTTCCGAGGCTCGGTTGGGAGCGCGTACGGCAAGACGCTTCGATGGCAGCTCGAGAAGTGGTTCGGGGAATTGCCCGGCACGTCCACGGGTTCGCGCAACCAACTGCTCGACGTGCCGGTGGGCCACTTCATCGACACGTCACCGTCGAGCACCGACGTCCTGCATGAGTACTTCGTGCCGCGAGCCAGGCTCGATGAGTTCCTGACGCGGGCGCGAGTGATCATCCCGACGCACCATGCCGACCTCCTGAACGTGACGATTCGTGACGTTCTCCCCGACTCGGACAGCTTCCTGCCTTACGCGCGGGAACCGGTCTTCGGCGTCGTCATGTACTTCAACCAGGCGCGCACGCCGGCGGCGGACGATGGCATGAGAATGCTCACGCGGGAGCTCATCGACGCTACGCTCTCCCTAGGCGGGACGTACTACCTGCCATATCGCCTTCACGCAACGCGGGGGCAGTTCGAGCAGGCGTACCCGATGGCGCCGCAGTTCTTCGCGCTCAAGCGCCGCTACGACCCGGCCGGTCTGTTCCGAAACTCCTTCTACGAGGCCTACGCCGGGAAGTGAGGGACTGGGGGACTGGGGGACTGGGGACTGGGGACTGGGGACTCGGCTACCCCCGCATCTCGATGACGGTTCTGCGCGTCGACGCGGTGGGATAGCTTCCAGACCGAATGTCGAGAACCACCGGCCGGCTCCGACTTCCTCTACGAGAACGCGCCAGCAACGAAGCGCCGACGCCCACCCCACGAGGAGACGACCATGCGATACATGCTCATGATGAACACCCCGCGCGGAACCGGAGACTATCAGGTCAACGCGTGGTCCCCGGACGACCTCAAGGCCCACATGGGATTCATGTTCGCGTTTAACAAGGAGCTCGCCGAATCCGGTGAGCTCGTGGGCTGCGAAGGCCTCGCCGCACCTGGCGAGGCAAAGATCGTCCGCGTCGGCAAAAACGGCGTCCCGGCCGTCACCGACGGCCCGTTCCCCGAATCGAAGGAATTCCTCGCCGGCTACTGGATCGTTGACGTCGACAAACCGCAGCGCGCGTACGAGATCGCCGCGAAGGCATCATCCGCACCCGGGCCCGGAGGAACGCCGCTCATCCTGCCCATCGAGGTACGACAGGTCATGAGCGCACCGCCGGACATGTGACCGGGGCGCGGACGAACGCATCGGCGGAGGTCTCGCTCGGACACCTGTTGCGCGATCTCGCGCCTCAGGTGCTCGGCGCCGTCGCACGTCGACACGAAGACTTCGCCGCGGCGGAAGACGCCGTGCAGGAGGCGCTCATCGCCGCGGCAGCCCAGTGGCCGACCGACGGCATTCCGTCGAATCCACGCGGCTGGCTCTATCAGGTCGCCGTTAGGCGGCTCACCGACGAGGTACGGCGTGACATCGCGCGGCGGAGGCGCGAGGACGCCGTGGCCAGCGAGCGCTCGGCGATCGAGACGGTCGTCCCCACCGTCTTCGGCGAGATCGGCGCCGACGAGGACGACACGCTCACGCTGCTGTTCATGTGCTGCCATCCATCGTTGACGCCGGCGACCGCCATCGCCCTGACGCTTCGCGCGGTGGGTGGCCTCACGACCGCGGAGATCGCGAGCGCCTTCCTCGTCCCCGAGGCGACCATGGCACAGCGGATCAGTCGCGCGAAACAGACCATCAAGACGTCGAAGGTCGCGTTCCGGCTACCTAACGAGTCGGAGCGGGCCGCGCGACTCGGCGCGGTGCTTCAGGTGCTGTACCTGATCTTCAACGAAGGGTACACCAGCAGCGCCGGCCCCACCCTGCACCGCACCGACCTCTCCAACGAGGCCATCCGACTGACGCGTCTCGTGCACGCGATGCTTCCGAACGACCACGAAGTGACCGGGCTCCTCGCGCTCATGCTGCTCACCGACGCACGCCGCGCGGCGCGAACCGGACCCCAGGGGGAGCTGATCCCGCTCGACGAGCAGGATCGCGCGCTCTGGGACAGACGCCTGATTGACGAAGGTGTGGCGCTCATCTCGAGCGCGCTGCCGAACGGCGAGGTTGGCGCGTATCAGCTTCAGGCGGCGATCGCGGCGGTGCACGACGAGGCGCCCCGCCTGGAAGACACGGATTGGCCCCAGATTCTCGCGTTGTATGGCGTGCTCCGTGAGTTGTCGGACAACCCGATGGTGAAGCTCAGCTACGCGATCGCGTCGGCGATGGTCCATGGCCCCGAGGCGGGGCTCGAGCTCCTGAAGGAGCTCGAGAAGGACGAGCGCATCTTGGGACACCATCGGCTCGACGCCGTGCGCGCGCACTTGCTAGAGCGCGCGGGAGATCCCGAGGGTGCTGTCGCGCACTACCGGCGTGCGGCGGAGCGGACGGCGAGCCTTCCGGAGCGGAACTATCTGCTGACGAAGGCCGCGCGGCTGGCGCGTTGAAAGGATTGGCATCGGGACTGGGGACTGCTGTGGGGACATCGGGACTGGGGACTGGGGACTCGGCCGGGACCCTTCTGTTCGCGAGCAGGCCTCCCCGCTGGTAGAAGCATCCCGGCCCGAGTCCCCAGTCCCCAGTCCCCAGTCCCCTTTCATCCCTTCACCGTGCTGCCGTCACGCCGTTCCAGGTCATGCCGATGCCGAGCTGAGTCGCGCCGCCGTAGCCCTTGAGCACACGCTGGAATCCCACGTTCGCGCCAAGCCCCGAGGTTCCGAACTGCAGCCCGACGCCACCACCAATGACGAAGGTGATCGCGCCGTGCGACGTGGGGGCTTCGTCCTCATCGTAGAGGACGTTGTTGAGTCGACCGTACGCGAGCCCCGGCGTCAGGAACGGCATGATGCGCACGGATCCGCTCTGCAGCGCGAGACCCGTCGGCAGGCTCGCGGCGGCCGCAAGCGCGGTTTCGCCCTGACGTGGCGAATACCCGACGTTCCCATCGAACCCCACGACGAGCCTTCCGTCGCTGCCGGACGACGAGCCCTTGCCCCTGGCCGGCGCTTCGCTCCCGCCGAGTGGCCGGTTCGTGATCATGGTGCGCACGCTGCCGCCGATCATGATGTCGCCGGCGCAGTCGTGGTCCCCCTCCCACTCTACGCCGCAGCTTGCGGACAGGTAACCGAGCGTCGCCCCCAGCCGCGTGCGACCACGCGGGAGCTCGACACCGAGGGCATAGCTCGTAAGCGTGAGGGAGCCGCCGTCCCTCGACGTGTGGCCGAGTCGGCCGACCAGCGAGACCCCGGACTTGCGGCCTAACGAGTCGGTGGTCGGAGGCAGCGGTGGCAGGCCCGCCACCGGGGTGTAGATGAGCGCGACGTACGCCGACTGTTCGTCGGCGCTCTGCGCGGCCGCCGTGCGGGCGACCGCGCCCAGCACCGCGACTGCCAGCAGCGCGCGCGTGAGTGGAACGAGTGAAACGAATGACATATGATCCTCGAGCGAGTGGTGAATGGTTCGCCGTTCGCGCCGACGCCGTCAGCGCGTGAAGCTGTATGCCTTGTCCCGCTTCGATCCGCCGACGTCCATCGTCAGGCTGATCGTTCCCTTCTTGATCGTTCCCGAGAGCTCGGTGTCGCCATCGAACGCCGAGAGCAGGATGTCGTCACCGTCGATCTCGTAGGTGCCCATGACGGCCAGCGTCTGCTGGGTCGTGACGGCGTCGAGCGTCATTTGCACGTCCAGCGTCATGGCCCAGCGGTCGGTCTCGTCGAGGTTGATCACGCCGTTCTTGACGACGAGGATCATCTGGTTGTAGAAGCGCGTGTTCACGGGATCGAGCCAGGGGCCGTGGTAGACCTCCACGGGAAGCCGATTTCCGTCGACGGTGCGGAGATTGTAGTTGCCCTCGACGGTCGTCGTCGCAGGGCCGGTGGTTTTGTCGCCACCGCCGTTGCCGCCGCACGCTACGCCCGCGAGCAGTGCGACCGCGAGGAGCAGCGGGGCGACACGATGTACGAGGCCAGTCCGCCCTGAAGCGGCGTGTCGTTGCGATGTCATGCGTAGTCCTCTATGTCGTGCACGGAGTCTGAAGTGGAGGACCGCCGGCCCGGCGACGGTTCCGCCGAGCTGGCGAGTTCGTTAGGTGAATCAGTGGGCGCCAGGCCGCCACGTGACGCCGAGGCGCAGGCGGACGCTCGTCGTCGGGTCGACGGGATCGTCCGACTGCTCATCGCCGACCTTCACGTGCGAGAACTTCCCGAAGCCGAAGTCGACGCCGCCGTCAATGGCCATGGATCGTGAGATGGCGTGCTCGATCCCGGCCCCCACGCCGAAGAACTTGCCGCTGAGGGAGACGTCCGCCGTCTCACCATCCTCGAACGTCGCCGTGGAGGCGAGCGCGCGCCCGCCGAAGCTCGCGGTCACGTACGGCACGGTGGCGGCGGTGCCTAACGGCACATTTGCCCGCGCGCCCACCTCCATGTGAACGAGGCCCCAGCTGCCTTCGGGCGTGTCCGTCGGAGCCGTCTTCTGCTTCGCGAGGTCGAGCCTCGTGAACGCGCTGAACGTGTGGTTGAATCCCCAGCCGAGCGTCACGCCGGCGCCGGCGCCGAACGACGTGTTGAAGCGTCGTTCTGGCCGTCCCCACCGCCGATCGCGAGACCCGGAACGCCGACGCTGTGCACACCGAGCATGAAGCCCGACGGCCGACTGTCCTTCGTGACATCGGGCTTCGTCGCCGGCTGGGCAGAACTGTGTCCCGTCGGCGCCTGCGCAGACGCGCGGCCGGGAGCGGTGAGCGCAGCCAGACCCGCGGCCGCGCAAATCATCAGGTGTCGCATGTCTCCCTCGGGAGCTCGAGCTCCGTTGTGTGGTGAGTCCCATCCGTCGCGCCGAGGCGGCGCGACGGTCGTTAGGCATTCATCAGCTGCGGCGCGGAGCCGGCCGCCAGATCATCCCGACACGCAGGCGGACGGACGTCGTCCCGTTCACCGCCAACGACATCGACTCCCCGTCGATGTTCGCGTGGCTGAAACGTCCGAATGCGACCGCCAGCCCGCCGTCAACCGCCAGCGTGGGCGAGATCACGTGCTCGACTCCCCCGCCGACTCCGAGCGTCCCGCCGGAGAGCCGCATGTCGTATTCGGTGCCCTCGAAGTCATCCGTGACCCGGGCGCCCAGCGCGCGGCGGCCATAGCTCACCGTCAGGTACGGCACCGTCGCGGCGCTGCCGTACGGCAGGTTCGCCCGCGCACCGAGCTCGAGATGCCTGAGCCCGAAGCTGCCACCGAGATCGGCGTCGTTCGCGCTCTGCTTCGCGACGTCCACCGACGCGTACCCGC
>JBKOYV010000043.1:0-20802 GCA_046725585.1 Gemmatimonadota bacterium | reverse complement strand
AAGTGGCGGAACGCGAACCTGACGTCGGCGGCGAGGGACTCGATCCAGCGTCCGCCGCGTACGCGCAGCCACATCTCGTCGCGCATCCAGTTTCTCACTGTGCTCACTCGACGCGGATCGGCACGCGAGCCGTGAGCTTCCCGAGCGACGTCGGCCGCACCTCGAACCGTAGTATCCCCCGCTCGGTGGGCACGAACTCCACGTCATGCGTCTCGCCGATGCTCACCACCTGCATCGCCGGGCGCAACGCGCGGTCCCGTTCCGGCAGGTCGGCACCGTCCTTCGCGATCGGGCGCCACCGCACGAGCATCGTGTCGCGGAGGTTCGCGAGGGAGCTGTCCGGGCGCGCGGTCAGATAGACCGCCGCGTTAGGACTCGTAACCGCCAGGTTGATCAGGCGAAACCGGTACGCCCGTCCGACTCGCAGCACGATCGTGTCGGGGTCGACACGGCCGTTGATCTCCATGGGAGACGGACCGCTGGCACCGCGCGCAGACTTCATGAAGAACAGTCGCTCGGTGGCGTCGTTCGACCCGCGGTCGCGGACGACGAGTGCGCCCGCCAGCCCCGCTCGATGCTGGCGCTCCTCGTCGACGTGTGAGTGGTAAATGAATGTCCCACTGCGCGGCGGTGTCATCCGCGCCTCGAACGAGTCACGCGGCGCAATGAGCGGCGCGATTCGTCGCCCGGCGCCCGCGAATCCCGGGACGCCGTCGTAATAGCTCTCCAGCTCGATCCCATGCCAGTGCACGGAGACCGGTTCGCCGAGCCGGTTGACGACGGTGATCGCCACTGGCTCACCCCGCGTCAGGTCGATGGTGGGGCTGAAGCCCGGGCCGGCCTCCGTCCGCCGCCCTGCCGTGCGATCCTCCAGCACGAATCGCATGGACGGGAGCGAGTCGGGAAACCCCGAATCGCGCACGGCGACGAGGCGCAGGCGCCGGCGCGGGCCGGCGTCCGTCACGCGAGTCTCGCCGCGCGGGCGGACCTCGACGCCCATCACGAGCCCGCCCATCCCGCGCGTCGCGTGATCGTCGTCGGCGTGCGCGGCGCTCGGCGCCGCCGGCCCGAGCGGGCGGTGCGGCCCGCCGTGTGACTGGAAATGACAGTGGAAGAGCCAGTTCCCGGCGCGCTCCGGGACCCAGGAGAGCGCCATCGCCGTGAATGGCCCCATGCGCTCGGTGACGACCATCCGGCCGGGAGGCGACGCCGCCTGCACGGACGCGGGCGAGCCGTCGAACGCGTCGACGCGGAAGTAAAAGCCGTGCAGGTGCATCGGGTGCACGCCGGGCGAGGCGTTGAGCACGCGCCAGCGCACGGTGTCGCCCGCGACATACGACAGCCGCTCCGTGTGCGGCCACGACCGGCCGTTGATCGCCAGTACCTCCCGCCGCGTGACGGGGGTGTTGTAGGAGGTGAGCGAGTCCACGGCGTCGAGGAGCACGACGACCCGGTCGCGCGGCGGTGGAGCGCCCGCCGCGTCGACGATGATGGCGCCGGCGAGGAGGCCGCGCATTCGGAGCACGCGGTCGAGCGCCGAGCGCCCGTTCGCGTAGTACACGTAGCTCCCCGGTCGTGCCGCACGGACGCGGAGCTCGTGTTCTTCCCCGGGCGTGAGCACCACCGAGTCGAGCGCGGCGCCGGCGGACGTCCCCGGACTCGCGTCGGCGATCCGCGCGGGGACGTAGAACGTCAACGTGTCGCGCTCCAGCGCGTTGCGGACGCGGAAGCGGAGCTCGGTGCCGGCGGGGACGCGAACGAACGGGCCTGGGGCGGACGGTGCGCGCCCCTCTTCGCCGAACGTCTCGATCGTCAGGCCGGGGAGCGAGTCCCCGTCCGGGTGCCACGTCGCGAGCCTGGCCTCGAGCGATAGCGAGAGCACGCCGTCTTGCAGGGTGCCAACGGGGACTCGGTTGTCGTTCGGCGCCGCGTTAGGCGGCTCCTGGCGCGTGGCCGGAGCGCCGGGCGCGCTGAGGAGCAGCGGGAGCGAGAGCACCGGAATGCGCGCGAGGCGCATGGGGCCTCCTGTCGGAACGATAAGCCACGGGCGTCCAACGCCCCGATTGGCGCGCCACGCCATGCGGCAGAACTTCGCCGAAAACGATTACGCGAGCAACGTCCGCATCATCCGAACAACGCCGTCTCCAGCCCGTCGAAGAAGTCGCTGAGCGGCCACCGCGGAATCGCACCGCGAGCACCGCCGAGCACGAACACTTCTCGCTCGAGCACCGGCGGAAGGCGCGCACCAAGTTGGTTTTCGAGCGTCGCCGAACGCGGAACGGTGCGCCGGCATCGCCCCGAGCTATCAGAAGCCGGCCGGGCGCCTTCACGGTGGGCTATGGCACTGCTACCGACGGAAGTGGGAGACGGAGCGGCGTCACCTACCGGCAGTCGATGTGATGAAAGCCGGCGGCTGGACCGACCGGAAAACGATGGAGACGTGTTATCAACACGCCGACGATGCCGGTGTACTCGCAGTGATGGAATCGCCGACAAAACTGCGTGATCGAAAACTCGGAAGCTTCGCGTGAGAAACGGCGGCGAAACGGGGGCAAAGCAGTTGGAAATGAAAAAGTCCCGTACGCATAAGTTCATACGGGACTTGCGACTGGGGCGCGTGGATTCGAACCACCGACCTCCTGATTAACAGCCCGGACACCAGGGACTCCGCCACGTTCCAGATAGCTCCTTTCCGTGTTGTATTACAACAGGCTTGGACGGCAATACGCCGTTGCAACAGGCGCTGGCGGCGCTGGTTCACCACGCACGCGCAGGCCCCGATCGCCGTTAGGCATCGCGTCAGCAGCGCCGTTTAGGCCGGAGTCCCTCATATCGCGTTAGGGCGATAGGGCACTGGGGCGCCGTTGTAACGCCCGAATGCCCTACTGCCTTAACGCCTGAGTGTCCCACGGCCCGCTGTTCCCTACCTCGGCACCGGCCACGGCTTGTTGATGAAGAGCGGCGCCCACACCGGCACGCCAGACGGCACCGTGATCGGTCCCTTGCACGGCGGACTGGGGGGATCGAAGCCGTAGGGGGCACTCGTCTCGCAGACGGTGTACGTCCCAGCAGCCGGCAGCTTCACCTTGAGGAGACCGTACTTCGGTTCCAGGTCGTACGGACCGTTGTCATCGACCGTCGTGATGGTGTTGGAACCGTAAATCTTGAAGGTCGACGGCCCGATCAGGTAGTACTTGTCGCTCAACACTTCGATCTTGACGCTCGCGATCGGGTTGTTGACCCACTTGCCAAGGTCGGTCGGAAACCCGCCCTTCGCGACGAACGTGAGGCAGGGCTGCGCCGGGAGCACGTATCCCGGGGGAGGCACCGTCTCGCACAGCTTGAGCGTCTGCGGCCAGGCGAGCGTCTGCCAGAGGCCACCAGTCTTGTTCCCGTCGTAGATCCCGTTATCGGTCATGACGGCCTTGTTGTTCAACGAGTCGGTGAGCACGAACGTGGCTCCGGGTACCAGCATGCCGTCGTCGTCGACCACCTTCCACAGCAGCTTGGGCTGGTGCAGGTCCACAAAGGGACCAATGACCGTCGTCGCCGCGGTGGTCACGTTGGCGGTGAGGCACGCCGGGTTCGCGACGAGATAGTAGGACGGAGAGTTGTGCTGGCAGACCTGATACGTCCCCGGAGTCAGTCCCTTGAGAAGGTACGAACCGGACACGGGGTTGCTGTCGAAGTACGCGTTGTTGTCCCCAAAGAAGGTGGAATCGTTCTTCGAGTCGATCAACCAGAAGTTCGTATAGCCGGTCACCGCCACCTGGCTTTCATCGACGATGTTGAAGGCGATCGCACCTGGTGCAAGAGACCAGTAGGCGGACGGCGTCTTGACGGACGATGCCTTCGTGGTCTCCGGAGCAACTGGGCGGTCCGTATCACAGGCCGCAAGTAACGACAGGCCAAGGAGCACCGCGGGCGTAACGCGGGCCGCGCGCTTGTGCCTGGAGCGCAAAGTCGTACCCATTGTCATGATCCTCGTGGTTTATCGGTCAGCCGCCCCGGTGTCTTCGCTCGAGTGCGAAGTGACGGCGGATTGGCGATCGCGAATAAACCAGACGGGATCACGTGGAAGTCACCCGAATGATCACCTGGCGCTCTGATGCCCAGGCGACTCAAATCACCCGGTCCATAAACGCGCGAGCCCCGGCCGCTTGGGCCGAGGTTCCTACTGGGGCGGGTGGATTCGAACCACCGACCTCCTGATTAACAGGCGAGCACAGGCAGCATTAACCATCAAACTTGCCGGCTTTCGTCGGGAGACCGGGCGTCGGCGCCGGAGTCTCCCAGCATCCGTGCCGGAAGATGCCCGGAGAAACGGCGCCAGAAGCGGCACCGCCTCCCTCTCGTTTTCGTTAGGCGTCGGGGTCGGCGCGCCTTCGCTGGAACAGGCGGCTGTCGCCCTCACTGACCGCACGCGAGAGGAGTGCCCATGGCCGAACCCGTGCCCGCCCGCGCGTGCTTTGGGGGCCGTGCAGCAAGCCCTTCGGCTGGTTCGCCGTCGAGCGCGAACTCTGCACGCACCGCAGCGATCGTGTTCAAACGCCCCGCCGTCGTTGAGAGCATCGACCGAAGTCGTGATCGGCGCCCATCGACACGCAGCGACGGCTCACAACTCGGGCAACAGGCGGTGGGTGAATCGCCGTTGCCCCGGGCGACGAACACGCGGGACTTCCAGGTGACTCCACAGTGGCCATTCAGGAGACTACTGGGTGATCGGTCGCCGTTTCTTGGAGCACGTCGGCAGCGCATGCCGTGCGCCGACCTCGCCCAACGCGATCAAGCCCAATCATTTGCTCGGAGACACTTCAATGCGCCGGACATCACTTGCTGCCTTGATTCCAATGGTCACGTGGTTTGCTGCTGCGTGTAGCGACGCCAGCGCCCCGACCGCGACCTCACCTCGCACCGTTGACGCAGCAAATCTCGCGAAGAACTCTACGGTTCCGCCCGTCATCGACGGCGTGCTCAGTCCCAACGAATGGGATGGTGCGGCAACAACCATGTCGTTCCGCGTGATGCTTCCGTCGACGGAAGGCGCGGTGCCTGCGAAGGCCTACATCACCCACGATAAGCAGTATCTGTATCTCGCCGTGACCTTCGATCGGACGTCGCCGTTTCACGACGCCGACTTCCTCGGCTTCGAGTTCGATAACGACAACGATGGCATCACCGAGGATGGCGACGACATTGTCCTGACGAGCTCCGGCATTCCCGTCAACACGCAGTCGCTCGCCGGTGACTTCTATCGCTTCAACAACGGTGCGTACAACCAGTCCGACCTGGCCGGAGGCGGAGCGATCAATGCCATCACCGCTTGGGGTGTGATGGGCACAACAGGCGTGTTCGAGATTCGTAAGGAGCTCGACAGCAGCGACAACGCGCACGACTTCTCGATCGATCCATCGCTGGGTGCGGTCACCGTTGGGGTCCGCGCGCAGGTGTCGCTCGAAGCGAACCCGGTCGGATCGGGGGTGCTCCTCGATACGTCCTACCCCAGTCAGACCACGTTCTGCCAGCTGACGATCGCCAAGAAGGCTACGAGCCTGACCTGCCCGTAACCTGCCAGCGAGCTTCGACGGCCTGCCAGACCTCGCGCTGGGCCGAATCGAGTTGCTGGCCGCCCATCCGTGGTGCTGATGCGAAGGCCAAGCCGAGAAATAGGGCAGCGCTTCCAACGATCCTCATGTCGACCCCTGGTCGGTTTGTGGTTGCCGCCAGTTCGCGAACGTGAACTGGCGCAGCGGCCCATCGGCTTCGAGCTCGGCGAGGCCGTAGAGGAGCATCCCCCTCGGGGTGGACGGCCGTGAGCGCCTGCACGCCGGAGAACTCCAACGCGAGCGTCTCGCCCGCGTGCGTGCGCACGCGGACCGTCGCCGTATCCGTGGATCCCGCCGGCAGCAACGCCGTTACGGTAATTCGCTGAACAGGCTGCCGTCTTTGAAACGGAGTCGCTTCGGAATTTGCACCGACGCGGTGCCCGGACGAACGCTGCCCATACCGTCGCTCCGAAAGTTCGGCGAGACGGTGACGCTTTCAGCGTCACGCGTGTGTGCGTCACCAGGCCCGTCGTCGAGGTGAGCGCCGGCAACGTTAGGCGCACGCCGCGTGTGCGCTGCCAGCGCGGCCGCATCATGGATCGAAACAGCTGCCGTGAGCCGTGGTCGCACACGATGATCGCCTCGGCCTCGCGGCCCTCTACGAGGCACGAGGTAAACGCGACTCGGCGTGGCCCAGTTTCGCCGCCACCGGTGTGTTGAGAGTAAGGGCACGGCGGATCGTGTGCGCCCAATCAACCGGCAATGATATTGGCCCTGGGCGTGTTCAATGGAGGCGTTATGCGCGCCAGTCACTTCGGAATCCAGTGGAACCGCGTGTCTGCGGGTTCGTTCGTCGTAGTCATACTGGCTACCGGCTGCACGAGCTCGACGGAACCGCCGGCGGAGATCCATCTCGAAGCGCTCACGGCCACGAGCCTCATGGGCACCGTCGCAAGCGAAGTGACCGTTGTCCGCAAGGTACGGGCGACAGATCGAGCCGGCCGCCCGGTGTCGGGGATCGAGATTTCCTTTGCCGTACGAGGCGGTGGCGCTATCGGGAGCACTTCGGATCGAACGGACGGCGACGGCATTGCAACGGTGTGGAGCCGGAGATTGGGCGAGAGAGTCGGCGTCTATAGCCTTACCGCCGCCGGCAATGGCGCTGCGGACGTCGTGTTCACGGCGACGGCCGAGCCAGGGCCCCCTGTCCGGATCAGGCGGGTGAGTGGTAACTATCAGAGAGCGTTCGTTGGAGACGCGCTCCCAGCTCCCCTGCAGGTGAGGGTGGCCGATTACTTCGACAATCCCGTCAGTCGCGTCCCGGTGACCTTCGCGGTGATCTCCGGGAACGGCACCGTGGCCGGCAACACGGCAATGACGGACTCGATGGGGATCGCCACATCGGGCATATGGACGCTCGGTCCGGAGACGGGCAATCAGGAGGTAAGCGCCCGAACCGACCGCGCGCAGGAGGTCTTTACGGCATTTGCGTGCGACTCACGCTGCTACGTAGACCGACTGGCGTACGTTAGGGGCGGACAGATCTTCACGACCGACCTTTCTGGCGACGTACCGAGACAACTGACCAGCGACAACAGCGGCCGCGAACTCGACCCGGCCTGGTCCCCGGATGGTAAGCGGATCGCGTTCGTGCGGGACTACACCAGGGGCGGGAAGTTGCGGTCGGGTGCGTCCTCTACTTCGTGGACGCCGACGGCTCCAATCTCGTGCGCCGGGCTGACGGCTTCCATTCGCCGGCCTGGTCGCTCGATGGCCGCCGACTGGCCGTCACCCGTGACGACTGCATTTACCGGTGCGAGTTGTACCTGATGAGTGCCGACGACGACGGCAAACCGCCCGTGTTTCTCGCCTCCAGCGCGGCATTCCCCGCCTGGTCACCGGACGGGAAGGAGATCGCGTACGTCAGCTTGAGCGGCGATGACGGGTATCACACTACATCCGGGGACTCGGGCACTCAAGAACGAACCGGATGGCCTTGGCTGCGACTCACCAACTCCCCAGAAAGGAGCAACGACGGAGGCTCTCCATGCACCGACCGATCCCGTGCCTAGTGGCAATGACCTTCTCGATGGCGGCATGCTCGGACCGACCGACTCTCACCGACCCAGCAGCAACCTCGCCAAACATCTTGAGCCCACGAGGGTTCGCCGACCCGCCGAGTGCCGCCGTCGCTCCGGGAGAATCGCTTGCCAGCGTGGAGTGGAACGCCGTGACCCAGGCGGCCATCGCGAGGAATCGCCCGTCCCAGAACGCGGCGTGGCGCGGCTTCGCCTACGTGACGCTCGCCCAGCATGTGGCGATCGAGGCCGTGGCGAAACACAGGGGCGCTACCCGCGCGGCGATGCGCGGCGCCGTTGCTGGTGCTGCTGCGCCGGTTCTCGCGTATCTCTTTCCGAACGACGCCGGGATCTTCGAGGCAGCCGTGCGGGCGGACGAAGCATCCCTTGCCACAGGGCGGCAGAAGGCGTTCGCCAAGGCGGAACACGTCGGGCGCGAGGTCGGTGCGCGGGTCGTCGCGCGGGCGCACGCCGACCGCTTCGATGCCATATGGACGGGGCATGTTCCAGTGGGACCGGGAAAGTGGACGAGCCAGGCAAATCCGCCGGCGCCGCCGCTGCTCCCATTGCTCGGACAGGTGCAGCCGTTCTTCATGGACAGCGGCAGCCAGTTCCGTCCGCCGGAGCCGTCGGCCTTCGATTCGCCCACTTTCCGAGAAGCCTTGGCCGAGGTGCGCGCGATCTCCGACACGCGCACTGCCGCGCAGGACAGCATCGCGAAGTTCTGGGCGTTCCCGACGGGGTCGCTGGTCGTGGGCCATTGGAATGGGCTCGCGCTCGAGCTCATCGACAAGTATCGGTTCAGCGAGCGCGAAGCTGCGCGTGCGCTCGCGTTAATGAACACGGCCGGGTTCGATGGCTACATCGCGTGCCACGATGCGAAGTACACATATTGGCTCGTGCGTCCGTCCGCGGTGGACCCCGCGATCACCTTGTCGATCGGGCTGCCGAACCACCCGTCGTATCCGTCGAACCACGCGTGCGTCTCAGGAGCATCGGCATACGTGCTCGGCGCGCTTTTCCCAACCGAGGCCGAGCACCTCGCCGCGATGGCGGACGAGGCGGCGCTGTCGCGCCTTTATGGCGGGATTCACTACCGGTTCGACCTCGAAGCCGGGTTGGAGATTGCGCGGAAGGTGGCAGCGTTGGCGATCGAGGTCGAGCACCGACATGGCCTCCCTGCTTTGCTTCAGTGACAACAGCGGCGACCGATTTCGACGTTGCAAGTTGAACCGCGAAGGACGCGAAGCAACTGCCTGATCGGTTCCCTGGCGCCCTTCGCGTCCTTCGCGGTTCCGTCATTCCAACGGGCGAGCTTCGAACTCGTTCGCGTTCCACATTTCCCTGCGTGACTGCCTAACGGGCCGCGTTAAGCTACAGCGCACTGGTGAACGATTCATTCCTGGGTCGGCTTGCGCTGCCAGCTTCAAGGGCCCGTGTTAGGCGATCACCAGTCAGTGGCGTTTGACTGGTGAAACCGTCAGCGTTCACCTACTGCCTGCGCAGCCGCTCGGTCGAGTCCGGAGCGCGACAGGCCGAAGCCGCGGCCGCGAACTGGGCGCAATTGATGCCCGAGTAGCCCACAAAGAGCCAGCGGCCGCCCTTCCTGACGAGATAATCGCTCCAGTGAATCGTGACGACTGTTGGTTCGCAACCCTTCGCACTCCCGGCCCCGCTGCAGGCGCAGTGGGAGCCATCCGCACCGTCTCATGTGAGACGTAGTACGCCGCGGCGAAGTCGCCATAGCGCTCGACCACGATCGGATCCAGCCTAACGGCGACAATGGTCTCGGACTGTAGCGCACGCCTCCACCGCGCGAGCAGCGAATCGTGACCGTCCAAAGCGCCGCTGACGCGGTTCCACGAATGAAATCGCGGATGGTATAGCGACAGCATCTTCTCGAGGTCGCCAGCCTGCCACGCCTTCGATACTCTCGTCTCGCGTTCGAGTTCCGGCCGTTGCCGGAGCTGCCGGCCGTAGTCGGCGATTTTTCGCTCCGATTCGCGGCCGGCGCGCATACCGATTGGGACCGCTATTCGCGAGCGGCAATCGAGCAGGAGATCTGCGCGCAGCTTGATTTCCCGGCCGGCATCGGCATTGACTCCCTGCTCAACGGGCCTCTCCGACATATCGGGAACTTTCTCTCGCTTGGTGTCGGCACACGGTCGCCGTTGACGCGACTATCCGTAGTCAGAGTGGGCGCAGACCCGCGGCGTGAGATGGTCGCGATCGCGTTACCCGACCGGCCCCGAACAGCGGACACGCGCGTCGTCGAGCCGGAGAAGATGGTCTTCACGCTGCGGGATGTCGCCGACGCTTGGCCGGACGCCTTGCGACGGTTTCTCGAGATGGCGCGCGGGCTCGGGTCGGTAACCGATCTCTATTTCGCGGTGGTCAACAGCCCCGAACTGTACATCGAAGTACAGTTTCTTAACTTCGCCCAAGCCCTCGAGTCGTTCCATCGAAGCACCCGCGGCGCCGCATAACGGCGCTCGAGCTACGCTCCCCGGTTGTGGGCGACTTGCGCGCGCACGCGCGCGCGGTACGTGCACATGAGACCGTTCTCGGGCTGCCTGCCATCCGGCAAGCCTGACCGCACAACATCAGCCGACACAACATCACCATGATCGGATGGGAAGCCAATCATTCGATTACGCAGCAACCATGTAGCGCAATCTGCCATCGAACAGTACGGTAGCGTACAGACGAATTCTACGGTCGTGGTACGCCAGCCAACAATGCGTGCGTGCCAAGCCGGTCTGTTGAGCAGGCCTGTGTGCGGTCCAATTTTCTACGCTGACCTTCGTAGGAAACGGCGAGCCGGACATCTCACGCCCTCACCTGCTCAATCACCAAGACGGTCAGCGTTAGGCATTCATCGCACGGTGACAACAGGAGTGCCGGGATATGCGCCGCGCAAACTTTGTTGAAAACATTGTCCAAGACGGCCGCTACACGATTCGATCGTTAGCGAAGAGTCCAGCATTCACTGGTGCTGTCGTCGCCACGCTGGCGCTCGGGATCGGAGCAAACACTGCGATCTTCACGGTCGTGCATGGAGTGCTGCTACGGCCACTCGACTATCCAAAACCCGACGAACTGATGTACCTGACGGCGGAAGCTCCAGCCGTTGGGGGGACTCGAAGTGCGCTCTCTGCGGCAGAGTACATCGAGTTCCGTCAGATGAACCGGTCGTTCGCACATGTTGGCGCTTATTCGACCGGCGGCTCGGCGTACACGACGGGCGAGGTGAACCTAACGGCGACGGATCGACCTCTGCGGGTGCGCTCGATATCAGTCGATGCGCCTTTGCTCGCGACGCTCGGTATTGCGCCAGAACAGGGGCGCCTTTTTCGCGACGAAGAAACTGCGCGTTGGACCGGCACACTACCGCCGCCGGTCGCAATTCTGTCCCACGAATTGTGGCGAACAGCATTCGGAGGACGACCGATTGTTGGACACAAGGTAGAAATCGAGGGCACCCTCCACGAAATCGTTGGGATCATGCCACCCGGCGCCGACGTCATGGATAACCATACCCAGGTTTGGTTGCCCCTCTGGCTACACCCGAACGCCGCCCGCGCACGCGGTGCCCATGTGGTCTCCGTGATTGCGCGACTGAAGCACGGTGTCACCGCGAAGGTGGCACAGAACGAGTTGAGTGCATTCCTGGAAGACTGGGGCGATCGAGTCGGCACGACAGGCCATGTGCCTACACGGCATCCGGTGCGCTCCGTAGATCACGCTCTCCAGTTGCGTGACTTACAGGATGCGGTTGTTGGGAATGCCAGGCGCCCGATCTGGGTTCTACAGGCCGCCGTTGGATTCGTGCTGCTCATCGTCTGCGCGAATCTCGCGAACCTCGTGATGGCTCGCGCCAGTTCACGCGGCCGTGAGCTCGTTCTTCGCACTGCTCTCGGTGCCACACGTGGCCGGCTGTTCAGGCAATTGATCACCGAAGGCGCGGTGATCTCGGGAGCCGGTGGCATTCTCGGTCTCTTGTTAGCCGCCGCTGGTGTGCGAGTGCTGATCCGTGATTACTCGACAAGCATTCCCAGAACGAATGGGCTCACGATCGACTTGCCCGTACTGCTGGTTGCACTGGGTCTATCGACTGGGACTGCCGTGCTTTTCGGATTCGTGTCACTCGGCCGCCAGAGAACGAGTAGCATGATGACTGCGATCAAGGAGGGCGGACGCGGTGCAACCGGCGCTTGGCGTCATTACACCCGTCGTGGACTGGTGGTGGCTCAAGTCGCTTTCGCGGTGATGTTGGTCATCGGAGCGGGACTACTGGTTCGGACCGTTTACAACCTAACGACGATCGACGCGGGATTTGATCGGTCGCGGCTGGTCACGTTCTCGATGACATTGCCGATGGCGAATTCAGAGCCCGACGCACGCGCCCGTGCCTATCAACGCGTGCTCGACAGGCTTCGCTCCGTACCGGGCGTAATGGGGACGGCCGCCATGTCCGGTCTGCCGCCAGATCGAACTCCCGATGCGATCGCTACGCCTATCGAGAAGTACACGTCCGACGATGGAAAGCCCTTTGAGATCATCGATTACTATCAATTCGTTCTGGGCGACTATTTCTCGACGATGGGCATCCCGATCGTCGCCGGCCGCGGCTTCGAGCGAGCCGACAACGCGTCGCAAGGCAAGGTAGTCGTCGTCAATGAGACGTTGGCGAAAAGGATCTGGAAGGGGCAAAACCCGATTGGCCAGCGTCTACGGCCTCCGGGTGGGTCATTTGGCGCGAGCGATGATGTCTGGCATACGGTGATCGGAGTAGCCAAGGACGTTAGGCAGCGCGGGATGGAACGTCCGGCAGGAACTGAACTGTACGTATCCCTTGACCAGCACGCCGTCGCTCCGCCGAGTATGAATGTCGTGATGCGGACGACGCTGCCACCGGCCGCACTGTCGGCGGCGATCCTGCGAGTGGTTCGAGAAGTCGATGCCGCGGTTCCCATCGTGCGGCTACGCGACATGGATTCGGTGTTCGCCGAATCGATTCGCCGGCCGAGACTCCTGGCGCAGCTCCTGGGAGCGTTTGCGGGACTCGCGCTATTGCTGGCAGCCATCGGCACGTACGGAGTGCTCTCGTACATGGTAACTGAGCGCCGGCGCGAGATTGGTATTCGCGTCGCCCTTGGTGCAACTCGCTCGCACGTGCTCACACAGATCGTAACGCAAGGGCTTCAGGTCGCGGCGTTAGGCGTCACCGTTGGCCTTACGGGCGCGTTTGCCGTCAATCGCCTGATTGCGTCGCTGCTGTTTGGTGTGCAGCCAACGGATACCGCGACGATGGCCTTTGTGGTCGTGACGGTTACGGCGGTGGCTGTGGTCGCCAGTTGGTTGCCGGCGTGGCGCGCATCGCGACTCGACCCGAACGTCGTGCTCAGAGATGAGTAGTAGCCGTGTACTACCGACCGCCCGCCTCGAGCGACTCGAAGGACACACTCGATGGAGTTGACGAACCGTCGGCTGCAGCGCCGCTCACACTTGCGTCGTTGTGGGAACACTACCGCAGGAGGCTCCAGCCTTTCGACAGAATACAGAACGTACGCCTCGTGAGAAGGCCGCGCGCACCGAGTTGCTGACGCTGGGATTAGGTCCGAACAGTCTCGTCGAACGTCTCACGCTTACTGACGTCGAGCGATACGTCGAGATGCGGCGCCGAGGAACTGGATGGCCGGACGGTCGAAAGACGGACGCGGTTGGGCCTCGATCAGTTGCCTACGACTTGCAAATACTGCGAGCGATGATCCGATGGGCGTGCACCGTTAGGCAGGCTGACGGCAGCTGGTTGCTCAAGGAGAATCCGCTGCGCGGGCTCTCGCTCCCCAAGGAGCCGAGCCCGAAACGTCCGGTCGCGACGCACGAGCGCTTCCTTGCAGTGCGTGGGGCAATTCAGGAGCTTCGCGCCGCGGCGAAATCGAAGCGAGTGAGCGACCAATGGGTACGGCTCGAGGTGGCATTCGTGCTTGTCGAAGCAACCGGGCGACGTATCGGGCAGTCCGGGGGCTGCGCTGGCAAGACATCGCGAGCGACCCGCCGGCAATCACGTGGCGAAAGGAGTTTGACAAGCGACGCCGTCAGCAAACAATTCCGATTCCCCAGACCGTTGCCGATGAGATCCGAGCGTTGCGAGCACAGCTTGGTGCGTTCGGCGATGACTGGCTTTTCCGACAAACGGTCCGCGATGAACCTTGGCATCGCAAGCGGTTTGACGCGTTACTGCGGCGCGCAGAGCGGAAAGCGAAGGTCGCAAAACTCGACGGGGGGCTCTGGCACTGCTACCGGCGGAAGTGGGCGACCGAGCGGCGGCATTTGCCGGCGGTCGATGTAATGAAGGCGGGTGGGTGGACCGACCGAAAAACCATGGAGACGTGCTACCAACACGCGGACGATGCAGGCGTACTTGCCGTGATGGGATCGACGACGAAGTTGCGAGAGCGAAACTTGGAAGTTCAGGGTAGGAAACGGCGGCACAGTATCCAAGAACGAAGAAGTCCCGCACGCGTAAATGCATGCGGGACTTGCGACTGGGGCGGGTGGATTCGAACCACCGACCTCCTGATTCACAGGCAAGCATCATGGGCATCACTAACCATCAACTTGCTGGCTTTCATAGGGAGATCGGGCGTCGGCGCCGGAGTTTCCCAGCATCGATGTCGGAAAATGCCGGGAGAAACGTCGCCAGAAACGGCGCCACGTCGCTCACAGCCAACCCTAATCCACTACCTCGACGCGAAGCTCGCTGAGCCGTCGGAGCAAAGGGTCTGGCGACTGCAACAGATTGTCTCGCGCAGCACGGGAGACGGCGAGTCGTCGCCTGCCTAACGTCCGGTGTTTGGACCGGAGTCTTTGCGCTCAACTCGATGTTGAGTAACGCCTTGACAATAAAAGGAGAATCCGGCTCATCCGCGATCACACGGTCGTCGGCGCCTGCTGGAGCTGAGATCGGTGGCAAAGAACGGTCGGTTCAGGAGATCGCCAAGGCGCGGAGCCGGTCGGACATCACGGGCGAGAAGGTCATCTACGACCGCGAGAAGCGCACGCGGTGGACCGACTCGGAGCGACAACAACTGGCGCGGGAACTGGCGAACTACCTCAAGTCCCCGGCGGCGCCGAAGATTCCGAACGGCCAGAAGAAGAAGGCAGCCGTCGTGGCGAAGCTGCCGGCGCTCTCCAAAAAGATCAACCTGCTGGGCCCCAGGACTGGAACGCGTTTCGCGCGGCGGCGAAGAAGGTCACCTGATGATGGGATGAACGTCGAGGGCGGCCGCACGGAGCTTCGTCGGGGGCGGCCGCCCGGGTCACATATGTCACAATAAAGTAACCGTGCTAGGGCATGCCCCCGGACGTGGTCGCGCGGACGCCGGCTTTCGTGCTGTACCTGTCGAACCAGTCATGCAGATAGAGCTGCGTGCGCAGATAGTTCGACGGCGTGCTCGTGGTGCCGTGGTACTCGTTGTTGAATCGGATGAGCGCTGTCGGGATGCCGCGAAGCTTGAGCGCGCGATAGAACTCCTCGGACTGCGGCATCGGCGTGCGCAGGTCGAGGATTCCAGTCATCAGGATCGTCGGGGTCTTCACGTTCCCCACATACATGATCGGTGACCGGCGCAAGTACTCGCTCGGATCCTCCCAGAACGGCTTGTCGAACGTCTGATACCAGCCCGACCCGTCCGTCTGGCCCACGAAGCTCATCCAGTTGATCACCGGGCAGAGCGAAGCGGCCGCCGCGAAGCGGTCCGTATGGCCCACCACCCAGGCTGTGAGCACGCCACCGCCGGAGCAGCCGTACACGAACAGGTTCTTCGTGTCGATGTAGCCACGGCCGATCACCGTGTCGACGCCCGCCATCAGGTCGTCGAAGTCCTTGCCGGGGTATGCGTTCTTGATCTGGTCCGTGAATTTGTTGCCGTAGCCGGTACTGCCGCGCGGGTTCGTGTACAGTACCACGTAGCCATTCGCCGCGTGATGCTGGCGCGCGAAGTTGAACCCGACGTTGAACATCGACTGTGGCCCGCCGTGGATCTCGAGGATGAGCGGGTACTTCTTCTGCGCGTCGAAGTCCGCCGGCTTTACAATCCACCCTTGGATCTTGAGGCCGTCGCTCGACGTGTACCACACCTCCTCGGTCTGCGCGAGCGCCTTGCCGGCAAGCACGTCATCGTTCACAGCGGTGACCTGCGTGACCGTACTCACCGTCCCGGTCTTGGGTACCGTGAAGGTGACCACGTCGTTAGGCTTGACCGATGTCGAGCGCACGCCGACCGCGAAACCGTTCCGGCTGATGTCGCTGACTGTGAGCATGTGCGTGCCGGTGGTGACGGCCCGGACCTGGCCGCTCACCGGCGCGAAGTAGAGGTTCTCCGAGCCCTCGCTGGAGACGTTGACGTAGACGCCGCTGTTATCGTGCGCCCAGCGGATCCCCGACATCGGCCGGTCGAGGTTGCCCGAGATCACGCGCCGGCCGGACCCGTCGGCGTTCATCACCAGGAGCTTCGTGTCAGGCCACGCGGAATGATCGATCGAGTCGGCCGACATGAACGCGATGTGCCGACCGTCCGGTGAGAAGGTCGGGTTGACATCCGAGCCCGGATGGTTCGTGATCCGCTTGATCCCGCCAGTCTCTGTGCTCGCGACATAGATCTCCGTCTCGAGCCCGCGCCCGATGAACGCGCGGTCCGCGTTAGGAACGCGGTACGAGGAGAAGGCGACCCACTTGCTGTCGGCCGAGAAGCTCGGCGCGTTGTGGTTCCAATCCCCGTTGGTGATCTGCCGCGGCGTGCCGCCGTCAGCCGAGATCACGAAGATGTGGCGGAAGCCTTCGTCGGTGAAACCGATGCGATCGGCTCGGAAGGTGAGTTGCGTGAGAATCTTCGGCGGCTCGATCCATTTCGCGCCTTTCGGCGGTGTTGGCATCGCGATCCGGAACTCCCGCTGCGGCGCCGACACTATCATCGTGAACGCGATGGACTTTCCGTCGGGAGCCCACTCGAGATCGGCCGGCGACTCGGTGAGGTGCGAGATCTGCGAGGCCGCGCCTTCGCCGTCCATCCACCGCACCCAGATCTGAGATCCACTCGGCTCGCCTTTGGCGATGTACGCGATACGCTTGCCGTCGGGCGACCATTCGACGTTAGAGCCCTGCACCAGGAACCGCGGACGAGACCCGTCGGCGTTCATCTGCCAGATGTTGCTTTCCCACCGGTCGTTCATCTTGTCCACCCAACGGCGCGTGAACAAGATCTGGGTGCCATCCGGCGAGAGCTGTGGAGACTGGACTTCTTCCCAGTCCAGGTACTGCTCGAGCATGATCCTGTTCAGCGGCGGCTGCTGCTGCGCCGAGAGCGCGGAACCTGCCCAGAGAAGGACGAGGCAGGACGCCGCGCGCGAGAACGTTAGGCGGTGGTTCACGGAGCCTCCAGGTTTCCGAGGTTACTACGGTATGTTCGGGTTGTTGTCGCGCTCCACGAACGGCAGCGGATAGCAGGTCTGGGCCCCGATATTCCCGAGGTTCGGCCTCCAGTACGGAGTCCCGGTGACCGGCACGTAGCGCGCGGCGGCAACCGGCTGGCGGCGGAAGTCGGCGAGCCGCTTCCCCTCGAGCCAGAAGTCGAAGCCCTTCTGGTTGAACAGTTCCGTGAGCACGCTCATCGCATCCGTGGCGCCGTTGTACGCCGGAAGCTGGGCGGCAGCACGCTGCCGGTTGATCAGCGCGAGCTGCGCCGTGATGTCACCCGCGGCTTCCGCGGCGATGTACTCGGCTTCGAGCTTCGAGGCGAGCCGGATCGACGAGGCGTACCCTGGGTACTTCTGCTGGATGAAGTACGGACCCGCGGCCGCGTCCCACGCGTTGTACGGGTGCTTGCCCGGCGGGAGCCACAATACGCGCGGATCGGTGGTCTGATAGTACGGCGGGACGCTGATCACACTGCGGTCGACCGTACCGCGCCACAGCGCGTTGGACAGGCGCGTTCGATTCGCCAGGTCGTCCTGGTACGTCATCATATGGGTAAAGCCCGCCGGCACCGCACTCGCATCGGCCAGGGCGCCGGTCTTGTCGCCCTTCTGCAGCTTCGCGCGAGCGCGTCCGACGAGAGACGCATTGGCGAGGCTCACCGCGGTCGCGGTGCCGTTCGCCTTGCCCACATCGATCGCCTTCGTGAACCAGAAGATCGCCGAGTCGAGCATCTGGGCGTTGGTGAGCTCCGGCCCGGACGAGAGCGCACCGCTGCAGAAATCGGTCGCCAGAAAAAGCATCGCGTAGGCTCGGAACGTCGCGCCGCGCGCGATGTTGATGTTGGTCGTCGGCTCGGGCAGCGTGAGGTCCAACACCAGCTTGCCCGTTGCTGCCGCCAGGGACATGTCTCGCCACTGGGCAAGCGCCTGGCCGTTCAGCTCGGAAACCTCGCGCCGGCCGAACTCGTTCTGGGCCCCGCTGGTCTCCATGATGTATGTCTCGCCAGTGAAGTGCGAGCTGAACTGAATGAACGTGCCAACCGCCGTCTTGAAGTTCTGCTCCGTGGAGTTGGCAAGAGTGGTAGCCGCATCCTTCGGATCGACCGTGGAGACGTCGATGACGTTAGGGTTGTCTACCTCGAGGAACTTGTCGGAACAGGCAGAAGCGCTCACCACGAAGCCCGTGGCGATCAGCGTGCGCGAGACCGCGCGTCGGATGGTTCGCATGACGGTCCTCGGCGGTCAGAAGGTGAAGTTCAACCGAAGGAGCGCCCGCTTCGGCTGGGGCAACGAGAAGAAATCCTGGCGATCGAAAGTCCCGTTCTGGGCGATGACCTCCGGATCGGGGCCCTCGTAGTCGGTCCAGAGCTTGAGGTTCTGCATCGCGAACGCCACCGAGACGTTTTGCACTCTGGAACCCAGCGAGCGCACGAGCCTCTGCGGGAACGTGTAGGTCGCCGAGAGCTCGCGGAATCGAACGAAATCACCCGGCTGGACGAACGCCTCGTAGACGTCGCTCGTCGTGGCCGAGAGACCCTTCTCCGTTACGAAGGCCGGCTTGCCCGGCGCGTCGTTGCCGTAGCGACGCAGGCGCTCGTGGCGCGACAGGTAGTTCGGATCGAGACGTCGCTGGCTGTGAATGAGCAGCGTCTCGGTGTACCAATCCCGCAGGTTGTCGACGACGAAGTCCCGCTTCGCGTCCAGCGACCCGATGATCCGGAAACTCTTCATAAGAGTGACGCCGTTCGTGAGGTTCCACTCGAGCGTCGGGTACAGGTTACCGATCGGCGTGAGCGTATCGGTGACAGTGACGACGCCTGAGGCATCGTCGATCGACAGGATCTTCTTCGACACGTACACGCCGATCTGCTCTCCCTTCATTGCGCGGGTGCGGCCGTTGGTGCTGGGCGCGAACGGCGCGACGCCGCCCAGGTCCGTCAACTCGTTATGCAGCGTGTTGAGGCCGCCGCGGATGTCCCAGCTGAAGTTCGTGGTCTGGACGGCGATCACGTTCAGCGCCGCCTCGAAGCCCCGGTTGATCACCTCGCCAATGTTCGCTAGGGGATTGGTGTTGAAGCCGAGCGACGGCGGGATCGGCCTGGCGATGATCAGGTCGGTCGTCTTCTTGTCGAAGTACGTCAGCTCGGCGGTGATGCGGTCCTTCCAGAAGCTCGCGTCGAAGCCGGTCTCGAACTCGGTGCCGCGCTCCGGCCTCAAGTCCGCGTTGCCAGGGTTGCCAGGGTTGGCCCCGGCGACGGTCGTGCCCGTGATGTTGTACGGCGAGGCGATGAGCGTGGAGAGTGCCGCGCCGGGGGCCGGCGAACGGCCCGTCGTGCCCCACGACCCGCGCACGCGCAGCGTGTTCACGTATTTCGTCAGGCCCTCGAAGAACGGTTCCTCCGAGAGCGTCCACGTGGCGCCCACCTTGGGAAGCACGAACGCCGGCGCCGTCTCACCGAACGCAGAGTTCTTGTCGACGCGTACTGCGACCTGGAGGAATGCACGGTTGTTGAGGCCCACCTGCAACTGGCTGAGGTAGCCGAGCTGCGTCTGCTCGGTGAACTGGCTACCCCCAGTGGTCGTTGCCGCGGAGGTGATCGTATTGTTGGAGTTCGTCACGAACCCGACACCTTGCGAGTTGGTGGTCGCGTTCTTGGTAGCCACCGCCTGCATCCCGAAGGAGAGGTTTCCTTCCCACTGGTCCCGCCCTCCAAAGGTGCGGCGGATGTTGCCGAGGTAGTCGAACGTGTACCGTTCGGCCGTGCGGGCAGCTTCGGTCGCCTGACCCGAGTTCTGCAGCGCGGGCGTGTACCACGAGCTGTCGTTTCTCGGGTAGTACTCGTCCTGACGGTCGGTAGCGACGTCGGCGCCCAGCACGAGCCGGTTGGTGAACCAGGACACCGGCCCATAGTTCGCCGTCAGGCTCGGCATCGACCGGTGCGTGCGCAACCGGTTGTCGACCGATCGGATCGCGTTGTACTGGCGGTTGTAGCCGAACCAGCCATCGTTGCTGTTTTCGGGCCGGTCGGTGCGCGTCAGGGGGGAGCCGAGCATCCCTCCGGCGATCCAGCCTGTGACGGAGTTGTCCAGGTTGGGCAGCTGCGTCATGTTCCGCACGAGCCCAATCCCGGCATCGATCGTTAGGCGTGGATCGGGAACGAAGTTGAAGTTCACGCGGGCGTTGAGTTTATCCAGGCCGCTGTTCGGCAGCGTACCGTTCGCGGTCTCTTTGCCGAACGTGAGGTTGTACCCGTAGTTCTGGCCGCCGCCGGTGGCGTTCCAACCGAACGAGAAATCGTTGCCGATGCGGAAGACGTCAGCGCGTTTGAGCGGGTTGTCGTGGACCAGCGTACCGACTGCCTGCCCGCGACAGAGGGGATTGGGGCTCGTGGGGGCGACGAGCGCCTCGGTGCAGTTGCCATAGTTATCGTATGGCATGTAATCCTGGTCGGTGCGGCCAGCCTCGAGGCGCACGCTCTGCACGAACCGGTTGGCGCCCGGACGTCCCTTCTTCGTGATGATCTGGATCACGCCGGCCGACGCGTCGGCGCCATACAGGGTGGCAGCCGCGGGCCCTTTCACGATCTCGATGCTCTCGATCTCATCAGGGTTGAGATCGTTCAACCGATCATACGCCTGGCCCTGAACGTTCCCGACGAGCTGTCTCTTATACACATCTGACGCTGCCGACGACCTAA
>JBKOYV010000150.1:0-7806 GCA_046725585.1 Gemmatimonadota bacterium | reverse complement strand
CCCTAACGATGCGGAGATTGCATTCCTGCATGCCGAAGCGCAGGCGGAGTATGACCGCGACGTTGTCGTAGGCGAGGTCGACGACCGCGGTACGCTGGCGCGGTACGAGCGCGCGATCTCGCTCGACTCGGCCTTTGCGCCGGCCTATGTCAGGCCCATCAGCTTCGCGGCGTATCTCGACGGGGCTCGCAGCGCCCAGCGCTACATCAACGCGTACCTCGCGCTCGCGCCGGCGGGTCCACGCTCGCAGCTGATCCGGCTGGCGGGCGATCTGCTCGACCCGGCGCGCGCGGCGTCGATCAACGTCGCGAAACTCGTCGACACCTTACCGCCGGACGCGTTATGTGCCGCGGCGGAACTGCTCCTTCACATCCCGGACTCCACCGAAACGGTGGTTCGTATGGCCCGGGCGTACGTGGAGAGTCAGAAGGACGATACGCTCGCCCGGGTCACGCGGCACGGCTGTGTGGTCGGCCAGCTCATCAAGGGTCTCGAGTTCCGGGGCCACCTCCGGGACGCACTGAACGTGGCTTCGCTCGACTCACACGGGTTGCGGGCGCTGGTCATGTACAACATGGCGCGGTTCAACGCCGTGCCGGAGGACTCGAGCCGGGCCGAGTTCAGGCGGATTCTGGCGCTCGCGCCGCGGATCCGGATGCCGAGGCTGTACGGATGGTGGGCGACCGACGGCGACACCGCTGCGATCCGGACCTACATCAACTCGTTCTGGGCCGAAGGCGACCGGCTTCGCACGCGGTCGGAAGACGCGATGATTCGCGCCAACATCGTGTCGGGCCGCGGCTACCTCGCGCTGGCGAGGCGTGACTCGGCTACGGCGCTGCGCGTGTTTGCCGGCGCGAAGGACACGCTCGCGGAGTGCTGGTCGGACAACCGAGTGACGATCGTTCGGCTGCTCATCGCCGCCGGCCATTATCGCGAAGCCGCACATCGTCTCGAGCGTCGCTGGCCGGGGACGACGTCGTGCAGCAATGGGGTCGATGACGTTCTCTGGACGATGGAGCGGGCGCGCGTGCTCGACCGGCTGGGCCGCCGTGATGATGCGGCCTCGAGCTACGCGTTCGTGGTGGCGGCGTGGCGCACGGCCGATCCGGAGCTGCAGCCGTACGTGCGCGAGGCGAGCGCGGCGCTGAAGCGCCTGAGACGGAACGGCGCGAGAGTCCTGGCCTCGTCTGGCCCTTCGACAGTCCACTGATCCGGCGGGCATGACCATGTCCGCTTTCCTCACTCCGAGTGCGTGTTAGGCGCAGGGGAATGATTCCCCCCTCGGCACCTGCAGCGCTGGAGCGCGACCATGCGGCGTGGCTTGTTAGGCATCGTGGCCCTGGTGGCCGGCCTCTGCGCCTGCTCGGTTGACGACGCTGCTGCGGCACGGTGGATCGCATTCTTCAAGCCGATCGCGAACGCCGCGGGCATGTCGGGTTGGACAGTCATCGACGGCAATCGCTTCGGCCCGAGCTTCGGAATCCCGCCAGGCTCGGTCTTTCGACCGGGCGGCTTTTTCGTGATCGAGGAGTCGGCGCCGCCGCCCGAGCTCGACGCGAGGACGATCCGTCGCTCTTCAGCCTCTAATGAGGCACCTCGGGATTACTGAATACTGACTACCAAGGACATACCACCAATGACGCATGACTCGCCAGACATCACGAGGAGTCTGGGCGAGTCGTGAGTTCGTGATTGTAGGTCATTGGTTTTCGGTCATCAGTAACCGGAGACGTTAGGCAGCGCCCGAATGTCGGATGGCCGTCTTCGGCTACCCGCCGCGTTTCTCGAGGGGAACACCTCACACGGAGAAACGCACATGAAACCCGCACACGAGCGCGAGATCTTGCCCCGCCCGCTCGAGCTCGTACCTCCGCGTGCGACGTTCCGGGATCGCGCTTCCGCGGGCCGCGCGCTCGCGCAGTCACTCGATGCCTATCGAGGGCAGCCGGACGTGGTCGTGCTGGGCCTCGCTCGCGGCGGAGTTCCGGTTGCGCGTCAGGTGGCCGATGTCCTGCGTGCACCAATTGGCGTCGTCGTCGCGCGCAAGGTTGGTGTCCCCGGCATCGAGGAGGTGGCCCTCGGTGCGGTCGCGGAGGGAAATCACCGTGTCATCGCAGATACGGTCGCGTGGTACCTCGGCGTGCCGTCGCGGATCGTGGATCGGCTGGCGGCGCGCGAGCGTGCTGAGCTCGAGCGAAGCGTCGCGACCTATCACGTGGGGCTGGCCTCGTTCGCCCTTCGCGGGCGCACCGTCATCGTCGTCGACGATGGACTCGCGACGGGCGCCACCATGCGTGCCGCGATCCGCAGCGTACGCGACAGAGGTCCTGCACGCGTGATCGCTGCCGTGCCCGTCGCGTCACGGCCGGCTGCCGAGGACGTCCAGCGCGACGTGGACGAGCTCGTGGTCATTATGATGCCCCCGCGATTCCACACCGTGTCTGCGTCCTACGAGAACTACTCTCCCGTCAGCGACGACGATGTGCTGTCGCTCATTGGCCGGCCTACCAGACGCGTCTCGTCGGAGGTCCTCCACGTCGGCCACCGCCTGGGCGCCGCCCTAACGCGGACCGACAGGGCACCACGCGACACCGAACGAACCATCGGCATTCCAGCGTTCGACGCCACCGTTGTCGGCGAGCTCGGCATCCCACGCGTCGTGCGAGCGTCGAAACGATGGGAGCGCTCGGAAGGTGTACGCGGGCTCGTGATTCTCGCCAGCGCAGGTGGCGGCAGTCGCAACAGCTACATCGAGCGCTACCTCGCCGGCCGGCTGCGGCTGTCAGGGTATGCGACGCTTCGCGTCGATCTGCTGACCCGAGACGAGCAGTTCGCTGACGCAGCGGGCGGGACACTTCGCTTCGACGTCCCGCGTACCGCGGCGCGCCTCGCCGGCGCGTGCGAATGGGCTGAACGCGAAGGCGTGGCCGGCGCGCATCGAACGATACTCGCTGCGGCGGGCCCGGGTGCCGCAGCCGCATTCGCGACGGCGGCAAGGCGACGAGGGCGCATTTTCGCCGTCGTGGCGCGCAGCGGTAGAGTCGATCTCGCTGCCGCCTATTTGCAATCGGTCCTGGCGCCGGTCCTGCTCATCGCGGGCGCCGACGATCGGGACGCACTGCGCCGCAACAGCGACGCCGTCGGGCGGCTCCCCCATGCCGCGTTGATACGGATCGCGCGCGCCGGGGCCACGTTCGAGGAACCTGGAGCGCTCGGCGCCGTGGCGGAACACGCGGTGGGATGGCTCGACGGACTCGACGCGCGATATCGATCCGGCGACGCGTCGAACGCCTAACGTTTCACCGGATGTCTCGGCTCAGGTGGATCGGCCGCGTTTCGCAGACTCAGTGGGTCGTCGTCGCGATGATCATCGGCGTGACGCTCGGATGGCTGTTCCCGGACGTGCCTGACGCGGGTGGCTTTCGCGCGACCGACCTGCAGGTGCTCTCGAACGTCTTTCTGCGGATGATCAAGTCACTGGTCGCGCCGCTGCTCTTCGCCACGCTGGTGGCAGGGATCGCGGGGCACGGCGATGACATGAAGCAGGTCGGCCGACTCGCGTTCAGGGCGATCGTCTACTTCGAGGTCGTCACGACCATCGCTCTCGCCGTGGGTTTGCTCGCGGTGAATCTCGTGGAACCGGGGTCCGGTGTCGACCTCGGCGCGGCGACCGTAACGACCCACGTCGAGTCGGCCACGAAGCCAACATTCGCGGCCGTTCTGGAGCACGTCGTTCCACAGAGCTTCTTCGACGCAGCGGCGCGCAACGATGCGCTGCAGATCACGTTCTTCAGCATTCTGTTCGGCATCGCGCTCGCGAAGGTACAGGGGCCGGCCAAGTCACTGATCCTCGCGTCCTGCGACGCGCTGACGGAGGTCATGTTCCGGTTCACCGGTTTCGTCATGAAGCTCGCGCCGATCGGCGTCGGGGGTGCGATCGCGGCGACCGTGGGGAGGAGCGGCATTGGCGTGCTCCGCCATCTCGGTGCGCTCGTGCTCACGCTCTACGGCTCACTCATCGTCTTCGCGCTCTTCGTGCTGTTGCCGATCGCGATCGCGTTCCGAGTTCCCGTGCGGCGGTTTTGGCGTGCGACGAAGGAGCCCTGGCTCGTCGCCTTTTCGACCGCGTCATCGGAGGCGGCGCTCCCCCTGGCACTCCGGAACATGGAGCGGCTCGGTGTACCGCGCCGCATTGCTTCGTTCGTGCTGCCTGCAGGGTACACGTTCAACATGGATGGTACGACGCTGTACCTCGCCATGGCATCGGTGTTCGTTGCGCAGGCGGCAGGCATCGCGCTGCCGATCTCGCAGCAGGTCCTCATGATGGTGACGCTCATGCTGACGAGCAAAGGCATGGCTGCGGTGCCTCGCGCTTCGCTGGTGGTACTATCGGGCACCGTGACCTGGTTTGGTCTCCCATTGCAGGGTATCGCCCTCATTCTCGGCGTGGACGCGATCATGGACATGGCGCGCACGTCGCTCAACGTGCTCGGGAACTGCCTGGCGACGGTTTTGCTCGCCCGCTGGGATGGCTCGTTCGAGGCGTCGTCGGAGGACGCACCGGAATCGAAGCCGATCTCGCTGCAGGTTGCCGAGTCGGCGGGGCGTTAGGCGCGCATGAGTGTCGAGGTTCGTGCGGTGACGGCGGAGGAGTTCCCGTCATTGGTGCCGGCGCTTGTCGAGCTGCTCATCGACACCGTGCAGGAAGGGGCATCGCTGGGTTTCCTGCCGCCGCTCGCGCCGGCGGTCGCGTGGAAGTACTGGACTGCCCTCAGCTCCGAGCTTCACGCTGGCTCCCGTCTCCTGGTCGGTGCCTTCTGCGATGGTCGGATCGGTGGCTCCGGTCAACTCGTGCTGCCGTCGCTGCCTAACGCGCGACACCGGGCTGAGGTGCAGAAGCTGTTCGTAGACCGGACGCTCAGGGGCCATGGCGTGGGAGCGTCACTCATGGCTGCGCTTCACGGGTTGGCACGCCAGCGCGGGCGCACGCTGGTTCTGCTTCAGGCGCGCCGCGACGTCGCCGAGCGCTTCTACAAACCGCTCGGCTACGACGAGGTCGGTGTGATTCCGGGCTATTCGCTCGGATCGAATGGGGAGCGCATCGATACGGTGTCCTTGTACACCGAGCTCTGACGGCGAGCCCCTCCGCCCGACTGCGCAAAGGCCGCCATTCGCCGCGGTCGATTTCCGGGGTACGAGGCCAAGGGCGGCACACGCTCTGCGCCTGTCCGCCCTCCCACCACGATCGGGTCGAATCGACACCACGAGCGACACGTCCGCTCGGCCTCACCCAGGCAGGAGGAGCAGAGAGAGCATGGCCACAACATTGGAAACGGGCGCCGAGTCCTCCACGAGAACCAATCGCGTCGTCGGTAGCGCGCTATCCCCCAACGCGCGGCCGCGGCCAGAGGCAACGGCGCCATATCAGCAGCTGGCCGACGAAGATCGCGGAACCGGCGGAGAAAGCCTTTCCGACTTCCTCGGATACTTCAGCATCGGGCTCGGCCTGGCTGAGCTGCTGGCGCCATCGGTCATCGCCCGCGTCGTCGGGATCAAGCACCCTAACGAGCGCAACCGCGGACTCCTGAGACTGATGGGGCTGCGCGAGATCAGCCACGGCATCGCCATTCTCTCGAACCAGCAGCCGAAGAAAGCGGTCATATCGCGCGTGGCCGGCGACGCGCTCGATCTCGCTCTCCTCGGCGCGACACTCTCGAACTCGGAAAACGACCGCGGCCGTACGCTCTTCGCCACCGCAAACGTGCTCGCGGTGACCGCGCTGGACGTACTGGCATCGAAGGAGCTCGCGAGGCAGCCTGAGACGGTGGCGAACCGGCAGATGGACAAGGGCATCATCCGGACGAAGCGCAGCATCACGGTTTGGCGTCCGGTCGAGGAGGTCTACGCGTTCTGGCACAACGTCGAGAACTTCCCTCGGTTCATGCGCCATCTCGAATCGGTGAGGACGACCGGTGATCGCCGCTCGCACTGGGTCGCGAAGGCTCCAGTCGGGAAGACCGTCGAATGGGACGCCGAGACGACTGAAGACCGCCCCAACGAGCTCATAGCGTGGCGCTCGCTTCCCGGCTCGAAGGTCTACAACGCCGGTGAAGTTCGCTTCACACGCGCGCCCGGAGGTGAGGGCACCGAGCTTCGCGTCACACTCGAGTATGAACCGCCGTTCGGCAAGCTCGGATCGAAGGTCGCGATGCTGTGGCGTGAGGAGCCCGGGCAGCAGGTCGCGGACGACCTCCGCCACTTCAAGCAGGTGTTGGAGACGGGCGAGATCGTCCTGTCAGACTCGACGAAGCGACGCGGTCCACATCCCGCCAAGCCCGACGACAAACCAGTTGAGCTCTGACCGAGCGGAGGAGAGACGATGAAGGCAACGTGCTGGATGGGGCCAACCCGAATGCAGGTCCGCGAGGTGCCGGACCCGAAGATCCTCAATCGTCGAGATTGCATCGTGAAGGTCACGTCGACGGCGATCTGCGGGTCCGACCTGCATCTCTACAATGGATTCCTGCCGCTGATGGAGCCGGGCGACATCATGGGCCACGAGTTCATGGGCGAGGTGGTCGAGGTCGGTCCCGAAGTGAAGAACCTGAGCGTCGGCGACCGCGTCGTGGTGCCGTTCCCGATCGCGTGCGGCGCGTGCCGCGCGTGCCGGGCCAAGGCGTACTCGCTTTGCGAGAACTCGAACCCTAACGCGTGGATGGCCGAGAAGATGCTCGGGCACTCGCCATCGGGGATCTTCGGCTATTCTCATCTGACGGGCGGGTTCGCCGGGGGCCAGGCCGAGTACGCCCGCGTGCCCTTCGCGGACGTCGGTCCGCTGAAGGTTCCCGACGGCCTCGAGGACGAGCAGGTGCTGTTTCTCTCCGACATCCTTCCCACGGGGTACATGGCGGCCGAGATGTGCGGCATCAAACCCGGCGACACCGTGGCCGTGTGGGGCTGCGGTCCCGTCGGGCAGTTCGCGATCGCGAGTGCCTATCTTCTCGGGGCGGAGAAGGTGATCGGCATCGACCGCTTCCCGTATCGGCTGCAGCTCGCCGCGGAAAAGGCCGGTGCGGTGACGGTGAACTACGAGGAGGTCGACAGCGTTCCCGATGTGCTGAAGGACCTCACGGCGGGGCGCGGACCCGATCACTGCATCGACGCCGTCGGCGTCGAGGGGCACACCCATGGGGTGCAGTACGTTCACGATCGAGCGAAGCAGATGCTGCGCATGCAGACCGATCGGCCGATCGCGCTGCGCGAGGCGATACTCTCGTGCGCGAATGGCGGGACGGTGTCGGTGATCGGCGTGTACTCCGGGCTGATCGACAAATTCCCGATGAACGCGGTGATGAACCGCTCGCTCACGATCAAGACGGGGCAGTGCCACGTCCACCGTTACATGCGGCCGCTGCTCGAGCGAATTCAACGCGGCGAGATCGACCCGACGTTCATCATCACGCATCGCCTGCCGCTCGACCAGGCGCCGCACGGCTACGAGATCTTCAACAAGAAGCTCGAGAACTGCGAGAAGGTGGTCTTGAAGGCCGCCTAGGGGACTGGGGACAGGGGACAGGGGACTGGGGACTGGGGACTCGGCCGGGAACCTTCTATTCGCGAGGAGGCCTCCGCGCCGGTAGAAGCCTCCCGGCCGAGTCCCCAGTCCCTAGTCCCCAGTCCCTAGTCCCCAGTCCCCTATACGCGAGCTGTATCTCGTCGAAACAGAGTCATCGCCCCAGCGCCGAACAACAGCGTCCACGCGATGACGCTCGTGATCGCACCTGACGAGAATCCGCCAATGAG
>JBKOYV010000013.1:0-12679 GCA_046725585.1 Gemmatimonadota bacterium | reverse complement strand
GCTCTGTCTCTCGCTGCAGTTCTCGCTGCTGCTGCGCCAACGGTTTCCGTGGCGCAGACCTACACGACCGGCGACCAGACCATTCGCCAGATCTGGTCGGAGGGGATGAACAACTCCCAGGCCTACAAGCTCGCCCAGGTGCTGAGCGACTCGATCGGCCCACGCCTAACGGGAACCCCCGGCATCAAGCGCGGCAACGACTGGCTCGTCGCCACCTACAAGAGCTGGGGCGTCGACGCGCGCAACGAGCAGTACGGAAAGTGGAAAGGGTGGCGCCGTGGCACCACGCACATCGACCTCATGACGCCGCGGGTGCGCACGCTGGAGGGGACGCTGCTCGCGTGGAGCGCGGGAACCGCGGGGAAGGACGTCACCGGCCCGACGGTGATCCTGCCGCAGGTTGCTGACAGCACGGCGTTGGTCGCGTGGCTCCCGCAGGCCAAGGGCAAGTTCGTGCTCGTGTCCATGCCACAGACGACCTGTCGGCCCGACGACAATTGGCGCCAGTTCGCCGACTCGGCGTCGTTCGCACGAATGCGCGCGCAGCGGGACGCGGACACCGCGAAATGGAACGCGCGCGTCCGCGCCACCGGTTACAGCCTGGGACTCGGCACCGGCACGTTAGGCAAGCGGCTGCAGGAAGCCGGCGTAGCCGGCGTCATCGCGTCGCGGTGGTCCAACGGGTGGGGCGTCAACAAGGTGTTCGACTCGCGAACCGACAAGGTCCCGTCGATCGACCTGAGTTGCGAAGACTACGGGCTCGTCTATCGCCTCAGCGAGAACAACCAGGGGCCCACGCTGCGCGTCCGGGCCGAGTCCGAGTTCCTCGGCGACGTGCCCGTGTTCAACACGATCGCGACGATCAAGGGCTCCCAGAAGCCTGACGAGTACGTGATGCTCTCCGCGCACTTCGACTCGTGGGACGCTGGCTCCGGCACGACCGACAACGGCACCGGCACGATCACGATGCTCGAGGCGCTCCGCATCCTGAAGAAGGTGTACCCGAATCCGAAGCGAACGATCGTGGTTGGTCACTGGAGCGGCGAAGAGCAGGGGCTCAACGGCTCGCGTGCCTTCGCCGCCGATCATCCGGAGATCGTGAAGGGTCTTCAGGCGCTGTTCAATCAGGACAACGGCACCGGCCGAATCGTGAACTTCTCCGGCTCGGGTTTCACGACGGCGAGCGGAAACCTCGCGAAGTGGATGAGCAACGTCCCGACGGAGATCGCGCGGAACATCACACTGAGCTTTCCTGGCGCTCCCGCCGGCGGTGGCTCCGACAACGCGTCGTTCGTCTGTTACGGTGCTCCCGCGTTCGGCCTCGGCGCGACCAGCTGGGACTACGGCACGTACACGTGGCACACCAACCGCGACACGTTTGACAAGATCGTGCTCGATGATCTCAAGAACAACGCGACGCTCACCGCGATGCTGGTGTATCTCGCGAGCGAAGATTCGGAGACGCTCGCGCGCGATCGCCGCGTGTTCGACCTTGGGCCGGATGCTCGGCGACCCTCCGGCCCCGGCACCGGCGGCCCGCAGAGCTGGCCGGCGTGCACCGAGCCGCTGCGCGACTACTCGCAGTATCGTCGTTAGGCGAACACCGGGGACTGGGGACTAGGGACCGGGGACTGGGGGACTCGGCAGGGAACCTTCTACCACCGAGGAAGGCTCCGCGCGAGTAGATGCATCCCGGCCGAGTCCCCAGTCCCCAGTCCCCAGTCCCCGGTCCCCAAGACAGCCCACGTCGTGACTGACTCCATCCCCTACCTCAACCTCGCGGAGATCGAGTCTGCGGCCCGGGAGCGTCTCACCGCGCTCGCGTACGAGTACTACGTGGGCGGGGCCAACGACGAGGTGACGGTGCGCGAGAACCGCGCTGCGTACGATCGGCTCGCGCTTCGTTACCACGTCCTCGTCGACGTGAGCCGCCGCTCGACGAAGACGACTGTGCTCGGAGCGCCCGTCGATTCTCCGGTGCTCATCGCCCCGACGGCCTTCCAGCGTCTCGCGTGCGACGAAGGCGAGATCGCGACGGCGCGCGCCGCCAAGGCGGCGGGCACTGTCATGATCCTGAGCACGGCGTCCACGTGCACGATCGAAGACGTCGCAACCGTCGGAGGTCGCCAGTGGTTTCAGCTCTACGTCTACTCCGACCGTGGCCTGACGAAGTCCCTCGTCGAGCGGGCGGAGGCGTGCGGAATGGAGGCCGTGGTGCTCACGGTGGACGCACCGGTGCTTGGCCGCCGCGAGCGTGATCTGCGCAATCGCTTTCATCTCCCCGCCGGAGTGCGGCTCGCCAACGTTGCCTCGTCAGGCAGCGTTCCGGTGCCCACCGGGCATGGCGAGTCGGGGTTGGCGAACAATTTCTCGAGCGGCATCGACGCCGGCCTCACCTGGCGCGACGTGGACTGGCTGCGATCCATCACTCGTCTTCCCGTTCTGATCAAAGGCATCGTTCGCGGCGACGACGCGGCAAAAGCCGTCGATCACGGGGCGGCGGGTATTATCGTGTCGAATCACGGTGGCCGTCAGCTCGACACCGCGATCGCGTCGGTCCGTGCGCTGCCCGAGGTCGTCGAGGCGGTCGCGGGTCGCGCCGAAGTGCTGCTGGACGGCGGAATTCGGCGAGGCACCGATGTGATCAAGGCGATTGCGCTCGGCGCGCGCGCTGTGCTCGTTGGCAGACCGGTCGTGTGGGGCCTCGCCGCAGGTGGGGAGGCCGGTGCCGGGCGAGTCCTCGACCTGCTCAGAGCCGAGGTCGATCTCGCGATGGCGCTATGCGGTTGCCCGACCATCGGCGACATTTCACGTGACCTCGTGGTCGCGTGAGGCGGTACGCGGCTGAGCTTCCCGCTTGCTCGGTCGCTCGCCTGCCTGACGAGCCCTTTCACCGTGGTCCACTTGCGCGTCGCGCATACGCTGGCCTACATAACGCTAGAACCCTTTCTCGTTAGAGACCTGATATGCGTCAACTTCGTTCGGTCGTTGCGGCTGCTCTTGCGCTTCTCGCCGCCTGCAGTCTCGACTCGGGGCCCAATGTCCCGGCGCCAATCGATCCGGCGAAGGACACCTACGCGTCTTCGCTCAATGTAGACATCTCCAAGATGACGAAGACCGCGAGCGGTCTTTACTTCAGGGACCTCGAGCTGCCGACGGCCGGGGCGGCCGCGGTGAAGGGTGATTCCGTTCAGGTGCACTACACTCTCTACCTCACGAACGGTACCACGGTCGACTCGACCGACACCGGCGATCCGTTCGAGTTCCTTACGGGGCAGAACCCACCGCACGTAATTCCCGGGTTCGAGGAAGGGGTGATTGGCATGCTGCCGACCGGTAAACGCCAGCTGATCGTGCCGCCAAGCCTGGCGTGGGGCTCGCAGGGCAGAGGGCCGGTCCAGCCTAACGCCAACGTCGTGTTCGTGGTCACCTATCTCGGCAAGATCTGACTGGGCTCGGCCGTCGCGGCATGAGCGAGCTCGCGCCGGCCGCAAACGTACCGCTCTGGTCGCCGTCGCCTGAACGCGCGGCGGCCACCAACCTGGCTCAGTTCGCGACGGCCGCGCGCGCCCACGGGTACGAACCACCGCCTGGCGCCGCGGCCGTCGACTATCCCTCTCTGTACGCGTGGTCCCTCGCGCGCCCGGACCAGTTCTGGCCAGCGGTGTGGCGGTTTTGTGGTGTCGTTGCCGACACGTTTCCCGACGGCTCTCAGTGGGCGGAAATCGTCCGCGGCACAGACCGGATGGCGCCTCCCGATCCCCTCGCGGGCCCTCGCTGGTTCCTCGGCGCCCGGCTCAACTTCGCGGAGAATCTCCTGCGGTACCGCGACGACCGACCCGCGCTCATCGCGCGGAACGAGGAGGGACGGGGACGCTCCCTGACCTACGCACAGCTCGCCGAGGAAGTGGCCGATGTCGCCGCTGCGCTGCGAGCGTCCGGCGTCGGGGTTGGCGATCGCGTCGCCGGCTTCATGCCGAACATTCCGGAAGCCGTGATCGCCATGCTGGCGACAGCGAGCCTCGGCGCCGTATGGTCGTCGTGCTCACCCGACTTCGGTGTGAAGGGCGTGCTCGATCGCTTCGGCCAGATCGAGCCGAAGGTGCTCTTCTGCGCCGACGGCTACCGGTATGCCGGAAAGGAGATCGATTCGCTGTCGCGGGTGCGGGAAATCGTTAGGCAGATCGGGTCGATCCGGCGCGTTGTGGTTGTTCCGCAACGTGGGGCGGCGCCCGCAGAGTTCGAGACGTGGCAGTCTTTTCGGGGACTGAGGACTGGGGACTGGGGACTCGGCCGGGATGCTTCGTTGCGCATGGAGACATCCGGGGCGGCAGAAGGTTCCCGGCCGAGTCCCCAGTCCCCAGTCCCCAGTCCCGAGTATCCGCGTTTCCCGTTCGACCATCCCTTGTACATCATGTACTCGTCAGGCACCACTGGCTTGCCGAAATGCATGGTGCACGGGGCAGGGGGAACGCTGCTGCAGCACCTCAAGGAGCTCGTGCTGCACACCGACCTGCGCCGCGACGATTGCATCTTCTACTTCACGACCTGTGGGTGGATGATGTGGAACTGGCTCGTGAGCTCGCTCGCCGTAGGCGCGACGGTCGTGCTCTACGACGGCGCGCCGTTCGCGCCTGACCCGGCGAGCCTCTGGACGATGGCCGAGGAGGAGCGGATCACCATCTTCGGTACGAGCGCGAAGTACCTCTCAATGGTCGAGAAGATGGTCGTCGAGCCGGCGAAGACCCACAATCTGACGGCGCTCAGAGCCATCCTCTCTACAGGCAGTCCGCTTGCACCGCCGAGCTTCGACTACGTCTACCAGCACGTGAAGCGGGACGTGCAACTCTCGAGTATCAGCGGCGGTACAGACATCATCTCATGCTTTGCATTAGGCAATCCGTCTGGTCCCGTATGGCGAGGAGAGCTACAGGTCCGGGGCCTGGGGATGGCCGTCGACGTGTTCGACGGGTCGGGTCGGCCCGTGCGAGGTGAAGCGGGAGAGCTCGTGTGTACGAGGCCATTTCCGAGCATGCCGGTAGCATTCTGGAACGATCCGGATGGCTCCAAATACCACAGCGCGTACTTCGACACGTATCCGGGCGTCTGGCGCCACGGTGATTGGGCGGAGCTGACCGAGCACGGCGGCGTGATCATCACCGGCCGCAGCGACGCGACGCTCAACCCTGGCGGTGTCCGGATCGGGACGGCCGAGATCTATCGCCAGGTGGAGCAGTTGCCGGAGGTGCTCGAGAGCCTGGTCATCGGCCAGGACGTCGTGACCGACGGAACTCTCGACGTGCGCATCGTCCTGTTCGTGCGCCTCGCGCCTAACGAGCAGCTGACCGATGCCCTCCGCGACCGCATTCGCCGTCGGATACGGGAGGGCGCGAGCCCGCATCACGTACCGAAGGTCATTGTGCAGGTGGCTGACATTCCGCGGACGATCAGCGGAAAGATCACGGAGCTCGCGGTGCGGGACGTGATCCACGGGCGCCCGGTGAAGAACGCCGACGCACTCGCCAACCCGCAGGCGCTCGAGCTTTTTCGTGGGCTGAAAGAGCTAGAATAGACGGGAAACGGGAAGCGGGAGACGGGAGACGTAGAACCCTCGGGATGCTCATCCCACTTGAGAGAGGCATCCCGAGGGTTCGCCGCTTCCTACCCGCTTCCCGTCTCCCGTCTCCCGCTTCCCGGCAGTTCTCACCCCGATCCGATCCGTCGCCGCGGGTCGGTAGGTTCCGCCGAGACAGTAGACTCCGCGATCTGGTTCGCGAGCATGTGCGCGATCTCGGTCAGCTTCTCTCGTTTGCTCGCCGCGATCCGGCCTAACGTCACCCGCGCCGCTCCAAATGACGCCGCGATCGTGGCCAGCCAGGCCGCGAGCCCGAGTAGAGGTTCATGATTGGCCCCGGCGATCACGCCCATCACTGCGCCACCCAGCCCTCCGCCGCCACCGCCCATGATGCCGCCGAACACGCCGCCAGCGATGTTGCTCAGCTGCTCGTCGATGCGAACCGTCGTCTTGCCGCCGCGCGGCATCACGGAGATCTGCAGCTTCCGGTTCTGATTCGATACCGACCACGAGAACGTCCGCCCCACCGATCCGATCTGTCCGACCTCACCGATCTCGCGGCGAATGATGTCGAGCACGAGGTCGTAGTCACGCTCCGGCATCTCACCATCGATCGTCGCCTCGACCAGGATGCGCGTCGCGGTGCCGAGGAATTGGTTGACCGGCTGTCTCGGGCCATCCTTGACGACGATCGCCGGCAGCGCTCCGGTGCGCCGCGGTGCGACGTTCGCGCGCTCTGCGGTGCCCGCGGCGCTTCCGGGCGCCGGGACGAGGCCATGCTCTCGCAGCGCCTGCTGCACGAACGCTTCGGGGATTCCGGCGTCGACCGCCGAGGCCTTCACGTCCGCGAGCTGATACGCGGACGATTCCGAGAGCGAACGGGCGAGGTGTGGCGCGAGCTGCGGAAGCGGCGGAGCGGGTTGAGAGCTCGTGTAGGCCTGGAGCTCCGCTGCACGACGCCACACCGACTGCGCCTGCGTTTCCGAGATCAGCGTCCGAGTGCCGTCGGCTCGCTCGCGGTCCGCCGCCGCCGCATCACCGCGCATGCGCTCGAGCGCTTCGGCGAGCGCGCCACTCGACTCGTACCGGTCGTCTGGGTTCTTCGCCAGGCAGCGGTCGACGATCGTCGCGATCGCGGCCGGGACGTCCGGGGCGACATCCCCGAGCGGTGGCGCGGCGCGGGTGACGTGCGACACGAGGATCGCCGAGGGCGTATCGCTGTCGAACGGAAACTTGCCGGAGAGCGCGAGGAATGCCACGACGCCTAACGAGTACACATCGCTCCGCCCATCGATCGCGTCGCCCGAGACCTGCTCGGGGCTCATGTAGTGCACGGTCCCGAGGACCTGGCCCGTCGCCGTGAGCTGCTTCGACTCGGCGAGACGAGCGATGCCGAAGTCGGTGACGAGCGCACGCCCGGTCACCCGTTCGATCAGGATGTTCTCGGCTTTGACGTCGCGGTGCACGACGCCACGCGCGTGTGCGTACCCCAGCGCGAGCGCCACATCGCGGAGCTGCGCGATCGTCTCGGCGAACGGTGGACGTCCACGCTCGAGCAGCCGCTGCGCGAGCGACTCGCCGTCCACGTACCCCATGACGAAGAACACCTGCCCGGCAATCTCGTCTGCGCGGTGAATGGGGACGATGCTCGGATGTGACAGGTGCGCCGCCGTGCGCGCTTCGCGCAGAAACCGCTCGCGCACATCGGGGCTCCCGGCGAGGTGGGCGGGAAGCGTCTTGATGGCGACAGGACGGTCGAGCTTGAGATCGCGGGCGAGGTAGACGATCCCCATGCCACCTCGGCCGATCTCACGCTCGATGTCGTATTGGCCAGCGAGTGCGGCGGCGAGCGTGGAGAGCTCTGACATGAACGGGAAATGGGAAGCGGGAAGCGGGAAAGGCCCGAACGACCCGGCCTTACGTCGACCGGTTCCAAGATGTGTCTCTCGCGCTACGCGTGCGAGTACGCGACTTGTGGGGCGCCGGACTCACGCCGCAGAGTCGGCCGGCGGGACCCGCATTAGATTTGGCTCGGAACATCCTGTGCAACACCGATCCGGCTTTCCAAAAGGACGATTGCATGGCAACGCAGACGCTGCCCACCGCTGAGACTGCACACGATGCGTTTCCGATCAACGGGACCGACTACGTTGAGTTCTACGTCGGCAACGCGAAGCAGGCGACTCATTTTTATCGTGCGGCGTTCGGCTTCCAGCTCATCGCCTACCGCGGCCCCGAGACCGGAGTGCGAGACCGCGCGAGCTACCTGCTTCAACAGGGCAAGATCCGGCTCGTTCTGACCACGGCGCTGGGTCCGGAGTCGCCGATCGCGGAGCACGTGCACAAGCACGGCGACGGCGTGAAGGACTATGCGCTCTGGGTGGACGATGCGCGCGGCGCGTACACGACGGCCGTGCAACGCGGCGCCATCCCGAAGCAGGAACCGCGTGTCGTTCGCGACGACGATGGCGAGGTGGTGATCGCGGCGATCGGCACCTACGGTGATACGATCCACTCACTGATCGAGCGGAAAAACTACCGCGGCACTTTCCTTCCCGGTTTCCGCGCGGTGACGCCGCGCTTTCAGCCAGCCGAGGTCGGGCTCAAGTACGTCGACCACTGCGTCGGCAACGTGGAGCTCGGCCAGATGAATCGCTGGGTGCAGTACTACGCCGACGTCATGGGGTTCCGAAACCTCATCACGTTCGATGACCAGGACATCAGCACGGAGTACTCATCGCTCATGTCGAAGGTCATGGCGAATGGCAACGATCGCATCAAGTTCCCGATCAACGAACCCGCGTCAGGCAAGAAGAAGTCGCAGATCGAGGAGTATCTCGATTTCTATCGCGGACCGGGGGCGCAGCATCTCGCGCTCGCGACGGACGACATCATCGAAACCGTGACCGCACTGCGCGATCGCGGGATCGAGTTCCTGCAAGCGCCGACGACGTACTACAGGGAGCTGCAGGGTCGCGTCGGGAAGATAGACGAGCCGCTCGATACGCTCGAGGAGTTAGGCATTCTCGTCGACCGCGATCCTGATGGCTATCTGCTGCAGATCTTCACGAAGCCGGTCGAGGATCGGCCAACGCTGTTCTACGAGATCATTCAGCGAAAAGGCGCGAAGAGCTTCGGAAAGGGAAACTTCAAGGCGCTCTTCGAGGCCATCGAGAAAGAGCAGGAATTGAGAGGGAATCTTTAGCGAATGTCATCCTGAGGCGTCAGCCGAAGGATCTTCGTCGTCCTGATAGAGCCCTCTACCAGCGACTCGAGGATTCTTCGCTTCGCTCAGGATGACAGTGAGGCTCAATGCCGATCTATCATCGTCTAGGCGACATTCCGAAGAAGCGGCACACGGTTTTCCGACGACCGGACGGCGGGCTGTACGCCGAGGAACTGATGGGGCACGAGGGGTTCGTGGGAACCTCGTCGCTCCTGTATCACTCCTATCCGCCGACGACCGTGAAGTCCGCGCGGCGGATCCGCGACATCACGTGGGAAGCTGACGACGACACGTCGCTCCGTCATCGCCACTTCCTCACCGCGCGGGCGCAGAAAGGTGGAAGCCCGACACTCGATCGCATCCCGCTGCTCTTCAATAGCGACATCGCGATGCTGTACGTCGAGCCCGACGAGATCGACGCGCACTTCTATCGGAACTCCCAGGCCGACGAAGTCGTGTACGTCGTGGAGGGGTCTGGCGTCCTAGAATCCGTGTACGGTGACCTGCCGTATGCGCAGGGCGATTATGTAGTTATCCACCGGAACATCACGCATCGCTGGAAGCTCGATGACGGTGGAAAGAAGACGAAGCTGCTCGTCTTCGAATCGCGTGGGCACGTCCGGTGGCCGAAGCGTTATCGCAACGAGTTCGGTCAGTTGCTCGAGGGAGCGCCGTTCAGCGAGCGCGACATCCGACGCCCAATCGAGCTCAGACCACATGACGAGAAGGGCGATTTCCGGATTCTCGTCAAGCAGTACGACGCGCTGAACGAGCTGATCCTCGATCACCATCCGTTCGACGTAGTTGGCTGGGATGGCTACTTCTACCCGTGGATCTTCAGCATCCATGACTTCGAGCCCATCGTGGGTCGCATCCATCAGCCACCGCCGGTCCATCAGACGTTCCAGGGCGACGGCTTCGTGATCTGCTCGTTCTGCCCTCGGCCCTACGATTTCGATCCGCAGGCGGTCCCCGCGCCCTATAACCACAGCAACGTGGATTCGGACGAGGTGCTGTTCTACGCCTCGAGCGAGTTCATGAGCCGAAAGGGCATCGAATACGGAAGCGTCACGCACCACCCGGACGGGCTACCGCACGGGCCGCATCCAGGTCGCGCGGAGGCGAGCATTGGGGCGAAGTACACGAACGAGCTCGCGGTGATGATGGACTCTTTCAAACCACTCAAGGTGGCCAAGGCCGCGCTGGCGTTCGAGGATGCGAAGTACCACCAGAGCTGGATCGAATCACAGCACGAGACCTTTAACCCGCCGACGAGTTAGGCGGGACGCACTGCCATCCAGAACGGAGGGGTCGTACGCATGAGCGGCATGAGCGACATGCGGAGAATCCATCCTGAACGGTCATAACCCTCACGCAACGAGCGGAATGAAAAGGGGGAACGACCGCTCGGGATACCACCATCCCGAAAAGCTGTTCCCCTTTCATTCAGATCGTGGCGTGAGCGAGCTTCCCGATCGAGCACGATGAGAAGCATGCTGCTCATGCCGCTCATGCGTCTGACCCCTCCGTTCTGGATGCCGGAGGATGACTAGCGCTTCTCGAACGCCGCGATCGCGTTTCTCGTGAAGTCCGAGAGCACCAGTCGCCCGCTCATCGCGGCGCGTTCCTCGAGCAGCTGATCCCACGAGTCCGTGTCGTGCCACAGGGCGGACTTGAGCTGCGTGATCGCCTCGGGGTTGAACGCGGCCATCCGATGCGCGAGTGTGCCCAGCACCTGGTCGAGCGCCTGCACGTTGTCGCAGATGCGCGTATAGAGCCCGTGCGTCGCGCACCACGCGGCGTCCCGCCAGTCCGCATCGAGCGCGAGCGCGGAGAACGCCGCAGCCCCGATGCGTCGCTCGATGGCGGGGCCGACGACGAATGGTCCGAGGCCCACCGCGAGCTCGCTCAGCCGCACCGGTGCTTCGGGCACCGCGAGCGAATAGTCCGACGCCGCAACGATGCCGACGCCGCCGCCGACCACCTTTCCCTGAATGCGGGTGATGATCGGCTTCGGACACCGGCGCATGGCTAGCATGATCCGCGCGAACCCCATGAAGAATTCCTTGCCGGCTTCAGGCGAATCGATCTGCTTGAGCTCGTCGAACGACGCGCCCGCGCAGAATGTTCCCATTCCTTCGCTGCGGATCACGACCACCCTGCAGGCCGGATGCTTGCTCACCGCCGCCAGGCGGCCCGCGATATCATTCAGGAGCACCGCGGGGAGCGAATTGCTCTTCGGGTGGTAGAACGACACGGTGCCGATGCCGTCGGTGATCGAACAGGTGACGGCGCCCGACCCGAGCGCCTGCGTGCCTGACGGAGTTGGTGTCAGCATGAGCCTCGCTGCCTGAAAAAGACGCCGGAAATCGACCGGGCCGGCACGTCGTTAGCCATTGAATTCCAAGGAGATTGGTGTTTAATACACGAAACCGATCGGCCTCGGAAGACCGGCGCGCGACGCGTCGCCAATGCCTCCGCTCGTCTCGAGCGCAGCGAGGCCTTCTTTCTCGCCGGAGTGGATCGTGACGGATCAGAATTCTCCGGCCGCCGCGCGCGCGGGCGGTGCAGCAACCGCCGACGACGCAGCGCGAGTGGCCGAGTTCGAGGCGCGAATCGCCCAGGGCGAATCCATCGAGCCCAAGGATTGGATGCCCGAGCGGTACCGCAAGCAGCTCATCCGGATGATGTCGCAGCATGCGCACTCCGAGATCGTCGGCATGCTGCCCGAGGGCAACTGGATCACACGCGCGCCGAACCTTCGCCGAAAGATGGTGCTGCTCGCGAAGGTGCAGGACGAAGCCGGCCATGGGCTCTACATCTACTGCGGGACCGAGACGTTGGGCATCGGCCGCGAGGAGCTCGTTGACCAGCTGCTCACGGGAAAGGCGAAGTACTCAAGCATCTTCAACTATCCGACGCTCACGTGGGCGGACATCGGCGTGATCGGCTGGTTCGTGGACGGCGCCGCAATCGTGAACCAGACGGTGCTCGCGAAGGCGTCGTTCGGGCCGTACGCTCGCGCCATGGTTCGCATCTGCAAGGAAGAGAACTTCCACAAGAAGCAGGGCTACGAGAGCGTCGCGACGCTCGCGAACGGCACGCCGGAGCAGCGCGAAATGGTGCAGGACGCGGTGAACCGGTGGTGGTGGCCGTCGCTCATGATGTTCGGGCCCAGCGACAAGGATTCGCCGAACTCCGCTGAGCTCATGCGGTGGCGTGTGAAGCGCGACTCCAACGACACGCTGCGCCAACGGTTCGTGGACCTGACTGTCCCGCAGGCTCGTGCCGTCAACCTCACGCTGCCGGACCCGGATCTCGAGTACAACGAGGAGACGGGGCATTGGGAGTTCGGCGAGATCGACTGGAAGGAGTTCCACGAAGTGATCTCGGGCAACGGGCCCTGTAATCGCGAGCGGCTCGCCGCCCGTCGCAAGGCACACGAGGACGGCGCGTGGGTGCGCGCGGCGGCGGAAGCGTATGCGGCGAAGCGCAACGCGGTGTCCGCCGCCTAACGCGAATGACGAACGACACCGGCTCCGCGGCCAGCGGCTCGACCGCCGTTGGCGAGACGCAGTGGGATCTCTGGGAAGTATTCACGCAGGAAGGTGAGGGCGCACCGCACGAGCATGCGGGGAGCGTCCACGCCGCCACCGCCGAGCATGCGATACAGACCGCGCGCGACGTCTACGCGCGGCGTGGGAAGGTGGTGAGTCTCTGGGTCGTGCCCACCGGCGCCATCGTAGCGTCGGCGCCCAGTGACTCGGGACCGTTCTTCGATCCGGGGAACGACAAGGCGTACCGGCATCCGCAGTTCTACAAGGTCCCGCGCGGAGATCGAGGCCTGTGAATCGGGAATCGGGAATCGGGAATCGGGA
>JBKOYV010000262.1:0-6135 GCA_046725585.1 Gemmatimonadota bacterium | reverse complement strand
GTCATCGACTCCCCGGCGCCGGGTCGCAAGGAGCATGAGGAAGCGGTCATCGCGACTGTCGATCGATCCGGAGCTTGGCGACACGATGCGCTGCATCGACACGGGCACCCACCCGTCGATGGAGAAGCCGGTAAAGGTGCCGAGGAACTCCGGCGCCGCGACGCCGACTATCGTGAACACGTGCCCGTTGAGTCGGATGCCGCGTCCGATGACGCCGGTGTCGCCGGCGAAGCGGTCTCGCCAGAGCCGGTTCGAGATCACGATCGACGGGTTGGCACCTGATGCGCTGCCGTCGCTCGGCGCGAACGGCCGCCCGAGCGCCGTTCGGACGCCTAACGTCACGAAATAGTTGTCGGAGACGAGCTCGAGCCAGGTCGGCTTCGGCCCGTCCGCTGCGGTGAGGATCGCGCTGTTCGGGAAATGGCCGACGAGGTCCGCGGACCCCCCGAGCGCCGAGCGAAGGTCGCGGTACTCGGCGAAGGAGACCGCGCCGAATCGAACGTCTGGCGTGGTGCGGCCGATGCGAACGAGCCGATCGGCCGCGAGAACCGGCAACGGTCGGAGGAGTAGCGTGTTCGCGAGGCTGAAGACGGTGACGTTCGCACCGATGCCGACGGCGAGCGACGCGATGGAGACCAGGGCGAAGGTCGGCGAGCGCCGGAGCGCACGCAAAGCGAGTCGGAGCTCGTCGGCGACTGACATGGTCGTGGCGCTATTGACCGTGTGGCATCGAGTTCTTCTAGTTGTTAAGTACTTTGTATTGACAAGTCAAGTAGCCGACCTCGAAACGCAGCGTTATCGTCAGGCGAGGCGCCGACGTCGTCCACGCCCTTCACGCTCGGAGGATACGGCATGAGCAAACGAGACAAGCTCGAGCCATTGGCCGATGGGTGGGTCGCTTTCCACACCGAGTCCGGCGACCGGTGGAAGCACAAGGACTTTAGCGAAAGCGGCGCAGGCGGCACCGCCGTCCACTACCGCTCCTTCGTGAGCGACAAGGGCGAGCAGAAGCGCTACACGTTCGCTCCAAAGGACGCTCGCGACTCCACCGTGTGGGACCTCCGCGAGCAACTGCGCCGCTCGGAGTCGGTCGCCGCCGGCGCCGGGGCGAGGTGAGCCCAGGCGCCGGCGGATTGTTCGGCCCCGTTCGTCGCGCGCTGCACCAGCTCCGGCTGCGTCTCTTTCCTGTCCGTGACCCGTGGCAGCGCCTTCCCTACGAGGCGCCGCTCGGCGTGTACGGCGATGGCGCGCGCCACGGCTTCGACTGGGTGTTCGAAGGCGAAAGCACGATCGCCGTCGCGAGCGTCGAGGACATCCTCGACTGGCTCGGGACCTGTCAGTACGAGACTGACGCGAGCCTCTTCCGCGAGGCGGACTACTGGCAGCACCCTCACACGTTCGAGCAGCTCCGACGTGGTGACTGTGAGGATTTCGCGCTCTGGGCGTGGCGCAAGCTCGTCGAGTTAGGCATCGACGCCGACCTCGTCATCGGGCGGCGCGTCCCGCCGGGATCCGAGAACAGCCGACACGCCTGGATCCTGTTCCGCGACGGCGAAGGCGAATTTCTCTTCGAGCCCATCATCCGCGATCGCCAGGCCGCCCTCCGGCTCCTCACGAACGTCCGGACGGAGTACATCCCGGAGTTCGGTGTCTCGCGCGACCGGAGACGCTTCCTGTTCGCCGGGTATGCGTACTTTCTCCAGAACCGACATCTCGGGAAGGTCGCGTCGTCGACCGGTGACCGGGTTGCGTCTCGCGGAGCCGCCTGACGGACCGCAACAGTCGGGGTCGCTCGGGATCTTCCGCTGGTCCCGGACGTATGACGGGTGGCCCAACCGCGGGACCTCGCTTATTGTGCTGTCCCGACGCGTACGTTCGCGAGCGCCGTCCGACACGCGCGTCCGGGCGTACGCCTTGTTACTTCTCGGAGGACTGATGATCTCCCGCCGCGATTGGCTGCGCATCACTGCCAGCGGTTTCGCGCTCGGCACCGCCAGCGCCTCGCGCCTAGTCGCGCTCGCGCCGGCGAAGGAAGCGACCGTCTACAAGGCCGCCTCCTGCGGGTGCTGCAAGAAGTGGGTGGAGCACATGCAGAAGAGTGGCTGGACCGTCACGGCCCACGACGTCCCTGACGTGGGTGTCTACAAGAAACGGTACGCCGTGCCCGACTCGTTGAGCTCGTGTCATACCGCGATCGTGACGAGCGGCTACGTGGTCGAGGGCCACGTGCCGGCCGACGTGATCGACAAGCTCGTCGCGCAGCGACCTGCCGACATCATTGGCCTGGCCGTGCCGGGAATGCCCGAGGGTTCACCGGGCATGGAAACCGGCAGGTCGGACAAGTACGACGTCATTGCGTTCACGAAGGGCGGAAAGACGAAGGTCTTCGCAAGCCGATAGCCTCACGCGCTGACCCTGTTTTCGCTGAATCGTCCTGTCATCGATGCAGTCTCCCTTCATCGCCGCCACTCTCGTCGCAGCGTCGCTCCTCGCCCTGGCAGAGCCGAGTGCGGCGCAGTCTCTCCGCGGCTCGCACGCCAGCGTGAGTCTCATGTACCGTCGTGCGGTGCGGGGCGGCCTAGACTTCTACGAAACGACGTCCGAGGTCAAGCGAGCCGTCGTGCGGGGTGAGCTGGTCAGGCTGAACGGCAACTCGAACTACGTGATGGCCAACATCGGCATGCCGTACGTGCGCCGGGAGACGAAGGCGTTCGTGCTCGACCTGGCCGCGGACTATCGCCGTGCGTGCGGCACGCGGCTGGTGATCACGAGCGCGACGCGGCCCATGTCCCGCAAGCTCGTGAACTCGTCGTCCCTGACCGTGCACCCCACGGGGATGGCCGTCGATATCCGCAAGCCGGCCGGGCGCTGCCGTGGGTGGCTGAGGCGCACGCTGCTCGCAGCCGAACGCCGTGGCGCGATCGAGGCGACGGAGGAACGACGTCCTCCTCACTTTCACGTGGCAGTGCTGCCGGCACGGTACGAGAAGGTTGCTTCGGCGCGAAGCAAGTCGGCCTCCGCTGGCCGGAGCCGGAACGGCCGCTGACTTCCTCCCTGCCCTGCGCGTCGTGGCGTGGGGCGGCGAACGGTTCACGTTAGGCATGGCGACTCGCCACCTCGCGTCATGACGGGGAGCCCACGCACCGATCTCATCCTCCTGCACGGCGCACTCGGCGACGCCACGCAGCTCGCGCCGCTGGCCGACCGGCTCGGTCGGGATCGTCGCACGATCGTCGTCGAGCTCGAGGGGCATGGCGCGACGCCCTCGCGTGACCGCCCGCTTCGGATCGAGTCGTTCGCCGCCTCGGTTCTCGAGACGATGGACGGCGCGAACATCCGTCAGGCCGACGTATTCGGCTACAGCATGGGTGGATACGTCGCGCTGCATCTCGCTGCGACCTGCCCCGACCGAGTCCGCCGTGTCGCGACGCTCGCGACCAAGCTCGCGTGGACACCGGAGATCGCGGCCCGCGAGTGTGCACTGCTCGATGCCGCGACGATTCGAGCGAAGGTGCCCAAGTTCGCGGCGTCGCTCGAGGCAAAGCACATAGCGACGGGCTGGGAGCTGCTGCTCACGCACACGGCGGACCTGCTTCGCGAGCTCGGATGGCGACCTCGGGTCACCGACGAGGTGTTGGCTTCGATCGGGCAGCCCGTGCGCATCTCGGTCGGCGACCGCGACGCCACGGTCACCCTCGACGAGTGCGTCTCCGCGGTGCGACAACTGCGGAACGGTGAGCTGGAAGTGCTTCCGCGGACGCCGCACCCGTTCGAGAAGGCACCGATAGAACGCGTCGCGTACTCCTTGTCGGAGTTTTTCGGCGGGTAGCGTAGCGCGTTTCGCGCTACCGGGTCATGCGCGTGCCAGATGGCGCGCAGTCTGGATCGTGGCGGCGTCCCGGAGCATCTTCCGTGTCTTCGATCATGCCCACTCGGAGCTCTCTGCGATGACTTCTACCGCCCAGGCTTCCACCGACCTCAGCTTCCCGACGGGGAAGTTTCAGCGGCCCGCCAGGCTCGATCCCGAAGCCCGAGCGAAGGCGATCGACATCGTCGCGGCAACGCCGGCCCGGCTGCGTGAGGCAGTTCGCGGTCTCAGCGACGAGCAGATCGAAACGCCGTATCGGCCGGGAGGATGGACCGTTAGGCAGGTGGTCCACCACGTGCCCGACAGTCACCTCAACGCGTACTGTCGCTTCAAGCTCGCTCTCACTGAGGACGAGCCCACGATCAAGCCGTACAACGAAGCGCTGTGGGCGACCCTCGCGGACGTGAAGGCTGTGCCGATCGAAACGTCGCTCGCGCTGCTCGACGCCGTCCACGAACGCTGGGTCGCGATCCTTCGCGGCATGAAGGCCTCCGACTTCGAGCGAATGCTCGTTCACCCCGAGTCGGGCCGCCAGAGTCTCGACCAGGTGCTCGCGCTGTACGCGTGGCACGGGCCGCACCATACGGCCCACGTGACCCGGCTGCGCGAGCGCATGGGCTGGTAGGCCGATGGCACCGCATACGGCTCCGCCCACCGCAGTGCCTAACGCCCCGGTCGAACGAAAGCCCTGGTTCTCGCGTCGATTCGCGTTCGACCTCGAGCCGTGGGCCTATCCGAGCATCGTGGAGCGTCTCCGCGGCACACCGGCGCGGCTCGAGGATCGACTGCGCGGGATCGACGGCTCCAGCCGGACGACGCGTGTCGACGGCAACTGGTCGATTCAGGAAAACGCCGGGCACCTGCTCGACCTGGAGCCGCTCTGGGCGGCGCGGCTCGACGATTTCGAGCGCGGCGCGGAGCGCCTCGCGGCGGCCGACCTGCAGAACCAGCGCACGTTCGATGCGAACCACAACGCATCGAACCTGGCGGACCTGCTCGCTGCATTTCGGCGCGAGCGCGAGGCGATCGTGAGGCGGCTCGAGAGCTACGACGAGCGTTTCATCGTGCGCACGTCACTTCACCCTCGGCTCCAGCAGCCGATGCGAGTGCTCGACCACGTGCTGTTCGTGGCCGAGCATGACGATCACCATCTGGCGACCATCACTGCGCTCCTGCGCGCCCTCGGAGCTGGCCAACGATCCTAGGTAGGGATCAGGAGGGGCTGACCCTCTTGATCAACTACTGCCGGCTCGCGCGTTTCACGACCGCAGAATCGACGACGAAGGTGAACGGCTGCTGGACGAGCTGCCGCACACGCTTCCCGTTCAGCATGGCCGGGGCGTAGGCCCATTCGGGTATCGCGCGCTGCACCGACTGCGTGAACTTCGGGTTCGTCGACGAGATCACGCCGAACGTGTCGAGCTCCACGTGACCGAGAGTGTCCACCACGAACTCGGCGAGCACCTGCCCAGGCACGCCGGTGAACAGCAGCGCCTCAGGGTACTGCGGCTGCGGCCGAGACAGACTGTCGGATCGAGCCGGGACGTCGACCTGCTCCGCCGTGTACACCTTGAGCGACTCCACCATCTCCGCAAGCTGACTTGCGGTGACGGCCTTCTTCGGCTTCTTCTGGCGCCGCTCGCCTTCACGTGACCACACGACGATCACGCCACACGAGCCCATACCTCGCGCGCCCATGAACTGCGGCGGGATCTGCGAGATGCCGCTGTAGACCTCGATTCCTTCGACCGAGGAGGGCGAGAGGAAGTCGAGGTCGAACTCGGCCGTGGGCAGCGGCGCGCCGTCGAGCCAAACGAGCGGCCAGCACGCCCCACCGTTCCCGCGGAATCGAATGGCGTTCCGGATAGTGCGTGTAGAGGTGATCTGCACCCCTGGCAGACGTCGGAAGACGTCCGTGAGCTGCGCGGGGTTGTCGTGCTCCAGCTTCTCGCGCGAGACGAAGTGCCCGATACCGAGGTCTCGCCGCTGATAGAATCCGGCCATGCGCCCGGTGTAGTTCGTACCGCCCTTCACGACGATCGGCGCGAGCCGCTGTGCTATGGGCGAGAGCGTTACGACGGTCGTCGCTGGCACGCGCTGATCGACGATGACGTCCAGGCTCGCCGGTTTGAACCCGAGGCGTCGTATGCGTACGGTGGCGGGCCCGCCGCGCACGGCGGCGAAGCGGATTTCACCTCGCTCGTCGGTCACGCCGCGCACCGCTGTGCCTTCGACGGTCAGCTCGGCGCCGGCTATCGATCGGCCGA
>JBKOYV010000155.1:0-5664 GCA_046725585.1 Gemmatimonadota bacterium | reverse complement strand
GGCGCGGCGATCCTGCCCGAAAACGTGAGCTGTGTTCGGTCGCGGAGGGCGGCGGACGTATCCTTCGGGCGAAACCGCCCGCTCGCGACCAGCGCGCCCGCGGTCGCAACCACCGCGACGCCTGCGATGACTGCCGTGATTACGGTACGGCGTGACCGTGCCGGCGTGGTTGGCGTGGCCCCCGTATCCCCGACAGCGTTAGCCGGCGCATTGGCAACCGCGTCGAGCGCACGCGTGAAGTCGGCCACGCGGGCGAACCGGTCCGCCGGGACCTTCGCCAACGCCTTCGCGATCGCCGCATCCACGTGCTCGGGGACCGTGGGGCGTACGGTGCGAACGTGCATGGCCGGCTCGGTCATCAGCTTCGCGATCACCGCCTGCACGGTCTTCCCGGTCATGGGCGGCTCGCCCACCAGCATCTCGTAGAGCACCGACGCCAGCGAGTAGAGATCGCTGCGCGCGTCGACGTTGCGGTCGCCGGTCGCCTGCTCGGGGCTCATGTAGTGCGGCGTACCTAACGACAGGCCGGTCTCGGTGAGCCGGCCGCCGCCCGACTCCTGCACGGCGAGGGCGATGCCGAAGTCCGCGAGCATCGCCTCTCCCTCCTGCAGCAGGATGTTCTCGGGCTTGATGTCGCGATGCACGACGCCTTTGCGATGCGCGTAGTCGAGCGCGCTGCCCACCTGCTTCGTGATGGCGAGCGCCTGGTCAACACCGAGTTGCTGCTCGCGATTCAGCAGATCACGAAGCGACTCGCCCCGCACGTAGGGGAGCACGTAGTACAGCAGTCCGCCCGCACTCCCGGAATCGATGAGCGTGAGGATGTGCGGGTGATCCAGCCGCGCGGTGATCTTTACCTCAGCGAGAAATCGCTCGGTGCCGAGCACTGCGCCGAGCTCGGGGCGCAGCACCTTGAGCGCGACCTCGCGACCGAGCTTGAGGTCGTGCGCGAGGTAGACGGTCGCCATGCCACCTGCGCCGATCTGGCGCTCGATGCGGTACCGGTCGGTGAGGATCGCGTCGAGGTCAGGGGACGACGGCGTGCCGGACATTGGGAAGCCTCTGTGAGGGCTCGGGTTGCGTTTAAACGAGGGTGACGAGCGCGAGAACGCGTACAAGCACGATTGAAGGAGCCGTGTTCGACGTTTCGATCATCGAGACACACCTTGCCAAACCGCGAATGCGACGACCAGCGCAAGCACGACAGCGAGCAGCACGCTGACCATCAGCAACAGCCGCTCGGTGTACGGTCGCGATCCCGCTGTCGGCGCACTGGCTGTCGGCGGATTCACCGTCGGCGGAGGCGCCGTCGGAAGCGCAGCGGCCGAAATGGGCGTGGATTCGGGCTGTCCCAGCGCATCGCCGAATTGCGACACGACGCTGAAGCGATCCCCGGGATTTTTCGCGAGCGCGCGCTCGAGCGCCGCGGACACCGGCGCGGGCACCGCAGGACGAAGATTGCTGATGGGCCTCGCCTCTGTGACCATGTGCTGCTTGATGATCGACGGGGCCGTGGGGCCCGTGAACGGCGGCTGGCCGGAGAGCATCTCGTACAGCACGCACCCTAACGAGTAGAGGTCGCTGCGGCCGTCGACTTCGCGCTCACCGGCGGCCTGTTCGGGACTCATGTAGGCCGGTGTGCCGAGGCTGATGCCTGCGCCGGTCAGCGACTCGGTCCCGGCCTCGCGGACAGCCCTCGCGATGCCGAAGTCGGTCACGACCGCGTGGCCGCTCTCGAGCAGGATGTTCTCCGGCTTGATGTCGCGGTGCACGATGCCGCGGGCGTGGGCATAGCTCAACGCGCCAGCCACCTCGCGCGCGATGCGAATGGCGTCGTCGAGCGGGAGCTGCCCCTCGCGCTTGAGCCGCTCGCGCAGCGACTCGCCTTCGACGAACGGCATGACGTAGTAGAGGGCCCCACGCACCTCTCCTGAATCATAGAGCGGCACGATGTGGGGATGGCGCAGGTTCGCGGTCGTCTCGATCTCTCGAAGAAACCGCTCGGCGCCTAACGAAACGGTCAACTCCGGCTTGAGGATCTTGACCGCGACCTGCCGTTTATGCTTGATGTCCCGGGCGAGGAAGACCGTGGCCATCCCACCGCTGCCGAGCTCGCGCTCGATCGTGTAGCGGGCCGCGAGGGACCTCACCGAGTTGATCGCGTCGCTCATCGCGGCGTCCTCGCGTTCGTGGGCAGTCCCATCCGCCGAATCGACTCGCCAACCCGCGGGTCTTGTTGCAGTGAATCGAACTCGGGTGCGCGCGCGATCCCCCATATGGTCATGCGCTGAACTCCGCCACGCGGCGCTCAGCCTTCGCGAGCACCCGGTCGAACTCCGGTGTCCCACGCAGCGGCTCGAGGAACGGGCAGTGGATGGCGAAGAACTCGTACGGGTAGAAGCTCTTATCCACCGCCATCTCGAACAGCTCCATACCTCGCGCACTGTCGCCCGCCATCGCGAACGACTCGGCCAGGTGGAACAGGTGGTGGCCATCCAGCACCCGTATGTCCACCGGGGTAATCAGGGCCAGCGCGTCGTTCGGCCGCCCCTCGGCCGCCGCGACGAGTGCCCGCATCTGCGCCGTGTAGGGCAGCTGCGGCGCGTGCTCGTGAAGCCAGTCGGCCTGCCGTGCCGCATCCGCCGTGCGACCGACGAGCAAGTAGTGATACGCGAGCGTCCAGCGGTGGATGAAGCTCTCTGGCTCCAGCTCGAGCGATCGCTCCTGCGACTCCAGCCCTTCCATTGGCCGCCCCACGAACCACGTCGTGACGCCGGCCAGCATACCTGCGAGCGGCGAGTGTGGGTCGGTACCGAGCACGCGCTGGCTGAGGCGGTACGCCTCGTCGGGCTGCCCGGCGGCTATCAGCGAGATGCCGAGGAAGAAGTGCACGTCGGCATCGGTGGGGTCCAGCTCCTTCGCCGCCTTGAGGGATCGGACGCCTTCGCGCAAGGTGCCGCGCTCGTAGCCGATGAAGCCGAGCAGGGCGTGACCGTACGCGCGGTCCGGCGCCAGCGAGATCAGCGCGCGCGCCTCCGCCTCGGCGTCGTCGAGCAACCGTGCTCCGCCGGTCATGCCGCTGCGTACGCGGATGATGAGCGACAGGGCGCGGAGTGCGCGAAGGGCGGGGACCTCGCCCTCGATCGCGATTGCGCGTTCGAGGAACGGCATCGCCCGGTCGACGTTGTAGTGGCGGAGCTCCTGGCGGGCCTGGAGGAAGAGCTCGAACGCCCGGGCGTCGGCAATCGGACGGTCGCTCAGGCGGGTGCTCTCTTCGGGCGACAGCGTGACCTGAAGCGCGTCCACGATCGCGCGCGACACGCGCTCCTGCACGTCGAAGACGTCGTCCATCGTCCCGCTGTACTTCTCGGCCCAGAGCTGGGCGTCGGTTTGCGCATCGACGAGCTGCGCGGCTATTCGCAGCGCGTTGCCGGCGCGCCTGACGCTGCCGGTGAGCACGTAGCGAACACCGAGCTCGCGTCCGATCTCGCGGGCACTCTTGGTGCTCCCTTTGTGCTGCATCGACGACGTCCGTGAGATCACTCGCAGCGCACGGACGCGCGACAGGTCGGTGATGAGCTCCTCGGTCAGGCCGTCGCTGAAGAACTCGTTGTCGGCGTCGGCGCTCATGTTCGTGAACGGCAGGACAGCGATCGACTTCTCGGCGGGCACGACGGTCCGGCGCGGCATGACAACGCGGGGACCGGACGTTGTTGCCGTTCGGAGGTCCGAGACGACCTGCGCCCCGGTCGCGTAGCGGTCGCCGGGCTCCTTCTCCAACAGTCGCGCGACCAGGTCGCTGACGTCCGCGGGAACGTCGCCGCGAGTGTCGGCCACGGCGGGCGGCGAGTAGACGAACCGGCGGGCGATCGTCGCCGGGGCGGACGCGCCCGTGAACGCGACCTCGCCCGTGAGCATCTCGTACAGCACGCACCCTAACGCGAAGAGGTCGCTGCGGCCGTCGAGCTCGTCGCCCGTCGCCTGCTCGGGGCTCATGTACGCCGGCGTACCCACGGTGACGCCGATTTGCGTGAACGTCGACGACTCGCTTGCTGCGGCGACGATCGCCTTGCCGATGCCGAAGTCCGCCACGACCGCGTGCCCCTCGTGCAGCAGGATGTTCTCGGGCTTGATGTCGCGGTGGACGACGTCGTGGCGGTGCGCGTGGTCGAGCGCGTCCGCGACCTCGGCGGCGATCCGCACAGCGTCGTCGACGGGGAGCGTGTGGTCAACCGTCAGCCGGTCGCGCAGCGTATGGCCCTGCATCACGGGCATGACGAAATACAGGAATCCGTCGCATTCGCCGGAGTCGTAGAGCGGGAGGATGTGTGGGTGGTTCAGCTTCGCCGCCATCCGGATTTCCCGTACGAATCGCCGCCGACCTAACGACTCGGCCAGCTCGGCGTTGAGGACCTTGATGGCCACGTCGCGGTCATGCCTGACGTCGCGCGCGAGGTAGACCGTCGCCATCCCGCCAGACCCAAGCTCGCGCTCGATCCGGTAGCGGTCGGCGAGGGTGGTCGTCAGGCGCTCGGAGGGCTCGATCATGGTACGGCCCTGGCCTTCAGTTCCTCGAACCAATTCAGGACAACGTGTATCTCTCGAGGCGACGCGTCGGGATTTCGGGCGGGGTACAGAAACCGCCTGCCGTCGGCCGATACCGCGAACCCGTAGTCGAGCGTCGCCAGATCCGGTCTGGCGAACAGCGGGCGCGGCGCCGTCCAGTCGAAACCGGTCCGCGTCGACACCGACGTCGCCATCACCGTGTCGCTCTTCAGGAAGAACAGCTCGCCGCTTCGCGCCGACCACTGCGGGAGCCGGCCGCCCGTCGTCGAGATTTGTTGCTTCCCGCTGAGCGCCGGAAAGGAAATGGCGTACACCTCCTCGCGTCCGGTCTCTTCCGTCGTGTAGGCCAGCCACCGACCGTCGGGCGAGAACTGCGCGTTCGTTCTTCCCCTGCTCACAGTGTCCACGCGCTGGCTCTCCAAGTCCAGGACGCGCAAGCCGCCGTCGTCGATCGCCAGCGCCGATCCGTCGGGCGACCAGTCGAGGGGAATGACCGATCGTCCTTTGCCGGGCGCGTAGGTCTGCTCGACCGCACCTTGGCCGTCCGCGGACCGCGTCACGATGCGGGTGTCGTTGGCCGCCACAATGAGCCGGTACGTCACATGCCGCCCGTCACGGGACCACGTCGGATTGTCCTCGGTCTTCGTATCGAACGTCAGGCGACGCTGCTCCCCCGTCGCCACATCGAACCGCGCGATATCCGCACTCGGCGACGCCACATAGGTCACGGCGTAGCGTTCGTCGGGTGACAGGCGGATGCCCTCTGCGGTGACCGGTTCGCCGACATGACCGATGACCTTTCCCTGTCGGTCCACCCACGTCAGCTGATGCAGCCGCCAGCTCGATCCGCGGATGTACGCGAACGTACCGGCATCGGAGATGGCAAAGGAGCCGGCGCCACCCCAATAGCCGGTCTGAACGCCTTCCGCGACCGTGAAGGCAGGTCCCGTTAGACGCCGCCGTCGGAGGTCGAACGGGACCGCCTCCATCGTCCCGTCGGCTCGGATGTAGACCACGTGACCCGTCGGGACGTATCGGCCGTCGGTGCCGCCGCTCACGACGGTGGTTCGCTCCCCGCTCGTTAGGTCCTCGAGCACG
>JBKOYV010000343.1:0-13862 GCA_046725585.1 Gemmatimonadota bacterium | reverse complement strand
GTCATTGCCAACATCAACCCACGCACCTTCCCGTCGCATCCGCACGGAGCGTTGGTGTTCGTGACGCCCGATGCCAGGGTGAAGACGCCGCCTGACGCCGCGCGCATCGTGCTGCGCTCGAACAAGGCGAAGATCGTCGCGCGAATCGAGGTCAGGCAGGATCGTGACGGCGTCGTTAGGCTACAGCGGCGCCTAGCCGTGTCCTCCCACAACAATCCATCCATCATCCCCGCCCCACCCCTGCCGACGTTCGGTAACCGCGAGCTGCTCGGGGTCGAGATCTTCGAGGGCGCCGAGAACGTCCTCGAGAGCGCGCTCGATACGTTGCCTGGCGTGGCGGCGCTCCAGCAGAAGGTCCGCGTCGTGGCGCGGCATGCCGAGTCGGGCCGCGCGGCGCGGCAGGAGCTCGAAGGGCTCCTGCGCGAGCGCGTGATCCCGGACTTCCTCGACTACGCGTCGAACCGGTCCGTGGCGAGTCGCAACCACTGGCGGAGCAGTCACCCGCCTGGCAGACACACGGCCGCGACGGACTATCGTCTTCGCACAGCGACCAACCTCGGGGCGATCTGGACGAACGTACCCGATGAGCTGGTCACGTTCCACACCACGCGTGACGCGACCGGCAAGCTGCTGAACGGCAGCAACGCGTACGTGATGCAGTTCGCACCTAACGAGTGCCCTGGCTCGCTCGTCTCCGGGCACTGGTCGATGACGCTCCTCACCGTGCCCGGGCATCGCGTGGTCCCGAATCCGCTCGATCGCTTCCTGCTCAACAGCCATTCGCCGCTCGTGCGCGAGCGGGATGGGTCGTTGAGAATCTTCGTGAGCCCGCAGCTTCCCGAGGGAGCCCCGATCTCGAACTGGCTGCCGTCAGGGGACTGGACGCCGTTTCAGCTGACACTCCGGGCATACGTCCCGCACGATATCGTGAAGCGAGGCGACTGGTTCCCGCCGGCGCCCGCGGCCGTGATGTGATCGGTCGGCACGCCCAAGCCGAGCATGCTCGTCGTCGCGCTCGCACTCGTCGCGTCGGTCGGGCTCGCGCAGCAGCGGCGTGACACGCTGCCAGCGCGTGACACCACTGACACGCGCGACCGCGTCGGCGACCTGAACGCGGACGCCGTGCAGGGCGGCGCGTTCCCCGGGTCCTTCCTGATCCCGGGCACCGAGGTGTCGCTCGGGATCGGTGGGTTCATCAAAGCGGTGGCGTTCTACGATTCCGACGCCAACGATCGCTCCCCCGACTTCCTGCCGGGCGAGGACCTGTCGCCTGACGAGAACGGCGGCGGCACGTATGCCATGACTGCCGGCTTGTCGCGGCTCTTCCTCGATGCGCGGGCACCAACGCATCGCGGCGATGTGCGCGGATACATCGAGTTCGACTTCAACGGGTCGGCGGCTGTCATCAAGCTGCGGCACGCGTACCTTCGGCTTCGCACCGCACGTATGGAGGTCCGCGCGGGCCAGACCTGGTCGACGTTCATGAACGCCGGCGTGAAGCCAAGCCTCATCGGCGAGGGGAAAGCGAGCGGGATCACGGAGATTCGTCAGGCGCAGATTCGATTCACGAATCACCTGTCGAAGACGCTTCACTTGTCGGTGGCGGTCGAGGATCCCGGCAGCGACGATGTGGGCGGCAACATCGAGCAGCCGCGAACGCCGGCGCCTGACGCGGTGGCGTCGCTCGCGCTCGAGCGCGGGAAGTTGACGCGAGTGCAGCTCTCGGGGCTCGCGCGCCGGCTGCAGGTCCGGCTCGCGGACGGTTCGACGCCCTCGGCCACAGCTTGGGGCGCGGAGCTCAGTGCGGTCATCGAGCCGACACCGCGGCACGTGCTGCGTGTCGCGGGCCTGTTGGGGGACGGTATCGGCCGCTACCTGCAGGGGCTCGACCAGTCGGGCGCCGCGTTCGTGAGTCCCGACCGTGAGATCGACACGCGTCGGGCGGGGGGCGCGAACGCATCGTGGGAGCAGCCCTGGAGCAAAACACTCCGCTCCATTTTCGTGGCTGGCACCGCGAGCGCCGACGCGCCGGCGTACGCCGGCCCCGATACGTTCGACCGGAGCGATTTTCTGGCGGCGAACCTGCTGCTGCGAACGAGCCGGTATACCACGATCGGCGTGGAGTACATCTACGGTCAGCGTCGGAACGCGGGTGTCGCGTCGCGACACAACAACCAGCTGCTGGTCGGCGTGCAGCTGTTCTAGCGCCCGATCATCACCGCCAGGAAGGCCAACAGCCCGAAGGCGGCGACCAGGGATGCCACGAACATCGCGTTCGAGTACGGGACGCGATCGGGGTAGCGCTCGCGCAGCGCGCTCATCTCGCGGCGGTGCTGAATGGCGGCGAACACCAGTGCAACGAGCGCGACGGCGATCATGATGGACGCGAACGTGTGCGTGTCGAGGAACCAGGTACCGCGGGTGACTTCCCGATCCGGGACCAGCTTGGCGATCGTAAAGCCGAAGCTGATCATCGAGGTCGCCGTCCGCACCCAGGCCATGAGCGTTCGCTCGTGGGCGAGCCGGGTGCGGTCCACGGCCAGCAGCGTCGATTCCGACACGTTAGGCGGCGACGCCGTTGCCATGAACCGCAACTCGACGAAGCGCGTCCCGCCCGTTGCGACCGGTCCCGCTGGTCGCTACGGCTTGGGCGGGAACTTCTCGAACATCCGGTGCACGCCCTCGTTGATCTTTCCCTCGTTCTCCTTCGGGTCGCCGGACACGGTATCGGTCGCGCTGCCGCGCCACAGCATCTTGTTCGACTTCGTGTCGACGAGATCCACGATGACCGTCCCGACGGTCACCGGCGTCACCGTGGTCGATGTCGTGCAGCCACCCCAGCACGAGTACGGGCCGCCGCTCTGGAACGACTGGACGTCGACCGTCTTGTCGGCCGAGGCGTGATAGGTCACCGTGACGTCGCCGCCGCTATCCACTTTCGTCAAGCCCTTCGCCTTGAGGTTCGCGTCGATGGCGTCCACGAGGCGTTGCGCATTGAGCGGATTGGGCAGCGGGGTTCCGGCGCGCCACGAGTACGTCTTGAGCGGAGCGAAATTCGCCGCACGATCGTAGTCGGTGGACACTTTCATCGAGCTTCCAGCACAGCCCCCCAACGCGAGCGCCGCCACGACGGCCAGCAGGACCTCAGGTCGGCGAGCCAGGACTCGCGTGCTGTGTGCGTGTCGAATGAGCCAGGGCATCACGAACCTCCGATTGGGCAGTTGACGGTTGGGAGTGAGGGCGCCAGGCATGGGCCGCCTGTGTCGGGTATGTCGCTGTCGTTAGGGCTTCGGCTTCGGTGCCGCGGCGGCCGCGGAAGGCGTCGGACTGCTCGCCTGGTCCACGAGCAGCGAACGGAACGCGCCTCGGGTCACCTGCATCTTCTTCCATTGTTCCACCGTGAGCACTTTCTGGAGCTCCGCATCGCGCGCGTCGACGGCGGGCTTGGCCGCCTCGAGCAACGCCTGATGGGTGGGCTTCGCGCCGCTCAGCGGCTTGTCGAGCGCCGCGACCAGCTTGTTCGCCCCGTCCATGTTGATCCGCTGAACGTCCAGGATCTGGTCGCGCGTGAGGTCCAGGTTCGAGGCCATGACCTCCGTCTGCGCCAGCGCCAGCCGTTCCGACTTGTGCTGCTGATGCAGCGTCCATTGGGCCGGCGTCAGGATCTTCTTGAGCTCGGTCTGGTTCGTCCGGATCGCGGAGACCAATCCCCTCGTCAGCGCCGAAGCCGCCTTGGCGCTCGTATCCGCGTCGTATTTGTCCATCAGCTGCTGCATCTGTTTGGCGGTCGCGACGTTGACCTTCTGAACCTTCGGAAGCTGGTCCGCCGTGAGGTTGAGCTCGGATTTGAGCTGGTCGGTGCTGTACTGCGCGACTTTCTCCACGCTCGACGTCCCGGTAGCCTGGGCGCCAGCCTGAGCGCTCGCGGAAGTCGACACCGCCGCCAGCGCGGCGGCGACAAGGCTTATTGCTGCCATTCGCATCGGTCCCATCCCTCCGGTCAGGTGACGCGCGCGATGGTGTTTCAACCTCGGCCAACCGCTCGGCGCGTCGAGTTCTCCTGTGCTTGGTTGCCGCGGCTCAGCATCGCGCCGAGCGCGACCTGAGACCATTGGACTTTCGTAGATAAGCGACACCGAACTCAGGACATCTCACGGCTCGGCCGGGTTCCCCCGGCCTCCGTCGTGATCGTGCGCGGTGGGGCACTCGCCAGCCGATCGATGCGCGCCGCTGCCTAACGTCTCGGGGGATGTCCCGGCGGCGGTGACGCGTCGATGGCGCAGGTGCGCGCGCGTGACGATGGCTAAGACGATGGTCCACTGTGCCGCAATTTGCACTGCGGTCATACTAAGCCGTCGCGCCTCCCCCTCGATACGTCACGTCCAATCGAGGTCGGGAATCATCGCGACACACCTGCGACGACGAGGAGGTTCAGCGTTATGAGGAGTCATGTGTGGACGCGGGCTGCGTCGCTCACAGCAGTTGCTGCACTGATGGCGGGCGTGACAACGGCGGCGAGTGCACAAGCTCGCGCGACGTCCCAGCGACGCATCCCCGTACAGAAGGAATCTGCGGGCGAAGTCGCCCGCCGCGATTCGGCCGCTCGCGCCGATTCGATCGCTGCCGCCGAGGCTGCGCGGCGTGACTCGATCGCACGCGCCGAGGCGGCAGCTCGACAGGATTCGATCACGAAAGCGGAGATGGCGCGCCGCGACTCGATCGCGCGAGCGGACTCGATCGCGCGAGCCGACTCCATCGCGAAGGCCGAGGCGGCGCGCCGGGACTCGATAGCGAGGGAAGACAGCATCCGCAACGCGGCAGCGGCTGCCCAGGCTGCGTTCATGCGGAAAGGTTTCTTCTTCGGACTCGCGGGGGGGTGGAGCAGCCCGAGCGGCGACTACGGAGACGCGTTCAAGTCGGGCTACAACATTACGCTACCGTTCGGCTGGCAACGCAGGAGTAGTCGGTGGGGCGTACGCGGTGACATCGCCTACGACTCGCACGGCGGCAAGACGTTCACGGCGGCCGAGGTTCCGCCGGCCGTGCCGACTCCGTCACCGGGTGGGACCGCGAACTATGACACCAACACGGGGTCGATCTGGTCTGGCAACCTGGACGGCGTCGTCGACCTCGCGCAGTGGGGAGCCAATCGGAATGGTTCGCTCTACCTGCTCGGCGGCGGCGGCGTCCATTTCTTCAACAAGAAGAAGGTGAACGTCACGCCTACCACCGGCGTCAACGCGGGCGTTACCACCAACTACGAGAACGACTCGCAGACCAAGTTCGGCCTCAATGGCGGAGCCGGCGTGGCGTTCCCGGTAGGACGCGCGGCGCTCTACCTCGAGTCCCGCTACTTCACCGCCTACACCGACAACACGAACTCGGACTGGATTCCCATCATCGTCGGAGTGAAGTACCGGTAGACGGCAGGGCGGGAAGCGGGAGACGGGAAGCGGGTAAGAAGCGGGAAACCCTCGGGAGGCCTCTCTCAGCGAGATGAGCGTCCCGAGGGTTGTCCGTCTCCCGTCTCCCGGCGGTTATGGCGGGAACGGGTACCCCTTGGCAAGCGCCCGCTCCAATCGTGCGTCGTGTCCGTACACGTCGTCGTAGAAGGCCAGCACGCCATCCGGGTGCACGACCGCCGTCGTATACAGCACCGTCACGGGCATCGGGCGGGCGAGGTCCACGCGTCGCGACTGAGGGCCGTCCATGGCGCGACGCACCTGCTCGGGCGACCACTCGTTAGGGTCGCGGAGCGTCCACACCGCGAACCGCGCCGGGTCCTCGAGCCGGATGCAGCCGTGGCTGAAGTCCCGGCGGGCGCGAGAAAACAGGGCCTGCGCGGGCGTGCCGTGCATGTACACGTTGTGGTCGTTCGGGAAGATGAACTTCGCGAGGCCGAGGTCGTTCCGCGGCCCGGGACGCCGGCGGATGCCCAGCTCGCCGCGTGACACCCGCGCAACGTTCGCGGACGTGGTGGGGACTGCCGGCCCCGTGTCACCCGAGCCGCTATAGATCTCCATGTCATGGCTGGCGAGATATCCCGGATCGCGCCGCACCGCCGGCATGATCTCCCGCCGCAGGATCCCCGGGGGGATGACCCAATAGGGCCGGAAGATGATGTACTGCATGTCGCGCTCGAACAGCGGGGTCTGCCGCCCCACCTCGGCCTTGCCGACCACGACGTTCATCGTGAGGCTCGGCGCGCCATCCGTGCCTAACGTGTCGAAGGCATACAGCAGGAACCCCGGGACGTTCACGACGACGAACGGGCCCTGATCGAGCGCCGGAAGCCAGCGAATTCGTTCCAGGGCGAGCTCGAGCTGCCGCAGCCGCCTGGACATTGGGACATTGATCGCGGCGGCCGTCCCGGGGCCGAGCACGCTGTCCGCGACCAGTCCGTGGCGCGCCTGGAACCGCGCGACTCCCCCGGCCACCGTCCGGTCGTACATGCCGCCCGCCGTGGCTCCGCCCCCACTCGCCTCGGCCGACAGGTCGCCTAACGCCGTGAGCCGCGCCCGAAGCGCGTCGACACCGGGGAATGGGTCACCCGGACGGACCGCCTTGGTGACGCGCACCGTCGGAAGCGTCGAGTCGGCGGCGAGCGCGCGGTACCGAGCGTACGCGACCTTGAGGTTCCGGTACTGCACGAAGTTCGGCTCGGCGTCGCGGACCATCTCGGCCACACGGTCGCCCCGGACTGCCTCGCGGAGCAACGGACCGAGGTCGAGCTTCTTCCGTTCGACGTTGATGCCGACGGCCAGGTTCTTCGGATTCACGCGCCCGATGTGGACGTCCGAGACGTGGCGGAGCACGCCGATCGACAGGGCGGCGTCGAACCAGCCGACATCGCGCGCTGATGGAGACGGCGAGCCCGTGAGCGCCTGCAGTCGACGCGACAGGAGAGCAGCATCGTAGTCATCGGGATGGAGGCCACGCGCCGCCGCGCTCGCGAGGACGTCGATCGCGTGCTGCGCTGCCGGGGTCGGCCGTCCACTCCTGCTCCAGACCGGCTGCCATGAGGCTCCCGAGTAGAGCGCAGTGAGCTCGTCGCGGTAGTACGGGAACCGCGGCCACCGAAGGCCCGAAAGCGTCCCGGTGCGCGCGGCCTCGCGAATCGTCGCCGAGGCGCTGTCGTCGGCGGCCGTGCGGTGCCTAACGCTACCAGCGGTGCCGGGCGACGGGTGGCCGCGCCACGCGGACGCGAGGATCACGACGAGAGCGACCGGCAACACCGTTACCGCGCTATATCGAACGGAAACCCTGAGCCAACGGAAAGAATCCATCGTTTATCGAACTCCTCAGTGGCGAACCGCCACGACAGGTCGACGCGCGTCGCCCCCTTCCCCGACGCTGCCCGCGTCGAGCCCAGACGCAAGCCGATGCCGGCATCCGCTCCCGTTCGCACGGGCGAACCCGAATACCACGCGCCACCATAATCGACGAACCCGGCCAACCCGATCCCCACCAGCTTGAACAGCTCGGGCACGGCCACCCAGCGGTACTCCCCCGTCGTGAAGAATGCGCGGTCGCCGGTGAACGCGTGCGCAGGGTACGCACGCGGGCCAAACGTTAGGCCGAGGTCGAACTCCTCGCCCGGATACGGGTTCTTTTGTAGACCTGCCTGTGCATTGAACACGATCGTGTGTCGTGGCGCAGGAAGAATCGTCAGCACCCCTTGGCCGGTGACGCTCCCCGAGTCGAGACCCTTGCTGGTGAAGAGCGATGACGCACGCATCTGGAAGGTGGCGAACCCGTAGGGCAGCAGCTTCCCGACGTTCGCCCTTACTGCTGGCCCGATTCCACCTCGCTCGTAGCCCCATGCCGACGGCGCGACCCAAACATCCCCGCGCACGGTTGCACTCAGATCGACATCCTCGGGGCCGCCGAGGCCCCGATATCCCTCCACGACGGAGAAGTTCGAGCGACTCCACTCGACGCCCGCCCCGAGCTCACCAAAGAACGATCGATCGTCGATAGCCGTCCCCAGATCGGCGTAATTCTCGCGGCGCAGTTGGAGCTTTGCGCCAACCCTCACGTAGCCCTGCCGCGATGCGCGAATTGCCCATGCGCGGTTCAGCGTCCCTTTCGTCAGGAGGTGGCGCAACGTGTCGCTCGCTTCCTCCTCACCCTCGAAGAACCGCAGCACGTTCCGGTCCGCGTAATCGACATCGAGCGTCGACGACACCGGCGTCGTGAGTGTGGTGAACGGCGCGGAAAGAGTGAGGTCGCCGCTTTCTCCATCGGAGTACTGCTTGTACGCCGTGTTGAGATCGACTCGATTTCGCCAGACGCGCGGAACGAACGCAGCGAACTGGGTGGTCGAGCGATCCGGATCGCTCGTGTACTTCACCGACGCCTTGATCTGCAACCCGAGCAGGTTCTTTTCCGCGATACCTGCATTCCACGTGATTTGATCGCCGCTCGACTTGAAGCTCGCCTGCACCTGCGTCGTCCACGAATCTTTCGTGGTCACGTCCTCGACCAGACCGGATCCGCTCGAGCTGCTGTCGACTTTCACCCTGCGAAAGATTCCGAGCTTCCGAAGGTTGCGGGCCGTCTCGGCCGCGGTCGCCGAGTCGAACGGGGCACCAACAGGCATCAGCAGCTCACGGCGCACCACGTGTTCGCGCGTCATGATGTGCAGCTTGTTCGCCGCGGCAAACACCCACGACCCGCTCTCCGCCTTGTCGAACACGTTCTCGCGCTGGATTCGCACGCTCGATACCACGGCGGGGGTCGAGTCCGGGCGCGCAGCTTGACTCAGGTGCGCGAGGGCCACGTCCGGCACGCTGATGGCTGCCACCACCGCCGTCAGGAGCGCACCACCTAACGACAATCGCATCGCTCACTTGATGATCTTTTCGAACGGGAACCCGCTCCCGATCGCGAGGATCCACTGTGAGGTCACCGCATCGTTCGCGTACCGTCGCGCGAGGTCGATGCGAGTCGCGCCCTTCCCCGATGCCGCTCGCAGGCTGCCGAAACGCAGCCCGACCCCCCAATCCTTCCCGGTTCGTTTGGGCGACCCGTCGTACCACGCACCGCCGTAATCCGCGAACCCGGCGACGCCTAACGTGAAGAGCCCCAGCTTGAGCACGTCCGGCATCGCGACCCAGCGATACTCGGCCGACGTGAAGAACGCGCGGTCGCCCGTGAACGCGTGGATCGGGTACGCGCGTGGCCCAAACGTCAGGCCGAGGTCGAACTCCTCACCCGGATATCCGTTCTTCTGCATGCCTCCGCTGACATTGGCAATCACGGAATGGCGAGGCGTGGGACGCAACGCCATCGTTACCTGCGTCGCGACGCTCCCCGAGTCGAGCCCCTTGCTCGTGAACAGCGACGACCCGCGCAGATCGAACGTCGTGAAACCGTTCGGGATGGACCACCCAGCGTGCGCCGTCACGGACGGTCCGAGCCCGCCACGATCGTACCCCCAGGCTTTCGGGGCGAACCACACGCCGACATGAAAGGTCGGGCTCAAGTCCACATCTTCCTGGGGCCCAAGACTCCGAAACTCACGCGCCACGAGATAGTTCGAGCGACTCAAGTCCACGCCGAGCTCGAACTCGCCGAACGGCGTCCGGTTTTCCTTGGTGATCTGCTCCTTGCTGTAGTCTTCATATCGCAGCTGCAGCGTGCCGCCGAACCTGACGAAACCGAGCGGCGACGCGCGCGAGGCCCACGCCCCGTTCAGATTCGTTTTCCAGAGCGTGTGGCGGACCGTGTCGCTCGCCTCGTCCTCACCCTCGAAGAATCGCAGGACATCCTCGTCGTTGTGCCGGAGGTCGAGCGTGATCGACCCGCGCGACGATAGCGAGAGAAAGGGTGACGAAATCGTCACGCGGGAGTTGCGGCCGTCCGAGAGGGTGTTCGACACTCCCGTGAACCCCACGCGATTGAAGAGCACGCGGGGGACGTTGACCTCGACCTGCGTCGTCGAGCGATCCGGATCCTTCGTGTATCGCAACGAGATCTTGGTCTGGTACCCGAGCAGGTTCTTTTCGGCTATCCCCACGCCCCACGTGATCTGATCGCCCGTGGACTTGAAGCTCACGTACGGCTGCGTCGTCCACGAGTCGCGTGTCGTGACGCGCTCGACGAGTCCGTCCGGCGACGTCACGCTGTCCACCGACACCTCGCGAAAGATTCCGAGCTTGCGAAGGTTCCGCGCCGTCTCCGCAGCCGTGACCGAGTCATACGGCTGTCCCTCGCGGATGAGGAGCTCGCGATCGACGATCTTCGGCTTCGTTACGACGTGCAGGAGGTTAGCGCCGCGGGCGATCCACGACGCGCTGTCGGATTGGTCGAAGACGTCCTCGCGCCGCACCTCCACGGACGAGACGGTCATCGCGCCGCCGGTTCGCGGGCGAGGCGGGCTCTGGCTCGATTGCGCCGCGCTCGCGACGGGCACGACGTTCGTGGCCGTCACCGCGAGCAACGTTAGGCTCGAGAGGAATTGCCCGTGTGACCGACTCATGTCTCAGAGCAGGACGCTCGCCGCGAACTTCACGATCTCGGCGAACGACATGATGGCCAACGCAATCGGCACGAACGGCAGGCACGTCGCGAGGATGAGCCGCGCCGCGCCTCTCACGTCGATCGGAACGGACCTGATGTCGGCGACATTCGCCACGATCGCGTTGAGGTCTGCTACGGCCGAGAAGTCCGATGAGTGCAGCGAGTCGTCCGATATGGTCTCACCGGATCGCAGCCACTGGCGCTCGAAACGGGCGCCCACGTCCAACGCCAGCGCGCCGTAGAGCAGCATGCCCGCTGTCCGGAGCCGCCGCAGCGGTCCTGCGAGCGTGACGAGCGGTCCCATGAACATCGCGATCGTCAGCACGATCGTCATGACGATGCTCTGCAGGTAGTCCGTCACCGATTGCTTGTCGATCAGCACACGCTGGGCAACGTTTCCGGCGACGCCCGTCGCGATCGCGAATGCCACCATCGGGAACGCACGCGCCGAGGCGTTGACGAATCGGAGGCCGCCCATGTGGTCGGGATGTGGTGCGACGAGTCGCAGGTCGAGTCGCGTCGCCTTATAGAGGAATCGACCCCACACGATCGCGCGCCACACCCACAGTCCCAAGACAGTGACATACAGCGGCTGACTCACGAACACGCGCCACTTTCCGGCGAGGGACATGGTGTGCACGCCGTCCACGATCGGCGCCAGCCACGTATCGATCGACGTTGGATGCACGAGATCGGAGAGGCGGAGCGTCGACGCATAGGCGAGCACCAGGATGACCACTGCCACCAACGAAGAGGACAGTAGCCGCCTGCTGGATTCCATCAGCGCCGCGTAGCGGGCATGTTCGCCCGGCGGCACCAGGCCCGACGCGACGAAGTGCCTAACGATCACACCGAGCTTTGGCAGCGCGACGTACTCGGCGATGATCAGCAGCGGCAACGCCACCAGGTACCGGGCGTGGACCGCGACATCGAGCAGGAACGACTCACGCGGATTGCGACCAACCGCGAGGCCCTCCGCGGTGGCGAGCACGACCAACGGTACCCACGCGATGATGACCGCGACGACGGCACGGCGGCGTACGTGGCCGAGGTCGGTGTCGGTCCTCCCCAACGGCGCCGGAAACCGCGCGTAGGGTCCGGCATCGAATGGAAACGCGGGAGTCGCGAACGTATGCTCATCGATCGCGGCGGAATCGTCGCGTGAAGATGAGGCACGGCTCGGTCGTTCGGTCGAAGGCGTCGCAGCGGTCATGGGACTCACGGTCCAGCCGCGGAGCGCGGCCACGATCCGTCCTCACCATGCGCGCGAAGCGGACACGGCGCACAGTACACCTTGGACCAATGGGCTACGCAGAACGCCGGGCGCAACCTAGGAACGACCCAGGCCAGCGCGGCCGCCCAGGACCCGTGCTCATATCCGATGGCGCAGCGCGCCCGCGAAGACGACTGAGCCACGCGGTGCTCGCAATGGCGCTTGTTCTCGTGTTACCCCTAGCCCCGCGTCGCACGCTCGCGCAGACCAACGGGTGCGAGGGGTCCGCGCCCGAGGTGGGCAGGGTTTCGTTCGAGGGCAACAAGGCCGTGCCATCCCAGACGCTCGAGGCGACCATCGAAACGGCGCCCTCGTCAGGCACTCGGCGTTTCACCCGGTTCTTCGGCACGCGTCGATGCCTGGCGCAGGGTGCGCTGCTCCGCGATGTCGCGCGCCTCATGCTGTTCTATCGGCGCAAGGGCTACCCGCGCGCGGTCGTGGACACGACCCTCGAGCGCACGCCGACGCACGCCGTGCACGTGAAGTTCAGGATTCGCGAGAACGAGCCCGTGCTCGTCGACTCGATCGAGATCCGCGGCGTGGCCGACTCCGCGATTCGGTCTCGCATCCGGCGCGGCATCAAGCTTCAGCCGGGCGACCCGCTCGATCGGTTTTCGCTGGACGCCTCGAGCGCGGCGATCGTGGCCGGTTTGCGCCGAGCGGGCTACCTCGCCGCGAGCGCGCGCGCGGGCGAACGGGCGGATTCGGCTCGGCGGCGCGCCATGGCGTGGATCGACGTGACCATGGGGACGCGCCTCCGCGTGGGAGAGGTGCGCGTCGACGCGCGCGGCCTCGACAGCACGGCGCCCCGCATCTCGCCCGAACGTGTGGCGCGCCTAACGCATCTCCAACCCGGTGCCGTGCTCGGCACGCAGGAGCTAGCCGACGCGCGGCAGAACCTCGACGCCGTGGGGCTCTTCGACGACATTCGCATCACGCTCGACAGCACGAGGAGCGCGGATGGCGACGGCACAACCAACGTGAACGTGGCGGTCGTCGAGGGGACGTCGAACGAGCTGCGAACACGGGTTGGTTACGGCACGCTCGACTGTTTCCGGCTTCAGCTCCAGGCGAGCCGGACAGCCGTGTTCGGAACGCCTGGCCGTTTCGAGGCTACAGTGAATCTGTCGAAGGTGGCGGTAGGGGCTCCGCTCGACTTCGCGCCGAGCTTCTGCTCGAGCGACGTGCGTGCGGACCCCTACAGCACTCGGCTGAACTACTATGTCGGCGGCACGTACGCGATCCCGGCGTTAGGCCGCCGCCGCTGGGCCAAGTCCGTCTCGCTGTACACGGAGCGCCGGTCCGAGTACCTCGCGTACCTCAAGACGACCTACCTCGGCGGATCGGCATCGCTCACCCGCAAGTACGGCAAGTACTGGAGCGGCGCGCTGGCGTACGACCTGAGCTACGCGCGCACCGAGGCCGAGCCGGCCGTATTGTGCGCGACGTTCTCGGCGTGTGTCGCCGCCGATCGCGAGCAGTTCACCCAAGCGCTCCCGTTCGGCCTCGCGAGCATCCTCACGACGTTCGACAACACCGACGTGCCGCTCGATCCCGCGCGCGGCAAGTCGCTGCGCGTCGAGCTTCGAATCGCGCCGCAATGGCTCGGCACGGCGGTCCGGCAACAGGTCGCCGGCGCTCGCATCAACGCCGCCGCCTACTACCCCATTGCGGCACGGACAGTGCTGGCGCTTCGTGCACAGGGTGGAGTGGTCACGACGCTTCCGGGCGCTTCGTTCATTCCGCAGGGTGAACGTCTCTTCGCGGGCGGCGCGACCACCGTGCGCGGCTTTCGCCAGAACGAGATCGGCATGCGCGTCTACCTCGCCGACAGCGTTCGGATCAAAGTCCTGCGTGACACGCTCCTCTGGGCACTTCCGCCGGACAGCACGGGCTGGCGAGCTGTCCCGACCGGCGGCACTGCGGCGGCCGTAGGTAACGTCGAGCTGCGCTGGCGCCCGACGGTGCTTACCGAGTTCGTTCAGTTCGTCGTGTTTGTCGATGCCGGCAACGTCTGGTCGAGCGAGGGCGATGACCTCAACAATACGCCAATCTTCGTGACGCC